>JAFDBA010000029.1 GCA_019313505.1 Deltaproteobacteria bacterium
AACGGTCACATTTCCCGTCTGCCTTGCCAAAACAATCCGGATTTCCCTCAATACGCTGAACACTTCGAATGAGGCATGTTATATCCGGCAAATTGTCTCTTGAACCCGTGTCTGTCCTATCTACCATTTCTATTTCTTGTAGATTTCGGCTTGCTTTGGCAACCATAATTTAACCTCTAATCTGAAGCCATGAATCTAAGGGCTTGCTCAAAAAGCGACCCGATGAAAACATTTTATATTTTGTGTAATCAATGGAATTTCGCGACAGAATATTTATTACCGTCTTTATTAATTTTGTCCATAGGGGGAGGGCTTCATTTATGCTATGGAAATCCCCCAGGAGGGAATTTCCCCTATACGAAAGGGAGAATATTTCCCATATGGCAGGACATTAATGAGGGATTATTCTTTCCATAAATCTATATCGATGAGGCCAAGCTTTGCAGCATAGCGGGTTAGTTCAACGATATTATGCAGCTCGAGCTTGCGCATAATACTGGAACGGTGGTTTTCAACCGTTTTGGAGCTGATGAAAAGTTTATCGGCAACCTGGCTTGTAGACAGTCCTTCGGCCAACAGGACCATGACCTCCTGCTCGCGAGCAGTCAGCAAGTCGTAAGCGCTACCCGTCACAGCGATCTGCTTTTCCGGCAATCCGATAAGCTTGTTTATCACTTTATGAGAAACCGATGTATCCATAAAATAGTGACCTTTTAGCACATACTCAATTCCCTCCAGAAGCTTATCCGCAGCCGAGTCCTTTATCAAATAGCCCATGGCGCCGGACTGAAATGCTTTTACGATATAGTCTATTTTGGAATGCATGCTGACAACCAGGATACGTGTTTTGGAGGAAAATTTTAAAATATCATCGATCAGCACAAGACCTCTTATATCCGGCAGGGCCATATCCAATAAAACCAGATGGGGCTTGAGTTCCTTGGCCATTTGAAGTCCTTGACGCCCGGTGCCTGCTTCCCCAACCACTTCATACTCGGGATCGTTCCCTATGATCATCTTAAGGCCTTCCCGAAAGAGAGGATGGTCGTCAATGATTAATATTCGCTTTTTCTGACTCATTTTTTCGTTCCTTAAAAGGAATTTTTATAAATATTTTTGTGCCCTTCATGGGGCGCGATTGGATCGTCATTTGGCCTTGAAGCAGGTTGACCCTCTCTTTCATGCTTCGAAGTCCCAGCCGTTTCTCATTGCTTAATGCAAGTTCTCGCGCCTTCACATCAAAACCTTTACCGTTGTCTTCAATGCGAAGGATTATGTTCGGGGACGCCCCCACAAGTCTGATAGTCGCCAGGCCGGCATTGGCATGTTTGCGAATATTGTTAAGGCCTTCCTGAACCAAACGGTAAATATGGATTTCGGAATTAGAATCCATGTCAAACGAGTGCAACCCGGCCGATTGAAAGTCAACTTCCATTCCATTCTTCTCATAAAACTCTTCACAATACATCTCAAGCGCCTTCACAAGGCCCATTTCATCCAGGCCGGGTGGCTGTAAACCATAGGCAAGATTACGAACAGCAATGATTATCTGCTCAAGGAGTTTGGATAATTCCGCCATTTTCCCCCTTAATTCAGGAGATATGGCCGGTTGATTTTCGAATAGCATATCACAGCTAATTTTCAGCATAGAAAGGTTTTGGCCTATGCTGTCATGGAGTTCATAGGAAACCATCTGCCGCTCACGTTCCTGGGCCTGCAACAACATTTGAGAAAGGTTGCGAACAATATCTTCAGCCTTCTTACGTTCGCTGACTTCCTGAAAAGCATGGTCTCTAGCTTGCACGTACATCTGCATTCGCTGAAGGAGAAGATGAAGGAGAATTGAAAGGATTACCGATACGGCAAGGCCAAAAATGAGAAGGGAAACCTTCCAGGCCATCCCCGACGGATAGATGACAGCCTTTGGAACCAGATCCAACTTCCATATTTTACCGGGGAATTGAATCTCTCGAAGTATTCGCAACCCATTCTTTCCCGGATTGCCGTCACTTTGATTTTCATTCGTGTAAATCAGTCGATCCGTTTCGTACAGCCTGACCCAAAAGTCCTTGAGAATGTCCTTTGTCAAACAAATATCCACGATTCGTTTAACCTGGAATACGCCGTTCAGGTAACCTTGAATCTTGCCGGAATGGACCAGCGGCAAGAATGTATTGTATCCGAGTCCTCCCTGAACAAGTTCTGCGCAAGGGGTCACGATATTTTGGTCTTTTTTAAGTATATGAAATTTTTTATGCCCCCGGGAACTTTGAGGTTCAAAGATCGGAGTATCGATGACACCTTTATTGCTTTCTTTCGGAAAAACCCAACGAACAACGCCCGTGGGATCGATCCAGTTAATTCCCATGAAGCCGGGATAATGGGAATAAAACATTTCGGCAAACTCAAGAAAACGCTTCCGGCTGAAATCCGGCGGAACCCTTTGAACCCATCTCTCAGCCAGCAATTCAAGAGCAGCCATGCGGGCATTCATCAGACCTTGAATACGAATCCGTATCTGTTCCGAAGAAGTTTCCGTATATCGAAAAACGAGATCCTGTTCATGCTTGTTTTGATTTTGCCACAGAATCACTGTAATGCTGCCAAAACACAAGAATGCAACAAGAGGGAGAATTTTTCTAAAATGGGACATTGATATCTTCAACTCGTTTTAAATATGATGTTTACTCAGGTTTAGTAACCACATTTTCAGTACACTCACGAACTTTTTCCATAATATATTTTTTTCCACCATCATCCTTTGATAAAAAAAACTTTATTTGTGCTTATTTGTGCGTATGCTCGATAATGGAACCGGGCAGTGGCGGAATATTTTTTTAGGCTGAAATCAGATCAATGACCTGTTGTATACCTTCCTCTATGCTCACTTTGCTCAGGTTTATCACAAGACTGAATAGTGAAGGGTCTAACCAGTCAACATTGTAGAAATACTCCATGAATTTCTTTTCCCTTTTATCCTGTTCAAGAATATAGTCTTCAACATCGCGAACTCGTGATGACAATAATTTCCTTGCGGTCTTGAGTCGGTCTTCCCATTCAGCCCTAACCTTTATAAAATATGCGCCGTCATATCCCTGAAGAATACAGTGGCTCCCTCGTCCGACGATGACAATATTGTCCCTTTTGGCAAGGGAAATGACAATTTCTTCCAGCAGTTTGAAGTAAATCTTGGAATCTATATACCCTGCACTATCACCGATAATCCTTTTAATGAAGTTCATACTGACCGTATTGGAAAGAATCTGCATCAGTCCTCTTGATCGACCATCTTCATAGGATTCCACATATTCTTCAGATATGTTTGCGCGGCGGGCCAGCTCCCGAATTATATCCCTGTCCGCGTAGTTGTAGTTCAATTTCCTGGCAAGGGCCTTGCCGAACCCCCTTTTTTTTGAAGCATATCGTCCAAAAATAGTTATAACAGCCATGTTTTACCTCCTTCAGGCGTGGCCTCAAACGTGGGGCTATAGCGCTTCGGCCATAATATCGTTGATTACTAATAGGAGATCATACATCCGAACTCTTCCCAGTAATTTTCTCCCTTCCACAACCGGGAGTACGGCTAAATTATTTTCGATCATAAACTTTACCGCCTCTAAGATATGTGAATCAGCGCCCAAAGATTTCACTTCCCTATTCATAATTTCGCCGATTGGTATAGTGCCCGCAGGACCAGGACCTTTATTGAGAAACTCTTTCCAGGTAAGATCATCCCCGGTAATGATTTTTCCCTTCTGAAATATGGGGAGTACTGCCATGAGGATGTGCTTGCGTCTCACTTTTCCAAGAAGTTCCCCTGAATCATTAATTACAAATATTTTTTCTGCAAAAGGAGTGTCCGGTTTTTTCTTGAAAGTACGCACCGCATCCGCAAGTGAGCTATCGGCGTAGAGGTATGGGATATCACGGCGTATTACGTCTTTCAGGAATATCTCCTCGACGATTAGTCCCCGATCGCGTTCAAATTCAGCATCGCGAATCTTGAGTTCCCTCTTTGTCTTATTCTCGTATGCCGCCTCCAATTTCCCCATAAGAATTTCAATATCGGTTGGCTTCATCAGGTAATCAAAGGCTCCGAAACGTACACCCTCAAGCCCGGATTCTATTGTCGCATGGCCCGTAAGCATGATGACTTCGGTATCGGGGAAACGATGTTTTATCTCCTGCAAAACTTCAATCCCATTCATCCCTGGCATCTTGACGTCACAAATTACCACATCAAATGACTCGTTTTCCATCTGTGCCAAGGCTTCCGGACCGCTTTCAGCGGTAATGACATATTGCTTTCTCCTTCTCAAACGCTTTGCCATTAATTCTATAAAAGCCTTTTCGTCATCCACCAGTAGGATTTTAATTCCTTCAGTCATAGAAGTTGCCTCCTTTCAAACCACTACTCTCGTGGTCAACAAAATTGTTTATCCTGACAAAACAATCATAACCGTCGGGGCTGTAACACACTTACTCTCTTTAAAAGCAACAACCATACCAAAATAAAACCCCCTTGAAACATATGTCTAACCTATTGATATAATGTAAATATTGTGTTTTAAAAGAAATGTGGCGATTAAAATTTGAAATGAATGGGTGTCAGTCTTTTTTACAGGTTGTAAAATCAAACTGGGTAGAAGAGCAAACTACGATGGGTCTTCTTTAACGGAAGTTTTGAGCTTGAGACCGTACTTTTCGATCTTGGAATGTAAGGTTGGTCTGGAAAGGCCAAGGAGTTTTGCCGCCCGGGAGCGATTTCCACCGGTGATGTTGAGCGCTTCGCCAATGACCATACCGGCAAAATGGTCCATACAGTCATCAAAGAGATTTGCACTGGACTGCGCGTTAAGTGCTTGGCGCACCCATTGTTGTGTTGCCTGCTCAGCTTTTTCTAAGTTTATAGCCTTGCCTGCATTTCTACCGCTTATAGCCTGGGAGATATCTTCCTGAGAAATAGGAGCCCCGCGGTTAAAAATCAATACCTTTTGAAGCGTGTTGCCCAGCTCACGCACATTACCCTGCCAGGGGGAGGCGTTAAGCATGGTCTTTGCCTGTTTGGTTATTCCCGGGTTTTCAATCCCCGCTTCACGGGAAAAGCGGGCCAGAAAATAATCGACCAAGGCCGGGATATCCTCGGCCCGTTCTCTGAGGGAAGGCAAAAAGATAGTGACCACCTGGAGCCGGTAGTAAAGGTCTTCACGAAAAAGTCCCTGGTCCAAAGCGAATTCAAGGTTACGATTGGTAGCGGCGACAATTCTTACATCCACGGGAATGGTGGCCCGGCCTCCAAGCCGCTCAATGCTTTTTTCCTGGAGCAAGCGCAGAATTTTAGCCTGGATGCTTAACGGCATGTCACCTATTTCATCCAAAAATATGGTTCCGCCGTGGGCCTGTTCGATCTTACCAACACGACGATGAACGGCTCCTGTAAATGCGCCCTTTTCATAACCGAACAGTTCGCTCTCTAAAAGGCTTTCGGGAATTGCGACACAGTTGATTACCAGGAAGGGTTTGTTAGCCCGACGGCTGTGCTGGTAGACGGCCCGTGCCACAAGCTCCTTGCCAGTGCCCGATTCACCCCGCACCAGGACCGTTGCCTCTGTGGGGGATACTCTGCCGATGGCCTTGTAAACCTTTTGCATGGGTCTGCTCCGTCCAATAATGGCATCGCGGGAACTTTCATCAGGGACGGGATCCATATCCACCGGCGAACGCATGAAACGGCCGGCTTCCAAAGCCTGTTTAATCACCACCAACATGTCAGGGATATCAAAGGGCTTAAGAATATAGTCGAATGCTCCCATCTTGGTAGCTTTGATGGCGGTTTCAGTAGTGCTGTAGGCAGTCATGATAATCACAGGAAGCTTGGGCTCTATTTCGTGAATGACCTGAAAAGTTTCAAAACCATTCATCCCCGGCAGGCGCATGTCCAGGATAACCAGGTCCGGAATTGCTTTTTGGATTATTTTAAGACCTGCTTCTCCGGAGGCAGCGCATTCAGAGTGATAGCCCTCTTCTTTCAAAAGCTTGTCGAAACTTTTGCGCAACTGGTCATCGTCGTCTATAATCAAAATGGTGTTCAAAATCCGAATCCTTTATCGGCATGGTGATGATAAACGTTGTCCCCTGGCCTTCCTCGAATCTGACGTCCAGCCAGCCTCGGTGCTCTTCAATAATGCGGGTGGCAATACTCAATCCCAGACCCGTACCCTCTTCTTTGGTGGTGAAAAAAGGCTCAAAGATCTTCTTCAGAATATCCTCGGGAATGCCCGGACCATTGTCATTAATACTAATAATTACCACACGGCCTAAAGATTCAATGAAACCTTCTTCTTCCCTTAGCACTATGGTTCCTCCATTTTCCATTGCCTCACAGGCATTCACCACGATATTGACAAGGACCTCTTTTAATTGCTCGGGATCAGCTTGAATCTTAGGGAGCTTTTTACTCCTTTGTATGGTGACACTTACTTCGTAAGATTCGAGACGATGCCGTAATAGCCGGACGGTCTGGTCCACTATGTCCGATAGTGAGACAGATTGCAGCTCCAGTCTCGGCGGCCTGGAAAACTCAAGAAAATTCTGAACAATGTTATCGATATGACCGATTTCCTTTGAAATGACGTCAAAATCTTCTTTCTGATCACCGTCAAGATCGAGGCTCCGGCTGAGGGAAAAGAGGCGCATTTTTACCGAAGTAAGAGGATTGCGTATACTGTGGGACGTACCTGCAGCCAGTTTACCCACAAGCGCCATCTTTTCCGACTGCAAAAGGTATTCCCGGCTTTTTTCCAGTTCGGATTGGGTTTGATCGTATTCTTTTATCAGATCATGGACTCCCAGGCTGAGAGCCTTCATCTCATCACCGGTTTTTTGTGTTCTGCTTTTACGATCAGTAGTTTCCAGGGCCAACCTGCGCACCGGTTCCAGAATATCATGTACAAGGAAAAAGATCAGTATGATTGCCAAAAAGAGAACTGTCAGAACAACCGAACCGACAATAATTCTGAGTTTTCTGGCCTGAATCAGACTCTGTTCTTTAACTTTTTGAACCTTTTCCCTGAAAAGCTGTTTGTATGTATCGCAAAGTTTCAGGACATTAAAAAAGTACCCACGGACTTTTTCATGGAGTCCTGAGCCTGTCTTGCGTTCTCCTGATTTGTAAAGATCTATAACCTTATCTTTTGAGGTTACGTATTGGATGTATTTGGATTCGATGAGATCCAGTGCCTTTTTTTCCTCTACCGTTGTGGCGAGACGCTTTGACTTTTTGATCTTGTCCCTGAAAATATGCCGGTACTGCTCCATTTGTAAAAGCCAGTTTGGATCTCCATCCATGAAATAATAGGAAACAAACCCCTTCTGATTGACAAAGGCGAGTTCCAGGGATTCAGCCGCCTGGAGTTCTCCCATATATCTGTCAATGACCCTTGTCAGAAGGCCTTCCATCCGGTAGGTATAACTAACCATTACCAAAGCACCGACTATAGTGATTATAACAAGCGTGCTTATAATTAGAAATATCCTTGATCGCAGACTCATTTTTTTAATACTTTTGTCATCAATTTAGTTGGCTTTGCTTGTCCCGATATAGCGGAAAAATAATGGCACACCGGTGCAGACTTTTTGTAACCGTTCACGGGTTCAAGGTTCCATTTTTATCCCAAGACTGCATTTGGAATGTGTGTTTATGAGAAAAAAGATATCTTTGTCAGATCTAATCCGGATTTTGAAACCAAATTAGCATTTATAAATAAGATTTCGGATCATAAATGGCTTTTTTGCCCTTAACCCCTGAACGTTGAACCTTTCCGAGGCGTAGGATCGCGCCTCTACGAGCCGGAGGCCTGAACCTATGAACGGTTACAGATGCTTTATTCAAGACTTCGTGTTGCAAGAACTTCCATGACCTTGGCTTCTCTGATTTTCTCTTCGTGGTTTCGTCTTTTTTGAGTAGCTTCCTGAACTTTAGCCATAAGCTGCTCTATTTCACACGGCTTCATCAAAAAATCAAAGGCCCCCAGTCTCATCCCCTCTATGGCCGCCTCCACAGTGCCATGACCGGTAAGCATAATTACTTCGATTAAAGGAAACTGTTTTCTTATTTTTTCCAGCGTTTCAGTGCCGTTCATTCCAGGCATTTTGACATCAAGGATAACGACATCTGTATCTCGATTAATGTCCAGCATTTCAAGAGCCTCTTCGCCGCTAAAGGATGTAAGGACTTTGAGGTTTCTTTTAGCCAGGCGTTTTGTCATGGTTTCCACAAAAGGAGCTTCGTCATCCACAAGCATGACCTTAGGTGTAATCATTTTTTATTCCTCCTTTCCAAATCTTATTTAAAAACGCTCATGGGCGAGGTTGAAAGCTTTTCCGTAAAGGCTTTTCTTATCCTTTCTTCATGCTTATACTTACGTTCATAAGCATTATTAATCTTAGATAACAGCACGTCCATCTCACATGGTTTCATGAGAAAATCATAGGCCCCGATTTTCATGCCTTCAATTGCTGTTTCAACCGTTCCATGGCCAGTCAGCATGAGAACTTCCGTTAAAGGTTTCAGTTTTTTTATTTCCCTTAATGCATCAATTCCGTTCAGGCCCGGCATCTGAACATCTAAAATGGTCACATCATAATTGTATTCCTTTAATTTTTCCAGGGCTTCATCACCACTATAAGCTGTTGTAACGTCAAAGTCTCTGGTCCTGAGACGCTCGGAAAGCGTATCTGCAAATTCCTTTTCATCATCCACTAAAAGTATTCTTTTTTTCATAGGTTCCCCCTTTGATCTTACAGATTATTGCGCTGCGGTCATAAGGACTGCCTTTGCTGTTTCGGTTATCCCCTCCGGAAATCCTACCACATTAAATATTATCATAAAACCCAACACCCATGTGATTGCAAGTGAAATAATAAACAGGGCAAACCCGTATTTTACAAAGTCTATCGGGCTTATCATTCTTTTGCCGGTATCGGGATATACGCCGAGTCCGTAAATAATGGCATTATTCGGAGTTCCCACAACCAAAAAGTGAGCAAAAGAAGTGGCAAAAGCCGTGGCAAGACCGATGGCCCATGGTTCACCAGGAACGCCGCTCATGATACCCATGGGAATGGCGATGGGCCCTAAAAGCGCGGTGGTTCCTGCATCGGACATAAAGTTGGTCATCAGGCCTGAAAAAGAACTCATTCC
The DNA here is from genome assembly GCA_019313505.1 of Deltaproteobacteria bacterium. Taxonomy (GTDB): domain Bacteria; phylum Desulfobacterota; class Desulfobacteria; order Desulfobacterales; family UBA11574; genus S5133MH16. The sequence goes on from JAFDBA010000029.1 coordinate 9,203, forward strand.
GATCCAAAGCCCCAGACCTTTCCCGCAACCTATCATGTCCAAGCCGCCTAGAAAAAGCTGAGCCAGCCACAGGGCCGCACCCGTCTCCTTTAACAGTGCACCAAGGGTAAGGGCGCCGCAATACATAAACCAGGCATCCCAGGATATTCCCCCCAGAATCTTCTTCCAATCGGAAACCTTGAAAACAACAGGAATAACCAGAGCTAACAAGGCAGGCCCCCCAAGGCCGAGAGTATGCCCGCCCACGATCCAGAGAAAAAGTATCAGGAGCATCATTCCGAAAGCTACTTTTTCGGCATAACTCATCTTTCCCATTCTTTTTGTTTCTTCTTTTATGGCCATGAGGCCGGGTGTCAGGTCCTTTGTTTTGACTTTTCTGAAGATAAACAACATATAAAAAGCTACGGCCAGACCCAGCACGGGGGTGAGAGGAAGCCCGTACATCATCCACCGGCCAAAGCTCATGGGAACGTTGTAATCAGACCAGAATCCCATCATGATAACATTTCGTCCTCCTGCCGCAGGTGATCCCACACCTCCGACGTTCAATGCAAAACAGAGAGAAAACATTAAAAGCTTGGCAAGTTCCGGGTCATGTTCGATTGTTCCTCCCTTGCTGTTGGCCGAAACCGCTCCCATATATACCGCGGCCATAACCGGGGCCATAAAAGCGGCCATGGCATGGGCGGATATAAATGATCCAAGTACGGACATGGACACGCATAATACGATAATCGGCATAACAAATCCTTTTGTCCACCCTAATATCCATGTAGCAAGCCGTTTATGCAACCCCACATCGATAACGGTAACGCCCATGGCAAGAACACCCAGGAGAAATAGCGGCGCATCGCCTGCAAAGGTTTTCCCTATCATCTTTTTTGGTAGAAGATGAAAGAAATAGGCAAAAACCGGCATCAATATTCCGACAAGGCCGATGGGAAGCGCCTCTGTTGCAAAATATATAACAGCCATGGGTATCATGCCTAAGACAAGCTTTAATTTCCAGGCAGCTCCGGCCATGTCGGCTGCTACATTCCATTCTATCAATCTTTTCCCAAAACCATGTTCTTTCACCAGATCAATCATACTTTGTGGGGTTGGAATAATAAAACCGATGATTACAAAACAGGCCGCGCCAACGATCAGCCAGAGCATTTTGTTTGAAAGCAGGCTTAATTTTTCTGTCTTATCCGCCTCGTTCTTCTTTTGTTCCATTCGTTCTCCTCCTTAAAATCAACATGATAAGTTTCTCAATTCAGCCATCATAGAGACTTAAAATTTGTTTTTATAGGCCTTTGTTACTATCTGCATAAGATTTTCAATTTCCACGGGCTTATGCAAATATTCAAAAACACCCAACCGACGTGCCTCCTCTTCATCTTTTTCAGACCCGTGGCCGGTCAACATAATAATCTGAACGCCTGGATACGCCTTTTTGGTAAGCCTCAGAACCTCCATCCCGTCCATGACAGGCATTTTCAGGTCAAGAACCATTACATCCGGAATATCTTCATCCATGGTTTTCAGGGCCTCTTTCCCGCTAAGCGCGACATCTGATTGTATATGCCGCATCTCTAAACGTTCTGAAAGTGTTTTTACAAATTCCTCTTCATCGTCCACCAGCAATAACTTCATTTCTTTCATCTTTTGCCCCTTTATTTTTCTTTTCTCCTTTCTTTTTTTGATAGGCTTCCCGGATTCTGCAGATAAGCGAATCCACATTAAGCGGCATTAAAAAGTCATCAAATGCACCTAATTTCATTCCTTCTATTGAAAGGGAAATCTGCTCGCCACTGTTAATTGTTATAACCTGAATGGCGGGACGCATTTTTTTAATCATTTTAAGCAGGGCTAAACCCTCTTTTTTAAGATCGCTCAGATCAAGCAGGACCACATCAATTTTGTGTATCTTAAGAATCTGTGTTACGTCTTTTTGCTGCCTGGATTTAAATATTCGCCAGTCTTTTTTGTCCATATGCCAGAACAGATGTTCACATAGAAAATTATTCGTTTCAATGATTAAAATATTTGCTGCCATGGCTCCAAAAAAAAGCGCAATAAGGAAATCAGATCCGGTACAGCACTCTTCTTTCTTTTATGATTATTTAATAGACTTTACTTCTATGATACAGCAAGGAATGTGCCAAAATATGGAATACAATATTATCAACAGGTTATACTGCAATGGGATGTAGGGAGGGCAAAATAACACATAATGAAACAATTCGTGGGGGACAATATGAATCATTATGAGACTATATTATTTGTCTATGGAATTGGGAAGATATAACAAGATTTCAAGAGCAGAATCATCCGTCTCTGCTGTGCCGCCCAGATAAACCATGGTCTTTTCCAGCGATTCCCACCGGTCACAAGAAGATATAGACTGCATAATGACAATATCATCCGGTGTTGTATCCTCAAAGTGTACGCCAACCACATATTGGTTGTCAGTTTTCCGGGGAAAAAGAATGATTTTTCCCCTTGAAGTTATTAAATCGAGAATAATCTCGATGGATTCAAACAGAGCCATTTGCAAAGCAACCGGGTGTGTTTTAATTATAACCGACTCGTCATGATGACCGGCTTTTAGAATAACATTTTTAAGTCTTGCGAAACGGGAAGCAAGTAAAACCATCTGTTCAGCCACTTCGTTGAGATCCACGCTTGCCGGACTATAATCGGGGCTGTGGGCGAATCTGTTGAGGTTGGTTGTAATGTCATTACCCCGCTGAATTTGCCCTGAGATTCTGTTTAAGATCTTTTTGAACCTGTCTTTATGGGGAAAGGCATCTTCTTCGGTAATGGCAAGAATATCCTCCAAAAGGCCCGATGATTCCTTGATGATGGCCAGAACGTTGTTGATTTCATGGGTGATTCCGGCCGTGATTTTGCCGAAAAATGCAACTTCTTTCTCTGCACATTTATTCATATTTTCACCTCATTAAAGAAAGACGGCTATGGTTGACTTTTAATGGCCTCTTGCATTTTTTTTATTAATTCTTCGATATTTATGGGCTTCATCAAATAATCGAAAGCTCCCAGTTGCATCCCTTCAATACCTTCCTTGGTAGATCCACGCCCGGTCAGGAGAATGACATGAATTTGGGGGTTTTGTGCTTTGATCCGTTTAAGGACTTCAAGCCCTCCGAGACCCGGCATCATTACATCCAGAATTACAATCTGGGGAGTATCAGCTTCAATCATATGCAACCCATCTTCACCGTTTGTGGCTGCTCGAGCCTGAAACCCTCTTAATTCAAGTCTTTCGGCAAGAGTCGTGACAAATTCTTCCTCATCATCAACAAGTAAGATTTTTAAGTTTTCCATTTTATTCTCCCGGGCCAATCTTTGCCTTTTTGGGCAAATAAACTGTGAATATAGTACCTTCTCCTTGCTTGCTCGTGACCTTGATCTCTCCGCCCATTTTTTTCACAATACCGTAAGTAATCGCAAGGCCCAAACCGGTGCCCCCTTTTTGTTTTGTTGTAAAAAAGGGGTCAAAGATATTGCTGATAGTTTCCTCAGACATGCCGCTTCCATCGTCCCGGATAGAAACTCCCACGGTATCTGAGTCTTCTTCCCATGAGGTGATCACTATCTGACCCTTATCTTCCACTGCAGCAAAGGCATTGGAAAGAATATTCAAAAAAACCTGCTGCATTTGTCCCCGGTCGGAAAAGATATAGGGAAGATTGTCTGTAAATTGAAGTTTCAATTCAATATTTCGATGTAAAGCCTCCTTGTCCAGAAACCCGAGTGTTTCTTGAATAAGTTCATTTACATCCAATTCTACAAGCTGAACTTCCATACGCCGTGCAAAACCCAAAAGGCGATGTGTAATTCCTTTGCATCGTTCAACCGATTGAAGAATCGAATCAGTCAGTCCCAGAAATTTTTCCTTTTTCCGGAATTGATCATCATGTGCAACCAAGTCTTTCATTAAGCCCGCTTTTTCGTTTATAATAGCCATAGGATTGTTGATTTCATGGGCAACGCCGGCGGCCAGCCTTCCTATTGATGCAAGCTTATGCGTATGTTGGATCTCTCGATAGGCTAATTCTCGTTTTTCATCGGCCTCTTTAACACGTTTCACAACAGTATCCACGAGCTTGAAAACCACCAGAATAATCGTGACAACGCTGATGGCAAAAATAAATAACATTTTACTTCTGAGCGTATACCATGGCTTCAAAAGAGCAGAACGCTGTTTGGTAAGAACCATAATATAGTCTGCTTTTGCAAATGGGGCATAGGCTACCAACATTTTACGGTTTTGGGGATCTACTTCCTCGACGACGATAGGCCCATAATTTCCCATGGGTAACGGCACCGGATATTGATCAAGTATTTTTCCGTAAAATCTGGAAGGGGTCTGCAAAATCCCTTCACTGTTAATTAAAAAAGCATCACTTTCCTGATCCAGTCCCATGGAAGCGATAATATTATCAAATTTGCTTGTATCAATGGTAGCGCGCAGAATCAAATAGCGGCCTTCTTCTGTCCGGCGCAGCACGGCAATGGCGACATGGGGGAATTGTCTGTAGCCCATGAATACGTCGCTGATGTAATTTCCCTTTACCACGACTTCATGGAACCAGCTTTGTTTTGAATAGTTTTTCCCTAAAAACTCGTAAGGCCCAACATAGCTCAACTGTATCCCTTTCTTATTGATCAAGCCCAAATCGATCAAACAACAATATTCATCCATAAGTGTTTTAAAAATGCGATTCAGGGTTTTTTGGTCAGAAAGTTCTTCAAAAGAATAGGAAGAGGCGATAAATCTAATCACAGAAAGGCGTTCTTCCAGAAAAAGTTCAAAAGAGTGCTTGGTTTTGTTTGCCAGTGTTTTCAACGGATTGACAATTTCTTTTTTAAGGCTGGCCTGATATTCATGCTGGTAGATGACCGCCATTATGATCAGGGGAACTATGGTTATCAGGAACATCAATATAAAAATATTTCTTCTGAGTATACGATAGCGATTTGCAGTATCATCATCAGCGTTTTGTAAGAGACCCTTGGTGAAACGTGTCCATAAGTTTTTGGAGTTCATTGTTTCTTTTAACCCTCTTTGTCAAAAAGAATGTCTCCGGCCCGGAGCGTCCCCTCATAAAAGTGCTTCAGAACAGATTCCCAGGAACCGATTACGGAATCTATAACCTGCACTTTTTTCCAGGTTAGGTACTGGTAATACTCCTCCTCAACACCGCTACAGATTACCACATCAATCTCTTCAGTCAAAATCAAGTGACATAGTTTTTCGGCGGAAGCCTGGGAGAGCACTACGATTTTTTCTTCCCCGTGGGCAATGTTTTTATCCCGGACAGTAATCATAACTTCGGTGGCCAGATCGAACCTGGGTGCAACATCATTGCCATGTAACGGTATAAGTATTTTTTTGGTATTATGTACCATATTGTTTCTTTTTTGTACAGACCTTTTTATTGGTCGATTTCATATTGTTTCATTTTCCTCCAGAGGGTACTCCTTCCCCAGCCCAGAAGATCGGCAGTCTTACTGCGTCGTCCCCCGGTCTTAAGCAGCGCATCCAAAATCAATTTTCTTTCCATAGCCCCCCACGTCTGCTCCGTCCCAGGCAATGTATATTCATCCAGTCCTGCTTGAATTAGGGGTGACACCTGTTCTTTGATCATCGGTTTCATTTCCACAAGATATGCCGGCAAGTGATGGGGTTGAATTTTCTCCTCCTGGCAAACATTAACGGCATATTCACTGATATTTCTCAGTTCCCTCACATTGCCCGGATATTGGTAGCCTCTCAAAATCTCAAGAGCTTTGTTTGAAAATCCTTTAATTTTTTTTCTGAAGCGGGAGGTTAAACTGTTCAGAAAGTGATCGAGAAGCAACCGTGTGTCGCCCTGGCGTTCACGCAAGGGCGGCAGATGGATTCGGACCACATTAAGTCGAAAAAGGAGATCTTCTCGGAAACGTTCTGTCTGTACCATCTGTTCGAGGTTACGATGGGTGGCGGCAATTATTCTCACATTGGCCTGAAAACCTTTGGTGCCGCCCAAAGGATAAACCATCTGGTCATCGAGAAAAGTGAGTAATTTGACCTGCAGCGAAAGCGGAAGGTCTCCAATTTCCGTAAGGTAAAGTGTGCCATTATGTGCCAGGCGAAAGCGCCCGGGTTTGTTTTCCACTGCACCGGTGAAAGCCCCTTTTCTGTGGCCGAAAAGTTCTGATTCCAGCAGGGTTTCGGGCAGCGCTCCGCAATTGACTTTGACAAAAGGTCCTTTGGCCCGGTTCGAAGCCTGATGGATCGCTTCCGCTGCCAAATCTTTTCCTGTTCCGGTTTCACCGGTTATCAAAATCGACGAATCGCTTTGTGCAAAAACAGGAAGAATTTGAAAAATTTTCTCCATTTGCGGGCTCCGACCGATTAGATGCGCAAAGCTGTAGGCATGACTTTTCTGAGAATCAAGTTTTATGATGGGTCGCATATCTTCTACTGTTTCAAGAAAACCCACGACTTTACGGTCAGGATCTTTTAGTAATGCCAGATTAATGCGCACGGGAATCAAATTACGATCCCGGTTGATCAGATCGCTTTCCATACACACAGGTTTGGATTCTTGCTGCATGTTCAGGGCCGGACAACCCTTAATACACATCTTGCTTCGAAGGATGTGGTAGCAGGGAACCCCGGTGGCTTCCTCCTGAGAAAAGCCGGTAAGAGATTCAAAAGCTCGATTTAACAACATGATTCTGCGATCCATATTAAGCACGATAATACCAAGAGGAATTTCATCAATCAGGGAACGCAAATCTATAGGAAAGTTAAAAAGCGGATTGATTCGTGATTGTTGTGAAGTATCCAATATATTATTTCAGATTTTTATAAATAAATTTTTTGTAACAGTTTACGGTTCAAATTTGTAATGTGAACCTCTGAACCCTGTTACGATATTTTTTATTTATGTTTATCATAGAGGAGAAAACTTGTAAACCAACATTAAGCTATAATGTTACCTCTGACCATTAACCATGATCTAATAATCAATAATCAATTGTTAATTATTAATTATTAACCGTTATTTATTAATTATTATTTCCTGAGCCTCTGAACCCATAAACAGTTACATTTAACTTGACCCCACATAGAAAAAAAAGTATATTCGTGCGCTCAGTCGATGCCGGTGCGATTTACAGTATATTTGTTCAGACATGTGAAATAACACTCAAAAGAAACCATTCTTAATATGAGGTGCTGTTGATGCTGGTCAAAATTTTTCCCTTTATTAGCTGGTTTAAGAATTACAGCCTTAATGCTTTTAGAGTCGATGCTATTTCGGGGTTGACGGTAGCCCTTGTGCTCATTCCTCAGTCCATGGCTTACGCCCAACTGGCGGGGCTGCCTGCCTATTACGGCCTATACGCCTCTTTTTTGCCGCCAATGATAGCTTCCCTGTTCGGTTCAAGCCGCCAATTGGCCACCGGGCCGGTGGCAGTGGTTT
>JAFDBA010000030.1 GCA_019313505.1 Deltaproteobacteria bacterium
TGAGTGTTGCAAAAAAGGTGGAGCGTGTAGGAAAGAGCAAGTTAATTTGAAGCTGTATATTCATATGTAGGAAGTTATTTGAATCCTGCCGTTACATGTAGCTTGTCAGTATCTGATATTTTTAGTGATGTCAATAGCTTGTGATACTATTTAGATATCGATCGCTCCTGTTCAATATTATTGCTTATTCCAGGTTTGCCTCCAACCCTACATCTTGTGTTTGTCACTTTCCCCTAATTCCGGTTTTTCGCTCAAGGTTCCGTGCCTGAAGCTTGCATCAGCATAAATCCAATATCATTGAAGATTACTTTTGTAAATCGCAACTTATTAACTAAAGCTAATAATCCACCCTTTCTTTCAATTCCTTCCCACATTTAAAAAACGGAAGCTTCTTGGATTTGATTTGAACCTCTTCCCCGGTTTTTGGGTTCCGGCTGGCGTAAGCCTTGTATTGTTTGACGTAAAATGGACACAGGCCACGGATTTCCACCCTGTCACCGTTGCCTAGGGCGTTTGACATTTCCTCCACTTATACGTTTCTTAATGACACAAAAGATAGGTTGAAGGATTAAAAATCAAGCAGCCACTTCCATGCGGGGATTATATAAATAGCAGCGCCATCTATCTCAACAGCTGCTTCCTCACTAACATTGATGAGTTGAAAATCAGCGTCGGGCAAAGCGGAGCTTGCTTCATATAGTGCGCAATATTCCCGTTCGCGCGTTGCCGGATTACTGACGTCTGCCGTAACCAAGATAACCAACTGATAGATTTGATAAAATACATCATTGATTATTTATTATTCACTATTCAACATAATGACACCATCCCCCGTAGACACCCCTGGCGCTTTACATCATACGATCCTAAGGGCAATCGAACGTCCAAAGATATTTTAAGATGACAGCAAATAGTTAACTGTCCGTGGTTTTTACCGGTAATATGTCAAGAAAAAGATTACCAACGGTCAAAGAGCTGATTTAGTGTTGTAGTTTGATTTGCCAAGATTTTTTTGATAACATATCCAATATATTTTTACCCAGAGGTTATGCCGCCAGGCTCCTGGATGAATACCAAATTCCCGTTTCCGTGGTGTCGGACGGCAAAACTGCGATGGTGATCGATACCGTATCCGGTGAAAAGATCGGAGAAGGCCTTGATGCGATTCCTTCGAAAAAGGCGTTGCAAGAAACGGCAAAATCACTTAAATTGCAGCAGCTTGCTGAAAAACTGATGGAGCGTGAAAAGTTGATTTAGAAAAGATGCAACGGGTATTATGAAAAATTTGATGTTGGGAATTATTCTTAATCTGATCCTATGTTTGTCTGTTGCTGCCGACACTTCTTTATGGAAGGTTCAACTGCATAAATCCGTAACATATATAGGGGGCACTTGTCATGTACTGCGAAAATTTGATTATCCTTTGCCGGAGGAATTTGTAAAAGCATACGAAGATTCTGATGTAATTGTTTTCGAGACGCAACTTGAAGAGTTGAACAGTCCGAAAACACAAGAAATGATAATTAGACAAGGATTTTATAATGATGATTTGAGTCTTGACAAAGTGTTATCGATCCAGACCTACGATCTTTTAAGACAGTATTGTGAAGCTTCGGGAATTCCAGTCTTTTCATTGAACAAGTTTAAGCCGTCCATGGTTGTTTTAACGTTGCTTGGCTTAGAGTTGCAGAAGTTGGGTATCAATCAAACCGGTGTTGACCATTACTTTCACCATAAGGCAACAATGGAAGGAAAAAAGATTGAAGGGTTAGAAAGCGTTAACAAACAAATCGAATTTGTTCTGTCCATGGGCGAAGGTAGCGAGAATGATTTCATTGAACATTCCATTAAAGACTTAAAGAAAACAGGGCAAATAATCAATGGGCTCATTGCTGCGTGGAAGCAAGGGGATGAGGATAAACTATATAAGCTCTATATAGCACCCCTGAAAAAGGATTATCCAAATCTTTATGAAACCTTGATCGCCGAAAGAAACCGTGAATGGTTATCAAAAATTGAGCGCTATCTTCAAACTCCCCAAAATGAATTGATCCTGGTGGGCGTAGGACATCTGGTTGGTAAAGACGGAATTGTCGATTATTTGAGAAGATCCGGTTATAGTATCAATAAGCTCGATTATTGACATATGAAAGTCGCAATTATTTCCGATATTCATGGTAATTTGGATGCGTTTCGACAAGTCTTGAACGATATTGAGGCTTCGGGTATTGACGCCGTTGTCTGTCTGGGAGACAATGTGGGCTACGGACCTGAGCCTGAGCAGGTAATTCGACAGATTCGAAATCGCAATATTCCGTGTGTTATGGGAAATTATGAGCGGGCAGTGGCAGATTGCGCGCATTTGGACTGGTTTAATCCTGCTGCCCGGAAATCTTTGCAAAAAACAATGACCCTGCTGTCCGAAGATTCCATAAATTATATACGCGGGATGAAATCATCTTTGGTGATTTACCAAAGCCGATTTGTTCACGGTTTCCACCGGATTCCACGGATACCTATTTATTTCAGGTTTCCAATGACACCCTCAAGCAAACTTTCAGAAAAATGAAAGAAAGACTTTGTTTTGTGGGACATACCCATGAACTGAAACTTATCGGATTTGACGGTAAGGTATCCCAACATATTCCCCTTAAAAAAGGTATTGTGAAACATTTCCATAAAGACAGAAAATATATCGTCAATGTGGGCAGCGTTGGACAACCCAGAGACGGTAATAACAATGCAAAATACGTGATTTGGAATACATCGGAGGATTCCCTTGAAGTAAGATTTGTTCCTTATGATATTGAAGCGGTTGTCAGCAAAATCATAGCCGCAGGACTTCCCAAAGTGCACGCAGATCGACTATGGTAACGAGGATCGAATTCTTCTCCTGTCCATCATGTGCGGAAATACGAAACCATGATGAAAAATTGACATTTCCCCCACTTATACGTTTCTTAATGACACAAAAGATAGGTTTAAGGATTAAAAATCAAGCAACCACTTCCATACGGGGATTATGCGAATAGCAGTGCCATCCGCGTCAACAGCCGATTCCTCACTTTGCTGAAAAATTCCAGAAACAGGCCCAGTAGTATGCTCAACAGGATCGTCCACAGATAAAACGCTATCCTTCCTTGTGCCCCAAATCTGAACTATGGAATTTCCGATAAAGGCTCCGATTAAAACGCCCAAGGAAAAACCTTCCATGGGAGGCGTTTCGCACTGATTTTATCCTTGCTTTTTAACTGTCATTCGCTTAAACTCTATCGCTGCATAAACAACACAGCAGATTATACGTTAAACGGCTTAAATAAAGGCGTTGCATTGATTGGAGCAAGCATCATAAGATCTAACCTTTAGTGGCATCCAATAAAAACACCTTTTTTGCTGCGTTGTTTACCTTTCAGGAAAGCCGATGACATCGCATCTCCTGCGTTATCAAGACCTTGCGGTAGACGACTACAGCTGCGGCCTTGGACCTGCGATATCCTCGACTTTTGCAACGTTAGAGTAAACATCCTGCGGTTTAACTCAAAAAGGGGGGGACAAACATTTTTGGTAAGTGTTCACGGTTCAGAGGTTCAGGGTTCAGGGTATAGGGTTTTTGAATCCTGATTCCGTGAACGGATACAAAAAAAGAAATGGAAAAACAATGAAACTACATCACATAGCTATGGTCTGCAGTTCCATTGAAAGGGCTGACAGGTTTTATGTTGGGGTCCTTGGGCTGAAAAAGATAAAATCCGGAACACTTGACCGGGTGTTTGGAGAACAACTTTTTAGTATATCTCAAGAATGTGAAATGATCCTCTATGGAAACGAGGATTTTAGGATTGAGGTCTTTGTTGCCGTCTCTGGTCCTAAAATGAAGGCACCTTATGCACACCTCTGTCTGGAAGTAAAAGACAGAAAATCCTTTGAAAAAAAGTGTGAAGAAGCGGGTTTAACGGTCAAACGTATCCCCAAGGGAGATTATCTGATTGTTTTCATCGAGGATTATGACGGAAATCTCTTTGAAATAAAGGAGCCTGCGACAAAATAACCGGATGAGATGTCAGGAAAACCTTGTGGAAGAAACAATGCACAAAGAAGATCCACTCAAACAACTCGCCATTGCCGATCCGGACTTGGCAAAGACGGTTACGGCCGCCCTGGATAAAAAAGGCTGTCCGGTTTCAGACCGGAACATTGTATTGCTGGTTGAAGAGACGTTGTGGGGGTTAGTCAGGGAGATTTCTTTCGGCAGAACCATAGCGTCCGGTTATACGGATCTGATTGGGGAGGTTGATCTTAAAAAAATTTATCGCTACCGGGATCTGGTCCGGAGCTTTGGGCGCAAGGGTCCGACACTGGGACGGATTATGGCCGAGCACCTTGTGCCGGTGATACAATACGGGGACAATCTTTTTTTAAAGCGCTTTCTGAAAACCCTTGAGATTATGCTGAACAAGGGAACCTATACTCTGAAAGATCCGCTTAACGCTCTTTCAAAATTACTAAACGAAGAGGATCTTAAGTCCGCATATACATACCTTGATCTGCTTGGCAACACCTTTTCCCAAGATATGTCTTATGTCCGGAGCCAGCATTTTGCCCAAATCCTGCCCGGTGCCGTGCTTGCCTTTTCTCCTTCACGGCGAGCCTGGCAGACCAAACAGCTTCGACGCGTTATAAAGGCTGATTTTCACCTGGCCGATTCCTTTCTGGACGGTCTTGAAAAAGGACTGTATCTGCTTTCCAAAGAGGCGTTAAGCGATTTTATTTCCCTTGGGCTTGAAAAATTAAAGCGTAACCAAAAACTCGCAAAAAAATTTCTTTCACTGGAATCAAAACTCGGGATCGACACCTTCACAAATCTGCAGGTAACCATTCCTATTTCCCGGGTCCGACAGCAGCTAAACCGTTATCTCATGGCCAGAACAGGTCTTTCAATTTCAGTACGTCCAATTTCTTTGCTCCAGGATTCATTAATCAAGGAATTCAACAAAATAATTTTTGTCTGTTCAGACGGAAAGTACATATACCTTCCGGATGAAATCAGCGTCTTTCCCCACAAAGCCCAAAACATAAACCTATATAAATGCCTTGCAAGGCTTGAAGCAGGACACTATGAGTTCGGCACCTTCGATTTTGATCTTGAAAAAGCCATGGAAAAATGCCGGGGAATTGGAAAATTAAAGGATTATGATTTGGAATTCGATTTAATCCAAGATGGGGAAGATCTATCCGATATGGAACGTTTTTTCTTGTATTTTCCAGTCGCTGCGCTGGCAGCGGATCTGTTTACAATCTTCGAACACGGCCGTATCAGAATTATGTTGCAGCGTCAGTATCCGGGCCTGGTCAGACAGACCCTTCCCGTGCTTCAACAAGAAGCTGAACATATGATTAAAAACCATAAACCGGTTGAAATGGTTTTTCTTTTGTATCTGTGGATTGCCCTCGGCATTCCAGAAGAAGAACGTTTTGGTATGGACACTAAAACACATACTCACACCAAAATGTTTAAAAATCTGTTTGAAACCACAATAACGAAAGATTCGACGGTCGAGTCATGTGCAGAGCTTGTTGTCAAGATATACCCGAAAATGGAAAAATTTTTGAGCAGAACGTTATATTTAAAAAAAGGTCTTAAAGAATTTTATAAACCCATACAAACACCCTTTGGCCGTAGATTAAGGCCTGATCTTTTTTTCTTGGCGAATCGGAAATATGAGCGTTTAGCCAGGACCTTAAAGGTGCAGCTCGAAGACAAGGGGTTTGAAGTCTACACCTCGGATATTAAAAAACGCCTGATGGAAAACAACGGTATGATTTCCCATCAGGACTGCAAAGAAATGATATGCTGTTTTCGGGAAAACCACGAGCCTCATGGAGCACCGCAACAAAAATTTTCCATAGACCTGTCCTGGCTTGATCTGTCCAAGCTCCTCGGCACTGAGAACACTACCGTACTTCAGAAAGAAGATTTTTCCGGCACTGTTACCTGGCACCAAGAATGGGACTGCAACTTGCTGGATTACCTGCATTCTCATGTAAGAGTGCTCGACAAATCTTTAACCGAAAAAGAGAGCGACTTTTATAAGTTAACATTGAAACATCACAGGGGGCTGGTAAAGAAGATACGCTATGCTTTTGAGCTGTTGAAGCCCGAGGGTCTTATAAGATTAAGACAATGGGTGGAAGGGGATGAGTTCGATTACAGGGCACTGTTAGACTTTGCCATAGATAAAAAGGCGGGGAGAATTCCATCGGACAGGCTGTATATCAAACACATCAAACAGACCAGGGATGTTGCCGTACTCCTGCTTGTGGATTTGTCCCGTTCAACAGCTAACGCTGTTTTTGGTTCACATGCTACCGTTTTAGATGTCGAAAAGGAAGCCATCGTACTATTTTGTGAAGCGTTGGGAGTTGTGGGGGACGCTTTTGCCATTGCAGGTTTTTCCGGGACCGGCCGCCTGGGAGTTGATTACTTTCGCATAAAAGACCTTGATGAAAATATGGATGATGCTGTCAAACGGCGTATTAATGCCATGGCACCCCAACGGAGCACCCGGATGGGGGCCGCCATCCGCCATGCCATCAGTCAACTTGAAAAGGTTCATTCAAAAGTCCGTTTATTGATTGTTTTAGGTGATGGGTTCCCCAATGATGTTGATTATAAACAAAATTATGCAATTGCAGATACCCGAAAAGCCATATTTGAGGCGCGTTCAAAAAACATATATACTCATGCCATAACCGTTAATTTTGCTGGAGATCCCAGGCTGGATGATCTTTACGGAAACGTTCACCACAATGTTCTATCTGACGTTCGCGAACTACCCGACAAACTTTTACGGATCTACGGAAGTCTGACCAGACATTAACCCTGAACCTCTACACCTTGAACAGTTGCGATATGAGACCTTTGCAAAACGCTCCATTTTGCCCAATCCGGCGTTAGACTCAAATTTTAATCCTCAAAATACTCAATGTATTCCTGTGGTTAAAATTTTAACCTTCCTTGGCCTTGAACAAAATTGAATATTTTTCAAAGGTCTCGATATTTGTTTCATTTCCAGAAAGTTGCTTTATTGACAATACATTGAACAAGCGTTACTGTTATAGATCACGGGTGATGTATTCGTAACCGTCTTTTACGAAGGCATTATTTCAACAAGGAATCCATATGAAACGAGTTCATAAAAGAGAAAAAGAACAGTTCAAAAAGCTTTTTAAGCAAGAAAATATTGATCATTTCGAAGATAGATTCAATATTCTAGAAGTTTTTCTTCAAACCGAGCACCATGTTTCAGTTGCCGAACTTGTTCGGCTTCTTAAGGAAGACGGACATCAATTTACTCCTGATTTTGTCCGGGACACGTTGAAGCTTATGTGCCGTTTTGGTTTTGCCCAAAAAAGGAGGTTCAATAACGGACAAGTTTGTTATGAACACAGGCACTTATGTCAACATCACGATCATATGATCTGCACAAAATGCAAAAATATTTTTGAGTTTGAAAACGAAGAGCTTGAAAACCTGCAGGTTCAGATTGCTGGGGCTTATAATTTCCACATGCTTCGGCACAAAATGGAAATCTACGGCATCTGTTCCAAATGCCTTAAAGATCACGTTCAACTCATGTCCCTTGTCAACGCCAAACAGGGGGAACGGTTTGAAATCAAAGATTTTATCGGAGGTGCGACAGCACACATGCGTCTGTTATCCATGGGTTTGAGAATCGGAGACAAGATAGATGTAGTTACCAACCTGGACAGCGGACAATTGGTGATCGCTATAGATTATAACCGGTACGCCCTCGGGCGTGGGCTGGCAAAGAAGATATTGGTGGAACCTGTTGTAAGATAGTGTCCATCCATAAATGAGGATTTTTGTTCATGTTATTAAGCGATATAAAAGAAAACCAGACCGCAAGAATCGTTCATGTCGGAGGTAACGGGGCTCTGCGTAGAAGGATACTTGAAATGGGGATCATTAAAGGTTCCGAGATCTATGTTGAAAAATATGCGCCCCTGAAAGATCCTGTGGAGTTAATTGTTAAAGGATATCATGTATCACTTCGGGTTGGTGAAGCCGCACAAATTACTGTTGATAATGTAAAATAGAAGTATCCATTTTGATAAAATATCGCATTCAGACAATCCATAATGAATCAAAAACGCTTTTCAATCGCCCTGGCAGGCAATCCTAACTCGGGGAAAACCACTATATTTAATAATATGACCGGAACCCGGCAGAAGGTGGGAAACTGGCCGGGAGTAACTGTTGAAAAAAAAGAAGGCAATATCAAAAAATTCGGGTATGATCTAAAAATTATAGATCTTCCCGGAACCTACAGTTTAACGCCCTTTACCATAGAAGAAATTATTGCCCGTGACTTTGTTCTTGAAGAACGTCCGGATGTTGTGATCGATATCATCGACGCATCCAACCTGGAACGAAGCCTTTATCTTGCAACCCAGTTCAGGGAAATTGATTGCAAGGTGCTGTTCGCTCTAAACATGGCAGACGTTGCCCGCTCACGGGGATTAAAAATTGATGATAAAAAACTTTCTGAACTTCTCGATCTGCCTGTGGTTTTTACAGTTGGAAACAAAAACCAGGGCATTGATACACTTCTGGAAAAAGCCATAGAACTGGCAGAATCGAGTTATGAGATTCCTAAAAAACGGAGAGTCAAATACAGTAAAGATATTGAAAATTCAATTTCCAGTCTAAAGTCCTTTCTCGAAAACTGGACGGAAGGGTCAATTCCTTACAATCCCCGATGGACAGCCATAAAGCTTTTGGAAGACGACAAAATCGTTAAAAAACGCGTCCTCAACGAGGCCGGAAAAAACAGCCGGGAGATTCTACAACAAGCCCAGATACACCGGGATTTTCTCATGGACCGTTTTGATGACGATCCGGAAATCGTAATGACTGATGAGCGTTACGGATTTATAGCCGGAATCATCAAAGAAGTACTGACAACCTCCGCAAAACAACGTATCGATATTTCACGCAACATTGATTTGGTTCTTACCAATCGATTTGTCGGCTTCCCGATTTTTCTTTTCTTTATCTGGGCCATGTTCCAGTTGACCTTTTCGCTGGGAGCTTATCCCATGGAATGGATCGACATCGGTGTTAACTTTGTTTCAAAATCCTTAGTCCATGTTCTTCCAAATAATCTTTTTAAGGATTTCCTTTTGAATGGAGTCATCGCAGGGGTTGGAAGCGTTGTCATCTTTCTGCCAAATATTTTAATTCTTTTTTTCTGTATATCAATTTTTGAAGATACAGGCTACATGTCCAGAGCCGCTTTTCTAATGGACAAGATCATGCACCTTATAGGACTTCACGGCAAATCCTTCATCCCCATGTTGATGGGTTTCGGGTGCAATGTTCCGGCTATTATGGCGTCCCGCACTCTTGAAAGTGAAAAAGATCGCACGCTCACTATCCTTATCACCCCCTTTATGTCATGCTCGGCAAAACTGCCGGTCTATATTGTGCTTGCGGGTGCATTCTTTGGCGCCAGGGCCGGTTCTGTTATCTTCGGCATATACATGGTGGGGATTATACTATCCATTGTCACCGGCCGCCTTTTCCGGTCCACTTTGTTAAGGGGCGCTGACGCGCCGTTTGTCATGGAACTCCCGCCATACAGAGCCCCTATGATAAAAAGCCTGCTGATTCATATGTGGGATCGAAGCAAGATCTTTTTAAAAAAGATGGGAGGTATTATCCTTATCGGTTCGGTAGTTGTATGGATACTGTCGGCATTTCCTCAAAACATATCATATTCATTAGACTATAATTCAAAAATTTCAGAGACCAAGGCGTCCTATAATGCCGAAATTGAAACTGCCCATGAATCTGGAAAAAAGCTGCTCGCAAAACAACGAGACGATGCTGTTTCAGAACTTATAAAGGCAAAGAAGACTGAAAAAGCCGAAAAATCTTTTATGGGCAGTATAGGGAAAGTGCTTGCACCCGTGTTTGCGCCCATCGGTATTGACTGGCGCGGCAGTATAGCCCTTCTTACCGGTTTTGTCGCCAAAGAAATCGTTGTAAGTACCATGGGAGTACTTTATGCTGCTGATGGAACAGAAGATTCGGCAGCACTTAAAAACGCGCTGTTATCTTCCGGTATGACACCTCTCGGAGCTCTTGCAATGATGGTTTTTGTACTTTTATATATGCCGTGTCTGGCAACAGTAGCTGCCATCAGACGCGAAACCGGTTCCTTTAAATGGATGATTTTCAGCGTTGTTTACAGTACATCCCTTGCGTGGATTGTTGCTTTCTGTATATATCAGGGGGGAACAATTCTGGCGGTTTAAGATTTTATAACACGCTGGTTTTTTGAAACCCGGACAACTTTGACGGTATCGTAAAAAGTCCAACTTCTGCGTTGTGCTGCATTTTGTAATCATTCAACGTACGATAAGTACGCCTTATGATTGCAAAATTTGTATGCCTTGAATGTGAAGTTATTTTTTAGTGAGCCCTTAGTTCGAAAAACAAGCAGAATGCTATAAAACATGCCGATTTTTAAACCAGCCTATATTGAAACTTCTAAAAAGGGATTGCTTTCGGAAAAGATTCAGAAAGCGTATGAAATTTTAGAATCATGCACCCTTTGTCCCAGAAGATGCAAGGCAGATCGCCTATCCGGTGAAACCGGTATATGCAAAACAGGTAAAAAAGCATATGTTTCGAGTTTTAATTCTCACTTTGGAGAAGAGGATTCCCTGGTGGGCACCCATGGATCCGGCACCATTTTTTTTACCCACTGCAATCTTTTGTGTATCTTCTGCCAGAATTACGATATAAGCCATCTGGGTCATGGTGAACAGATGTCGAGTGAAAAGCTTGCCGGTATAATGCTGCATTTACAAGATACGGGATGCCACAACATTAATTTCGTTACTCCATCCCATGTTGTGCCCCAGATTCTTTCCGCCGTTGAAATAGCGGTCCATAAGGGTCTTTCTGTTCCACTGGTTTATAATACTGGAGGTTACGACCGTGTTGAAACCCTGAAATTGCTTGAAGGTGTATTTGATATTTATATGCCTGATTTCAAATTCTGGAATCCTGAAGTTGCAAAGACCATTTGTGACACCGAAGATTACCCGGAGGTGGCCCGAAAGGCACTTGTTGAGATGCACCGGCAGGTCGGTGATCTTATTACCGATGAATCGGGTATTGCCAGGCGGGGGCTTTTGGTACGGCATCTTGTTTTGCCCCATGGACTTGCGGGAACACGCGAACTAATGAGATTTATTGCAAATAAAATTTCATCAAACACTTACGTAAATATAATGCCCCAGTACAGGCCCTGCGGAAGGGCCATGGAAATAAAGGAACTTTCTGATTACCTTTCACCAAAGGATTATAAAGCGGCTTTGCAGGCGGCAAGGGAAGAAGGGGTTGAACGACTCGACAGTCGAAAACGCAGGTTTATGTTTTCATAAACTGCTTCGCGCGGATCTCTAATAAAGGATTCCATTGATTATTTCGAGGATTTATCCGCCACCGAACTTAGGCGGATTAAAATCTGAGACCGATGCAGAGATTGGGCAAAATAGCCATTTATGGATGGGCACGAGGTAGCAATCTTTAAAAATGAAACCCTATGCATGGATGATATTAATTCTGCTATTGTTATTCAGCAGCGTGGCTTGGGCTGAACGATGGGCCGTTTCGGTTTCAGTGGCCAATGTACGTTCCAGACCCGGAAAAAATTCCGACATCTTATGGGAAGTCGAAAAATACCACCCCCTGAATGTATTTAAAACGTCCGGCCAATGGTATCATTTTCGAGATTTCGAGGGAGATGAGGGGTGGATTCATAAATCCCTTGTCCGTAAAATTCCATCGATTATTACAAAAAAAGAAAAATGCAATATTCGATCCGGGCCGGGCTCCGGTTTTGCGATAGTGTTCACGGTTGAAAAAGGAGTTCCGTTTAAGGTTATAAAACGCAAAGGAAGCTGGATTCGTATTCAGCATGCTGATGGAGACAAGGGATGGATTTACAAGTCTCTTGTTTGGTAAGGGGGCTAACTTGATAGTATGGGAATTTTCTTTTTTAAGCTGCTAAGTCACGTTATATAGAATCGCGAAGCGATTATAGGACTTGATACAAAAGACAATAAAATGTTTATCAATTTAAACAATAAGCACAGAAAGCTTGTCGTGGGAGTTGGATCGGCGCTTGTGGATATACTTGTCCGAGAAGACGATGAATTTTTGCTGAAAACCGGCGCCATAAAGGGCGGGATGAAATATGTTGACAAAGAGTTTATAGAGTTGACAATAGCACAAGCATCCAAGAAACCTACTATGGTTCCGGGTGGTTCCGCCTGCAACACGGTTATTGGGATCGGCAAACTCGGTGGACATGCCCGCTTTGTCGGCAAAAACGGCAAAGGTAAAATGGGCGGGTTTTTTGAAAAAAATTTAAAGAAAAACAATGTCGATCCGGTGCTTTTTACATCAACTTCATTTACCGGAAGAGTCCTTTCCATTATCACCCACGATGCACAGCGTTCCATGCTTACATTCCTTGGTGCATCTTCAGAAATACAACCCGAAGAAATTACTAAAAAATGCTTTGAAAATGCGGCAATTGTTCATATCGAAGGGTATCTTCTGTTTAACGAGGATTTGATACTCGCCGCCTTAAATGCCGCGAAAGAGGCCGGAGCACTGATATCTCTTGACCTTGCCAGTTTTACGGTTGTTGAGGAGTCAAAACTTCTACTTGAAAAAATTGTAAAAGATTTTGTTGATATTCTGCTGGCCAATGAGGATGAAGCCCTGGCATTTACAGGATGTTCGGATGAAATAAAAGCGGTCCGCTCACTTTCGGAACACACGCTTATTGCAGCACTTAAAGTGGGAGAACAGGGAAGTTACATTTCCCATGCCGATAAAATCATAAAGATTAAACCCATGGTAACCGGCCCTGCTATTGATACCACAGGAGCCGGAGATCTATGGGCATCTGGTTTTCTGTTTGGACTGGTTAACGGCTATAGCCTTGAAAAATGCGGTAACCTTGGCTCAACATGTGGTTATGAAGTGTGTCAGGTAGTGGGAGCAAACATCCCGGAAAAAGGCTGGCAGAGAATAAAAAAATATTGGAGGAATCATGGTAAAAAAAAGGGTGTCTCGATCCCGGAAAAGAGACCTGAATGAACCCGATGAGTTTATAAGCTTCTGGACAAAACTTCTTGAGTTGATCTCTGAATATAAGCTTATTTTCTCAAGTGCTTTGGGTGTTATGGTGGCCATTATTATCGTTATAATGGGGATGATGTACTTTATAAAAAAATCCGAAGATAAAGCCTTTGCTTTGCTTCAGCAAGGAATCATCAGCTACCAGACAAAATTGGAAAATAGCACTCCGGAAAAAGCCTTTCTTGATGTGGAAAAGGATTTTCAGCTTATTATGGATAACTATTCAAATAGAGGTGGGGGTAAACTGGCAAGTTTTATTTATGCGAATATATGTTACACCGCCAAAGATTATGACAAGGCAATAGAGCTTTACAAAAAATCGCTAATAAATTTTAATGACGAGCTGTTTATTAAAAACTTAGTTTTAAACGGACTGGGCTACTCTTTCAAAGCAAAGAAGGATTTTAAAACCGCAGCCGGGTATTTTGAAATCATTGCTTCAGCGCCGGATTATACCATCAAAGACGAGGCTCTTTTCAACTTGGGAGAGCTTTATACCGCCATGGGCGATCATAATAAGAGCATAACTGCCTTTAAGAAGATCCTATCGGATCATTCCGGCTCCATGTATATTGAGATTGTAAAGGAAAAAGTAACGGGATAGGCGCATTTCGACAAAAAAAATGACTAATCGGAACAATTCCGATTAGTCATTAAGGAGAAAAACAGATGAAAAAATTATTAGGTTACAAATCAGTACTGCAATTTGCTTGCCAAAATATGGTATTTGGTCTGATAAATTCTTGACATATCGAATAATACATAAAATCTAACAAGTTACGATAGAAAGTATTTAATATGCCCCTCTCTATTTTCCCCATTACAATTTCCTGCAAATCCTAAATAGTTCATATTTTTGAACCATCTTTATAGCCAAGCCATGTAACCTGCTATTTTGACAAGATATAATCCCAAACCCTTGTGGTTCAAATTTTTGAACCATCTTTATAGCCAAGCCATGTAACCTGCTATTTTGACAGGAAATAATCCAAATACATCCCGGTTCAAATTTTTAACCTCAAACATTACAGGCCTGTCAACTTTAAAAAGCTTATCCATTTTTAGTAAATATCCTGGGGTGTTAGCCTAAATTCCCATGTTAAAACAAAAAATCAGTGTTTTGAACCTGTATCCAATTTAAATTTTTTAATTTTCCAGTTGAGTCCGCTTTTACCAATACCGAGTAATTCCGCAGCCTGAGATTGAACGTTGTTTGTCAATTTCAATGCTCTATTAATCATTCTTTTCTCTATTTTTGTAAGGACTTCATCTAATTTTGCATTTGCAGGTATTTCTTCAATATGCAACGTATTATAAATATTTTCTTTAAATTCATTAGGAAGGTCTGATACCTTTATGTCGCTGCCTTGACACATAACCATAGCCCGTTCAATGACATTTTCCAGTTCACGTACATTCCCGGGCCAACTGTAATCATAAAAAAGACGTTCGACTTCCTGATCAAGACCGGTTACAGGATCTGAGGATTTTCGTTCATCTCCATATTTATTTATAAAGTGGTTCACAAGCAGGAGGATATCTCCCTGGCGTTTCCTTAAAAGGGGGAGAACAATATGGACCACATTTAACCGATAATAGAGGTCCTCCCTGAATCGCCCCTGTTCCATCTCTTCTTTGAAATTTTTGTTTGTGGCGGCAACAATACGAATATCGACCGAAATCTGTCTAACGCCCCCAACCCTTTCGAAAACTTTTTCCTGAAGAATCCGTAGAAGTTTTACCTGAAGGCTTTGCGAAAGCTCGCTTATTTCATCAAGAAACAGGGTCCCGCCGTCGGCCAGTTCAAAACGGCCTTTCTTCATGGCCACGGCACCGGTGAACGCTCCTTTTTCATGGCCAAAAAGTTCGCTTTCAAGGAGGGATTCGGCAAGTGCGCTGCAGTTCACAGCAACAAAGGGCTTATCTCGCCGCAAACTGTTAAAATGAGTGGATTTTGCGACCAGTTCTTTTCCGGTGCCGCTTCCACCTTCAATCAAAACCGTAGCTGTGCTGGGCGCGACTTTCCGTATAGTATCGAAAACATCCTGCATCACTTTACTTTTTCCGATGATGTTTCCGAAACTATATTGCAATTCCGCAGCATTCCTCAGTCGCCGGTTCTCTTTGATCACCCGATACATAGAAATGGCTTTGTTTACATAAAGAATCAACCTGTCGTTGTCGAAAGGTTTGAGAATATAGCTGTAGGCGCCTTTTTGCATAGCTTCCACGGCCTTATCCACTGTACCGTGAGCCGTCATCATAATAACCGGAAGTTCCTCATCTTTGCCCTTAATTTTTTCCAAAAGTTCCATGCCGTCCATTGAAGGCATTTTCATATCTGTGAGTACCAGGTCAACGTCAGTGTTTTTCAATATTTCAAAGGCATCAGCTCCGCTATTGGCCGCAAAGGTTTCAAAACCTTCTTCTTCGAGAACCGCACCTAAAATAAGCGGATAATTTTTTTCATCATCTACAATCAGGATAGTCTCCATGACTATACTCCTTGCTTCACGGGTATTTTTACGGTCACTCGGGCGCCGGATACCGATCTGTTGCTGATCCGGACGCTTCCACCGTGAGATTCGATAATATTTTTTACAATACCCAGCCCCAGTCCGGTCCCTTTTGACTTGGTGGTGAAAAAGGGATCCCATATTTTTTCCAAAATATCTTCCGGGATACCTTCCCCCTGATCTTCAAAAAATATTTTTACAGCATTATCACTTGAGCGAATTTGTACATTAATCTCACCGCCTTGCGGCATTGCCTGCATGGCATTGATTAAAATATTAAGGAATGCCTGATATAGCATATCAGAATCGGCTGTTATTTCCGGAAGGTTATTATCATAATGTTTATCAATAATATATCCTTCCTCTTTAATCTGTGATTCCAGGAAGGTTATGTTTTTTTCAATAATATCCTGAGTTTTACACGATATCAAATTTGGAGTTCTGGGTTTCGCAAAATTCAAAAAGTCTGTTATGATATCATTTAATCGGGAAGATTCTTCAATAATAACATTTGGGATCGGATTTGAAGGATCGTAATCGGCCATTTTTTTCTTTAAAAGTTCGGAGGAACTCATTATAATGCCCAGGGGATTACGGATTTCGTGAGAAATTCCCGCCACCATTTCACCCAGAGAAGACAGATGTTCTGCGCGGCTCAACTTTTCTTTTAGCCGTATTCTTTCCAAAGCGCGATTTTCAATTATCGCCTCGCCTCTTTTGACAACAAACAAAAGCACTAAAAAAAGAGCACCCATGACAACGGTGCAAGTACTAATAATTCTTATCTGGAAAGTGAAAATCGCTTTATAATCTTCTGTTAAGTCCTGTGCGATTTCAACAACGCCTAGTACCGGACCGGATATACGTGAAAGCGGCTG
>JAFDBA010000168.1 GCA_019313505.1 Deltaproteobacteria bacterium
TAATTTCAGATGCAACAATTTGAACATCGAACATCGAACGCTCAACATCGAACGTCGAATAAGGATATCGCTTCGCTCCATTAGATTATAAAATTGAAACACCGAAGGTGTACAATCCTTCGATGTTCGACGTTGGATGTTCGATGTTGGACGTTCATTTTTATTTTAGCTCATAGTTTAGTGTTTAATAGAAGATGTTGCATTCAGATTTACGCCAGTTCAGGAGCCCTGAATTTTCGTTCAGGTACTAGTTAGGCAATATTTTCCTTGTACTCCTTTATTACTAGGCAAATTGAGTCCTTTTATAAACCCATCCTTTATTCCTGCTATTTTATAACACCCTGTATTCACATTAAATATATAGACTAATAGTCTTTGGCATGCCCTTTGCTAAAAGTTTAGACAAATCTTTAGAAAGTTAAAAGATTAACTTTTAGAGAGTCAAACCATATTGGATTAAGTTCCAGATCCAAGGGGCAATTCGTTAGACATCACGCTTCAGGCCGATTAGGCGCCTTTCTCTCTATAAGTTTTCAAATACAGAGCAGGGGGCACTTATTGTGGTCAGGAGTATACATAAATATCGATTCAATTATTCTTTCATTTTATTTTGGTTTATTTTCGTTACTCTATTTTTCCTATTAATCTTCTCACCTAATTCTTCAGCGTCAACCCAGGTAACACTGGAGTGGAGTCCAAATAGTGAGACTGATTTGGCCGGTTACAGAGTTTATAGCCGCGAGGAAGGTCAATCCTATGATTACGCCAACCCAGCTTGGGAAGGCGAGGAAACAACGTGTACAATTTATGACATGGATGAAACAAAGACTTATTATTTTGTCGTAAGAGCATTCGATACTGAAGGATTCGAGAGCGACGATTCCAACGAGGTGTGTTTTGAACCAGGGACAACGAACAATCAGCCGCCGATATCAGCCGCCGGCCCTGATCAGACTGTTGACGAAGGACAACTCGTTACTTTGGATGGCTCTAACTCAACAGATCCGGATGACGGCATTGCCTCTTATCATTGGGCCCAGACAGGAGGCGCCGCGGTAAACCTTTCAGATCCAAATGCACAACGGCCAACCTTTACAGCATCAGATGTTGGGGACGAGGGTGCTTGTTTAACCTTTGAATTAACCGTGATTGATCATGGCGGGCTTGAGAGCACGGATTCGTGTGTTGTCAATGTCACCTGGATAAACGAGCCGCCTGAAGCTAATGCAGGAACCGACCTGACTGTGGACGAGGGGATTGTTGTTACTCTGGATGGATCTTCTTCTTTTGATATTGATGATGGCATTGCCTCTTACCTTTGGACTCAAATCAGCGGTCAAGCGGTTACCCTTTTGGATCCGACTTCATCCCAACCGACCTTTACAACTCCGGATGTAGGAACTGAAGGTGCTTCACTTAACTTCAACTTAGTAGTAACCGATGCCGGCGGTCTCCAGGATACTGACTCATGTATTGTGAATATCAGCTGGGAAAATCAACCTCCAACAGCAGTTGTTGCTGAAGAATATATAGAGGCTAACCAGGGGACTATAGTTACATTGGATGGCTCTAACTCAACAGATCCGGATGATGGAATTGCCTCATATCTTTGGACCCAGGTTGATGGTGATCCTGTCACCTTGTCTGACCCCACATCAAACGTAACGACCTTTACCGCACCTGAATCAGACCAGGATGGCAGTAATCTTACCTTTCAGTTGACGGTAAAAGACGCTGGAGGGCTTCAGAGCACGGCCAATTGTTTGGTTTACATCACTCCGGAGATAAATGAACCGCCTATAGCAAATGCCGGAGAAGACCAGGTCGTATATAAGGACGATGTAGTTATACTTGATGGTTCACGTTCTTCGGACCCGGATGGTGAAATCCCTTCGTACCAATGGACTCAGATTAGTGGTACTACTGTGACATTAGCAGGTCCTACATCAGTACTACCAACCTTTATAGCACCAGATGTTGGTCCTGTTGAAGAAACACTAACCTTCAGGTTGACATTAACCGACACCGGTGGCTTGCAAGAAACTGATACCTGTTCTGTTACTGTTATCCCTGAGGCTCAGACGGATAACGTGGCGATCACGTCAGCAATGTATAGCGCAGCGCCAAAGAAACTTTTCATTGAGGCAATATCAGATGCTTCAGCAGGTTCTGTAACTTTAACAGCCTTTGCCAATTATGGAATGGAGAGCGTTGAACTGGGCAATCTGATATATTCGACAAAGACGAAAGTTTATAGCAAAACTTTCAGAAAAGTTGCATCAGCTCTTGATACTGTGACAGTCACAAGCAGTGGAGGTGGGTCTGATACCGTGCAATGCATTATTAAGTAGTTTCCATCCAGAAATTGCTCTTTTCCGCAATCTCTGCGCCTGCCCCGTGAAATGCGGAGCCTATTTCTCTGGGGTCAATCTTCGGAATCACTTGTGCGGCGTACAACTTATACGCCTCCGTGTAATTCCTTGACCTTGCGAAAAACTGCTAATTTCTGCATTGAAAACTTAATTTTGCGCGAGCCCTTAGTCATTTCTGTTCAAGCTTTGCCACCGACTCTATGTGATAAGTATGGGGAAACATATCAACCGGCTGCACCTCCAGCACCCTGTAGCTTTCTTTCAGTATACCGAGATCCCTTGCCATAGTGGCAGGATTGCAGGAAACATAAACGATCCTTTCGGGCGCCATTTCAAGAACCCGGCCCACAACATCTTTATGCATGCCAACCCTGGGAGGATCGATGATCATAACATCGGGCCTGACATTTAGTTTTGAAAGACTTTTTTTAATATCTCCAAGGATAAACCGGCAATTTGTAACACTATTTATCTGACAGTTATTTACTGCATCGGCCACAGCACTCTCAACAATTTCCATGCCTACTACTTCTTTTACACAATCGGCAAGATAAATTGCGATTGCCCCTGTCCCGCTGTAAAGATCCACAACGGTATCCTGGCCTGAGAGTACTGCATATTCCTTTATGGTATTGTATAATTTTTGGGCACCCAGGGTGTTGGTTTGGAAAAAAGAGTTTGCAGATATTTCAAACTCCATATCTCCTATTTTATCCTTTATGCAAGAAAACCCTGCAAGAGATATTTCGTATTCTCCAATAGCGACACCGGCTTTGCTGGAAGCTATGTTGTTTACCACTGAAACAATTTTAGGATATTTATCCATTAGCTGAACTGCAAGGGGCTGCACTGTTTCTTGATCTTCTTTTGCGGAAACGATGTTTACCATCCACTGGTCATAAGCAACAGAATGTCTGAGCATAAGGAAACGCCAGAAACCTGTATGGCTGCGAAGCCCGTAAACAGTTGCATCTGAAGCCTTGATGAATGTTCTTACATCACCAAGAATATGATTGCCAAGTTCAGGCTGAAGCAGACATGAACCGGTATCAAGAACTTTGTAAAAAGTCCCAGGCACATGAAGTCCGAGAGCAAAGTTCACGTCAATACCCTCTTTGCCCATTTCATCAGGCAAAAGCCACCTTCGGTCGGAGCAGGAAAACTCCATTTTATTCCGGTATCCAAAAGTTAAGGGTGATGATATTGTCGGATGTACCGGTACGTCATGGATAAGTCCTATCCTTTCAATCGATTCGGCAACATGTTGTTGTTTGTATTCAAGCTGTTTTTCATAATCTATAAACTGCCATTTGCAACCGCCGCAAAAACCGCTGTACATACAGTCGGGGGTTATCCTGAACGGAGACGGCTTAACCAGTGTGTGGACACGGGCCTCCGCGTATTGCTTCTTTTTCTTTACTATACGAGCAATGACGAAATCTAAAGGCATAGCCCCGTCAACAAAAACAGCAAGGCCGTCCACCCGTGCGATGCCTTTCCCTCCATAGGCTATCCCGGAAATTTCAAGTTCTACAAGTTGTCCTTTTTTAAGTTTCATTTTTATTGAAAAATATCACGATTTATGAGATAAACCAACCATGAATAAAAAAAATATCACTTTCTCATCAAACGAGTTTGTACTCAAAGGGACACTACACCTTCCAACCACAGTACGCCCCCCTGTTGTTATCGGTTCTCACGGTCTTTTTAGCAGTAGCAGTTCTCCAAAACAGGTAGCACTTGCAAAACAATGCAATGCCTGTGGAATCGCATTTTTTAGATTCGACCATAGAGGATGCGGGCAGAGCGACGGAATTTTCAAGGATGTCACCTCTCTTGAAGCTCGATGTAATGACCTGATCAGCGCAATAAAGCTAATTCAAAAAAGAAAAGATACCGGCCGGATAGGACTTTTCGGCAGTAGCATGGGAGGTGCGGTCTGCTTATCCGTATTTGCCGAATCTGACGTTTATTCAATCGTCACTTGTGCAGCCCCTGTGAGGAGCAATTCCATAATCAAGAAGCTGGGGAAATCAGAAGATTCCGACCTGATGAACCCGCCGTTTTATAAAAGATACCTTGAGTCCGACATTTCAGACAAGCTTTCACATGTTCATCACATTCTTATATTTCATGGCGATTCCGATGACCTTGTACCGCTGTTAAATGCAAAAGAGATAAACGAAAAAGCCGGTGATCCGAAAAAATTGATCATCCAAAAAGGCGGTGATCACCGCATGAGCAATAAAAAGCACCAAGAAACTTTTGTTCGGGAATCGGCACTGTGGTTCAAAAGCTGTTTTGACGGCGCAATCTAACCCTGAAGTTCCCAGCGCAGAAGGTCAAGGGCTTTCATGGCAAATATCCTTTTATTCCTTGACCTTCTATTGAACGGGAAAAAAAATCGAAATCCTTTTACATCATCTGGAGTGGCAAGACCGATGCAAACCGTGCCCACAGGTTTTTCGTCAGTTCCTCCGTCCGGTCCTGCAATACCGCTGGTTGCCAGGCTGTATGTTGCACCGGCAACACGTC
>JAFDBA010000031.1 GCA_019313505.1 Deltaproteobacteria bacterium
GTACTGTTACGAGGCATGCGGATTATCCGGCACGGCCAGGCTCAGATAGTTATCATTTTCTTCGAACATCAGCTTTTTGTCGACCATCATCTTTAAAAACGGTTCTATTCTGTCCAAAGTCACTGACGGGAAACGGTCAAGGATTTTTTTTAACGAACGGCGATGCCGGCAAAAGAGGTATATAGCCCTGGAGGTTCCCTCCAGGCGGTGTGTCAGGTGTTGGCCTTCAAGTCTTTTCTGTCGTATGATCATAAAATTTTTGCCGTCACGAAAGGTTAAAATGTTCTCATGTCTTGGACCCTGATGTAGTTCGTCATACGATTTTTTCCAGGCTTTCAACTTTTTTTTGACCGGCTGCCAGAGTTTTTTCTGATGCCCGATGTCACCCCTATATGCTTGTATCATAAACCGTATGGTTTTAAAAATATTTACTGGAAATATACCGGCGTAATTACGGTGGTTGAACACAGCTTTAATGCCGAAAGTTGCAGGATTCTGCCATACAGGGCTACCAAAGCCGAGCCAGAAGTGAACAATCTTTAACGGATGAAACGGCAGAACAAAATCCAGGTTCCGAAGTGTTTCGTCCACATCTTTTTGGTCGCTACCCGGAAAATGGAGTATCAGATTCGATGAATTTGTAATGCCCATCATTTCGCAATGTTTCATGATTTCAATATTCTGTATTGCCGTGGTCCCCTTGTTGAGTTTTTTAAGGAGCCGTGTGCTTAGAGCCTCTATGCCGATCTGGACCTCGTGCATTCCCGCGGCCTGCATGGCGTCCAGTACGCGCCCCGGAGTATTAGCCCTGATTTCTCCGAACAGGCGAAAATCCTTTCCCAGCCTTTCTATGCGATTAAAAATATCCCGGGATGTTTTCAAAGGGAGAAGGTTGTCCATAAAGGCCACTGAAAGTGTTTTATACTTGGTTGTCAGATGATCAATCTCCAAAACCACCTGTGCCGGGTCTTTTGATCGGTAACCGTCCCACTGGAGATTTAGATTGCAGAAGGCACATCCTGCAGATTTTACGCCTTCTTGTTTGCGGCGCCACCAGCACCCTCTTGAGATTTCCATGGGAAGTGTTGGAAAGAAAGTTTTCTCAGGTTCGAATGATTGCAGCAATTCAAAATAGTCGTCGTAATCAGGAGGAACAAGATCGGACAACTCATTCATCTGAAGAAACGAGACCGGGGCCTCTTTTTTAGCAGATTCTGGTGTAACAATCCCCTGAATAGGAGGTATTTCTCCATCACTCATCGAATTTTTGAGATGAGAAATGAATCGGCTTAGAGGGAGTTCACCTTCACCGTTAATCGCAATATCAATTTCGGGAAACATTTCAAAGAGATTCCGGGTTGCATTACCGGTGAACATGGACCCGCCAACCACGGTTAAAAGATTCGGAAACTGCTTTTTAATCTTTTTTATGAAATAGAGTGAGGCGGTTAACTGGCAAAGACATATGGAAAAACCGGCTAAGCCATACTTTTCCCAGTCAATGTTGTGTATAAAAGCCTCTGAAACCTCTTGAATCTGTTTGGTTAGGGTTTCAAAAACAATCTTACGCAACAGAGGTTTGCCGGCAGCCTGCTTATAAAAAATATTTTTAATGTTTTCGAGATGTTTCGGATATAACAAGGCACCGTAAACGGTTTCCGCAAGCCATGTCCTCTCGGAAATTGCTCGATAGCGTCTATATCCGATTGTTTCGGCTACCTTTAAATAAAAGTGATGAGCATCGACCTTTAGGTCCGGCAACTCCTTTTTCAGGTAGGATTTCAGCGTGCCTATCTGAATAGAGGGCCGGTTGTAAAGGGGCCAGGGCGCGGAGATAAGAATTACTTTTTCGAATGGAAGTTTCTGTTTGAATTGCATCTGCATGAATCTAACCCGGTTTATACGGCAATCAAGATATCGTGTGATTTTGATCCGCAATTGAAAATAAGGTCGAGAGCGGAGAGATTGGGAATGAAGCTTCCCCAGAGTTGAGGATAAACCGTGGATGGCGGCTTAAAGTCACTCAACTGGATCCCAGTTTCCTCGAACCTGACTACGTCAAAGTACTTTCCGGCAGCGCTTTGTAAAAAAACCGGGATACGGGGAAAAATATGGCTGATTGGCGAATATAATCATTTTTTATAATCCGGAGCTACATCTATTGCTTAAGCCTGTAATGGAGTCCGTCTCCGGTCTTGCCAATCATGCTCAGCCGGCCGCCACAATTGTCACAGACCAGAAAGCTGTCCAAAAGCTTCGAATCAGCGTCGGACGGATCATCCATAGAAATGTCATTCTTAGGAAGAAATATCGACACGCCACATTCCAGACACATACACTCTATTTTATTGCTCATATGGCACCTTTTTATAATAAATGTTTAATCCGACGATTCTGACTATCGAAAACCGAGAGAAGCCGGTTGTTTCTCAGATCGAAACCCTAAAGGATTTTTTCTTAAAAGCTAAAAATTTTATGGACGTTATAAGTTTTACAATGTAAAGAATACATATAGCAAATTTATTAGATTAATTCTACTCAAAGAAGGTTATGCTGTATGAAATAATTGTAAAATCAGAATCTTTAAAACTTTCAAGGTACAGAGACCTTTGAAAAATGTAGGTTCACTTCAAAAATCTGAACCGTGAATGCTTACAAAAGGACAAATACATATGGAACAAGAAATAATTGTGCGTTTTGCTCCCAGTCCAACCGGTTACCTCCATATCGGCGGTGCCCGAACAGCGATTTTCAACTGGCTCTTTGCTCAAAAAACAGGGGGCAAACTTATCCTTAGAATCGAGGATACGGATGCGGAACGGTCAACTGAAGAATCTATACAAGGAATTATTGAAAGTTTGAAATGGCTGGGGATAACCTGGGATGAGGGTCCCTATTTCCAGTCGCGGTTTATTAAGGAACATCTGGCAGCCGCACGGAAACTGCTGGAATCGGGGCATGCCTACAAGTGGTTTTGTACGAAAGAAGAACTTTAAGATAAGCGGAAGACTGCGTTAAAACAAAAAAAGGATGTAAAATACGACGGCACCTGTCGGCGATTGACAAGGATTGAAATTTACATAAAGGAAGAGCAAGGCATTCCTTACACCCTTCGCATGAAAGTGCCCAACGGTAAAGGTTCCGTCTCTTTTGAAGACGTCGTCTACGGAAGAATCGATCATAAACACAAAGACATTGAAGACTTTGTTATTGTCCGTTCCAATGGTCAGCCCCTTTATCTGTTGTCAAATACGGTGGATGATATCCGTGACCGGATTACCCATGTAATTCGCGGTCAGGACGGGCTGTCAAATACACACCGGCAGATTTTAATTTATCAGGCGCTGGGAGCACGGGTGCCTCAGTTTGCGCATATGTCACTCACTCTGGATCCTAAAAAAGCCAAGATCTCAAAACGAAAGCATGGCGAACTTGTTGCTATCCACTTTTATAAAGAGCACGGATTTTTGCCATGGGCATTTATAAACTTTTTGGTCCTGTTGGGATGGGCTACGCCTGAATCCAGAGAATTTTTTACCAAGGAAGAATTAATCGAAGCATTTTCTCTTCAGGGAATCAATCGTTCCAATTCCATCTTCGATGTAAGAACGAATGATCCAAAATATTTTACCGATCCCAAGGCGATAAGTATCAACGCCCATTATCTGAGGACGCTGCCGG
The DNA here is from genome assembly GCA_019313505.1 of Deltaproteobacteria bacterium. GTDB lineage: Bacteria > Desulfobacterota > Desulfobacteria > Desulfobacterales > UBA11574 > S5133MH16. The sequence continues at coordinate 3,682 of JAFDBA010000031.1, forward strand.
TTGAAGAGATCGAACCTTATGTTCGAACCGAACTGGAAAAGGGAGGGCTCTGGAATCCTGAGTATGAGGGCGCAAAGCGCCACTGGTATCTGGATACCATTGAGCTGATTCGAAGCCGGTTTCATGTGACAACCGATTTTGTTTCCCGTGGACGGGCCTATTTTTCAAACGATTTTCCAATTGAGTCCAGGGCATTGAAAAAGAATATTTTCAAGCATCCGGATCTAAAAAAATGGCTCCCCTTGCTGGCAGATCGGTTGCAGGCTTTTGAAAATTTTACGGCTTCGGAAATCGAGGATACAATTCGTGAGATGGCTGATGAGCTAAAAATCAAACCCGGGGTATTGATCAATGGTATTCGAACCGTTGTTACCGGCCAGCTTGCCGGCCCTGGGATATTTGATATTTTGATTGCCATAGGACAGCGTCGTGTTGTGGATCGGCTGCGCAAGGCTCCGACGCTTTTCACCTAAAAACTGCACACCCTGCGCCTTGAAGCTACGGCCAAATAGGCAATTGCAGATTTTAGGTTTCGATAAACCATAAATATAGGTAAAGAATGGAGTTTTGAATATGACAAAAAGAGAATTTACCCCGACCTCTAATTTTATCAGGAATATTGTTGCGCAGGACTTAAAAGACAACAAAAATAACGGCCGGATTGTCACCCGCTTCCCTCCGGAGCCGAACGGATACCTGCATATCGGACATGCCAAATCCATTTGCCTTAACTTCGATATTGCTGTTGAAAACAAGGGCGGTATTTGCAATCTTCGATTCGATGATACCAATCCTATCAAGGAGGAGGTTGAATATGTGGAATCGATAAAAGAAGACGTTCGATGGCTTGGATTCGATTGGGGTGACCGACTGTTCTATGCATCTGATTACTTTGAACAACTTTATCAATATGCCGTCCAGTTGATCAGATCCGGCAAAGCTTATGTTTGCAGTCTTAGTGCCGATGAGATCAGGGAGAGCCGCGGAACTTTGACCGAACCCGGTCAAGATAGTCCTTATCGCACGCGCTCGGTGGAAGAAAACCAGGACCTGTTCGAACGGATGCGGGTCGGAGAATTTGATGATGGTTCCCACGTCCTTCGAGCTAAGATTGATATGGCATCGCCAAATGTACTTATGCGTGATCCGACTCTTTATCGCATTCGACGGGTACCACATCACAGGACAGGCGATAAGTGGTGCATTTATCCGATGTACGACTTTGCCCATTGTCTTTCAGATTCCATCGAAGGGATTACCCATTCTCTTTGCACCCTTGAATTTGAAATTAATCGCCAATTATACGACTGGATACTGGACCAACTGAACGTCGATTGCCACCCCCGGCAAATTGAGTTCGCACGTCTTAACCTTAATTATACTGTATTAAGTAAGCGCAAACTTGTGGAATTGGTAGCAGGGGGGCATGTCTCAGGATGGGACGATCCTCGAATGCCGACCATAAGCGGTCTGAGGAGACGCGGCTATACACCGGAATCAATTCGCAATTTTTGTGACCGGATCGGAGTTGCCAGACGTGACAGTATAGTTGATATCGCACTGCTCGAATACAGCATCAGAGAAGATTTGAATAAACAGGCACGGCGCGTAATGGGTGTGTTGCATCCGCTCAAGGTCGTCATCGACAACTATCCCGAAGGTAAAGTTGAAGAATTGGAAGCTTTGAACAATCCTGAAGATCCAGCTATGGGCACACGCAAGGTTCCCTTTTCGCGCGTAATTTACATAGAACAGGACGACTTTTTAGAGGACCCACCGAAAAAGTTCTTCCGTTTGGCACCCGGGCGTGAAGTGCGGCTGCGATATGCGTATTATATTACATGTGTGAGGGTTGTTAAGGATGAAAAAACCGGCCAGGTGGTCGAGCTTCATTGTACCTATGATCCGGATACATGCGGTGGATCATCTCCGGATGGACGTAAAGTCAAAGCTACCTTGCACTGGGTTTCTGCGGCCCACGCGATCAAAACCGAAGCGCGCCTGTATGAACATTTCTTTATAAAAGAAAATCCGGATGAGGAAAAGGATGTTGATTTTAAAATATATTTAAACCCTAATTCTCTGGGCACACTTCCTTTCTTTGTGGAACCCAGTCTTGTCGGTGCTGCACCTGGAAGCAGGTACCAGTTTGAAAGACTCGGTTATTTCTGCGTCGATTCCGTGGATTCTTCCGAACAAGCCCTGGTATTCAACCGTACGGTAACGTTACGGGATACATGGGCCAGAATACAGAAAGCACAGCAGAAAAAACAAAAAAAGAAGTAACCGTTTAAATCTTTGAAACAAGCCGGATCCAAAGGAATATATTTTCAAAAAGCAAAAGTGTTATCAAAAGAGGTGAAACCATGCCGATCTACGAATATTATTGCAGGGACTGCAATACTCTTTTTAACTTTTTTTCCAAAACCATTAATACGAATAAAAAGCCCAAGTGCCCAAAATGTAAAACAAAGACACTTACAAAACAGATATCTATGGTGGCATTTACCGGACGAGCAAAGGAAGATGGTGACATCGATGATCTCCCATTTGATGAGAGTAAAATGGAACAGGCCATGCAGATGCTGGCCGGTGAAGCTGATAAAATGAATGAAGATGATCCCAAGCAGGCTGCCAATCTTATGCGCAAACTTTCTGATATGACAGGCCTTAAACTTGGTGACGGCATGGATGAAGCGTTGAGAAGGATGGAAAAAGGTGAGGATCCTGAACAGGTAGAGGCTGAACTTGGCGATATTCTGGAAGAGGAAGATCCATTTTCTCTGCAGGCGAAAAAGTTAAAAAGCATCGAAACAAAACGTAAAGAGCCGTTAAGGGATGAAACACTTTATGACCTGTGACAGTTTCATACAATGTCAAATTTATTGTGTGTTAGTCACTTCAAACTTTAGTTCACTTTAGTCACTCTTCTGGCTTGTCCGTGTTAGGTCTTAAATTATGATTTTTTGGCACCTTCCATTGACAAATCTTAATGTCGAACTATGTTATGGTCAATTTAATGCCTACTTAAAAAGGCGGATATATTTTTTTTCAAAAGGAGATTATTATGGTTGAAGTTACAAAATCGGCGACAGAACAGATTGCCGAATATTTCAATGGGAAAGAAGTTTCACCAATACGGATCTTTTTAAATGCGGGAGGATGAGGCGGTCCATCGCTTGCTATGGCTCTGGATGAGCCTAAAGATGCAGACCACGTTTTTGACATTGATGGTTTCAAATATATTGTGGATAAAGAGTTTATGGAAAAAGCAAAGACGATTAAGATAGATTTCTCTGAAATGGGTTTTAAATTAGACTCCGACATAGCTTTCGAATCAGGATGTTCAAGCTGCGGGACACAAACAAGTTCCTGTTGTTAATTATACAGAGTTTGTTTTTAACCAAGGGCAACACTATGGGGTGTTGCTCTTTTTTTTATGGATTTGAAAGAGATTGTCAAGTTTCCGAATTCACCGTGGGACCATTTTAGGCGTTTTAAGTTGAGCACGGAATACAAATGCGTTTACCGTTCTTAAGGCAAACCATCTTTGTTGACATGGTCATTTCACCGCATTTAGCGCATGCTTCTGAGCGTGCCAGTGGTGCATAAGGCGGCATCACAATATCCACCTCTTTTGTGGAGAAAATATCGCTAAAAGGTTTTGAAAGAAGATCTTTTGCTTTGAGCATTTTGTGGCGCCATTTTTCTTTCTGGCTTGCCGTGTTTGAAGAAATGGCTTCATCAAGCCGGCTGAATTCTTCTCTGGATTCACCGTCATATAGATAATATTTATTGCGTGAAAACCGGAAGGCCTTTTTACGAGAGCGGTTAAGGACTGTATATGCGTTTTTCCCGTAATCTTTGAAAATAAGGTTGCCTTTACCTGTTGAGGTGCCCAGCAGTACCTGTAGAGCGTCAACCGCACAAGAATCGTTCTCACTGATGACAACCACCTCTTCGTCCTTTGACCGCTTGAGATTAAGAAGGTTTATTGCCTCTTTTGCAACCAGGTAACCATAAACAAGGCCCGGACAAAGATGACCGTGGAATTCGATGCATTTTTTGAGATCTTCCGGCAGTTTGAATTTTATATTTTCCACATTTTTCATTTACTAACTCCTTATAATTGAATATTTTCAATGCTTTTTGGTTCCGGTTTGTTCGGAGGTTTGATTGTTGAATGAATTAATAAACTTTATTTCTGCGTTCTGGGTAATTTTTTCTTTTTCCTTTCTGGTGGCCCTGACAGGTGCCATGTCCCCCGGCCCCCTGCTGACTTATACTATTATCAAATCTGCTCAGACAAGTAAACACGGTTATTTAATGGGATTATGGATAATAATCGGCCACGCAATACTTGAGATGGGAATTGTCATTCTGTTGCTTTTAGGCTTCTCTTTTATCTTGAAAAATATCATTGTTATTCGCATTATCGGGATTGTCGGGGGGGTGATACTTGTTCTTTTCGGGTTATCGATCGTTCGAGACGTGTATATTGGAAAGATATCCACCGACTTTTTGAATCCACCTGACAGACAAAATGATGAAGCTTTGCCATTGTCTGGTAAAGGCCTGGGAAATCCGGTTATCGGAGGAATCATGGTTTCCATGTCTAATCCTTACTGGTGGATTTGGTGGGCCACCATAGGGCTTGCTTTTATGATACAGTTTGGAATATCTTTCAGGGAGTGGCCAAAGCTTATAGCGTTTTTTTTGGGGCATGAAGCAGGAGATTTGATCTGGTATATGATTGTTTCGACATTTGCATTTTTTGGTCTGCGTCGCCTGAACAAGAAAGCTTATTATGGAATTCTTGTATTTTGTGCAATTTTTATGATTGTGTTTGGTATTTACCTGGGGATTTCTCCATTTTTCCACGATAGCATGTAACACATCAAAATCTGACTTTTTACGAGATCATTAGTGTTGACGGTTTCGTAAAAAGTCACGAATTCAACTATAGATGGCTAAGTAAAAAGGTTCATATACAAGGCGTAGTATTTTTTCAGGAACGAGGCCATACATGTAGTATGCCGAGTGCCAAGCTGTCATTTTCAGGTGAATCGGGTTCGGAGATATGACTCCCGGCAGCGAAAATATCCGATAAAGTTTGGAATTCGAATATTTTTTTAATGGCTTGTTCGCGAAAATACATTTTGATGATCTCAATATATTGTCGAGCTAACTTTTCACCCCCAAATTTCAGATAAGTTAAAATGACTTGTTGAGTGTGACCATCGTCTTTAAGTTCGTAGGGAAGTAGATTAATTGAGCGCTGGAAAGCCCCTTGCAAATCGTTAGGAATTTTCATTTTTATAGTCATGATATTTCATAAATACGGTTTTTGAATATGGCCAATTTTGACAATAAATCATGAATGGAAAATGTAAAGTATTTTTCTTAAAAATATTAAAAAAATATTTAATTTCTTTTTATGCAAGGATTGATTGCAATGTGTATGGAAATATTGGATCCTGGCCGCTCAATAAAAAGGGAATTGAATAAATAACGATAAATGTGTTAGAGTTGATGAACCTAAAACGTGATAAATTCGAGTTTTTGCCAATTTATCACAGATCAATTTGCCATCAAAATCTGACTTTTTATGAGACCGTTTTAATTAGAAAGGAGCAAGAATATGACTGCGGAAGAATTGAATCCTGGGAAAATACTTCAATTGTCAGGAAGTTATTGGGAAACCTGTACTCTTCATGCAGGAGTTAAACTCGATGTTTTTACAATCATAGGCAACGATCATCTTAGGGGGGAAGATGTGGCTGACAAACTTAACGGCGACAAAAGAGGTGTTAAAACGCTTCTCAATGCCCTTTCCGCCATGGATTTTCTGGTTAAAAAAGAAAACATTTATTCCAACACTAAGCTGAGTTTGACTTTTCTTTCCAAGGACTCTTCACAATATATGGGGCACATTGTAATGCACCATCGCAATTTAACAGATTCCTGGAACAGGCTGGATGTGGCGGTTCAATCCGGCAGTGCGGTAAGACCTAGAGCATCTCATACGGATGAAGAACAACGAGAAAATTTTCTAATGGGTATGTTCAATTTGGCTATGAATCTAGCCCCGGTACTGGTGCCTAAAGTAGATCTTTCCGGTCGGCGGCATTTGCTCGATCTTGGTGGCGGCCCAGGGACATATGCCATCCATTTTTGTATGAACAATCCACGGCTAAAGGCGACTGTTTATGATTTGCCGACCACCAGACCCTTTGCTGAAAAAACTATTACTAAATTTAATTTGCAAAACCGGATCGATTTTAAAGATATGGATTATCTTGAAGAAGAGATTAAAGGGACTTGTGACGTTGCCTGGCTGTCTCATATTCTCCACGGAGAAGGACCCGAAGAGTGCCGCAAAATTATCGGTAAGGCGGTTTCTGCTCTGGAACCAGGGGGAATGATCCTGATTCACGATTTTATTTTAAACAACAACATGGATGGCCCTCTTTTCCCGGCCCTCTTTTCTCTGAATATGCTCTTGGGAACGCCGGCAGGACAATCTTATTCTGAAAAACAGATCAGCGATATGCTCTCTGAAGCCGGTGTCAGGGAAATCCGGCGCATTTTTTTCGAGTCTCCAAATGATTCGGGAATATTAACCGGTATTATTTGATGAGGAATAGATCATGAATTATCATCCCATTAACCGTAGAGAATCGATAAAAAAGATTCTTAAAATATCCGGAGGCCTTGCGCTGACCGGAATAATTACATGGCCCTATCAAAAAACAATTTCGGCCTGGGCCGGATCAAATAATAAAAAATTTATTATCGAGGGGATCGGCCAAAGTCACGAATATTCTGTTAAGGTGTTAACTAGAAAGGTTTTTGAGGCAGCCGGCGGAATACAGAAATTTGTTTCAAAGCAGGATGTGGTGGTGATAAAACCGAATATCTCTTGGGCAAGATCCCCGGATCTGGCGGCAACCACCAATCCGGAAGTTTTGGAAGCGGTTGTTGAGCTTTGCCAGGAGGCCGGAGCCAAAAAAATCAGGATTGCCGATCATACTATCCATGATGCCAGACGCTGTTTTGCCATCACAGGTGCCGGGATGGTGGCAAAAAGAACCGGAGCGGATCTGGTCTACCCCAGGTCGTCATTGATGCGTAACATGAAATTACAGGGACACCGCCTGGATGTCTGGCCGGTTTTTGTGCCTTTGGTTGAGGCCGACAAAGTCATCAATCTGCCGGTTGCCAAGGTCCATAGTCTCAGCGGTCTGACTCTTGGCATGAAAAATTGGATTGGAGCTGTGGGCGGGAGGAGAAGTGCCCTGCATCAGGATATTCATCTGACCATTGTGGACCTGGCCCAATTTTTCAATCCCACGATCACTCTCATAGATGCCACCAGGATCATGGTCGCTAACGGTCCTTCGGGAGGAAGCAGTTCGGATGTGGCCATTTCAAATCGTCTTATATTGAGTGATGATCCTGTTGCCGCAGATGCAAAAGCCGCGGGTCTTTTTAATTTTCGTCCTCAAGATATCGGTTTCATTCATCTCGGGGAAAAATGGGGACTCGGCACATATGAATTTCAGAAACTACTTCAGCACAAGGTGATCATTTGAAAGCAAACCATTTGGTCTGGATACGACGTATGAGCCAGGCCTTTTTTTTAATTCTTTTCATTTATCTCCTAATTGAAAGCCGTTTGCCCCAGGATATTTATCTGGATTATTCCATAGCACTTAACGCTGAGCAGAACATCGAGCTGGGTTATCCTGTCAAATATTTCTTTCAGCTCGACCCTCTCATATGGATCACATCTCTCATATCAGGGCACCAGTGGATCAAAGGATTTGGATGGGCTTTGGGGGTTGTTGTCCTGACTTTTTTTTCTGGCAGGATTTTTTGCGGCTTTATCTGCCCATTTGGCACCCTTCATCACATGGTGAGTTATATCAGACCGGCCCTGAAAAAACAGAATATGGTCTCTGCCAACCAAAAACACCCCAGTCAGAGATTCAAATATTTTTTGCTTATTCTATTTCTTACGGCTGCTCTGTTTGGTCTCAATCTTACCGGACTGTTAGACCCCATCGCTTTTTTCTTCCGTTCTCTGGCCCTGGCTGTTTTTCCCGGGATCGGAACAGGGATTAAAGAATTATTAGATATAGCTGCGAAAAGCGATATGAAAATCTTGAATTATATAAGCTATGGCGGGGAGGTCCTCATATCACCGGTTTTCGGGTATGGGTATGAAGCCTTCAAAGCTGCCTGGTTTATGGGCATTCTCTTTCTATTTATTTTGTTTCTCAACCGTATCCGGCCGCGTTTCTGGTGCCGCACCCTATGTCCCTTGGGCGCACTTCTTGGAGTCTTTGCCAGGTTCAGTATTCTTAGACTGGAAAAAGATCCTGAGAAATGTACGGATTGCAACTTGTGTCTTCAATCATGCCAGGGGGCGGCTTCTCCGGTTCCGGGTCAGAAATGGGATGTTTCGGAATGTATGTTCTGCTTTAATTGTTTTAACGCTTGTCCTGAAAATGCCATTGTATTTAAATGGAGATGGCCGAAGAACGTCAGTAAAAAGCCCGATATGGGTCGCCGGGCTGTGCTGGGTGGTTTGTTGGCCGGCCTGTCTTTTCCCTTTTTGGGAAGATTGGACGGCAGGGTGCACAATGTGTCTGATGCACGTCTGATCAGACCTCCGGGATCATTGCCGGAAAAGGATTTTTTAAAGCTCTGTCAGCGGTGCGGGCTTTGCATGAAGGTTTGTCCCACAAATGTTATCAACCCTACGCTCACAGAAGCTGGAATGGCCGGGTTCTGGACCCCGAATCTCATTATGATCCAGGGCTATTGTGAATATACCTGCACACTTTGCAGCGGGGTTTGTCCGACAGGGGCTATCCGTAACTTATCGGGCAAAGAAAAAATCGAAACTCCCGTCAGGATAGGGTCGGCCTACATAGACCGGGGAAGATGTCTCCCATGGTCGGGGAACGGGCCATGTATAGTCTGTGAAGAACACTGCCCCACGTCGCCCAAGGCCATACGCCTGAGACAAGAGACGACCCGGTCACCGTCCGGGAAAGCGGTCAATGTAAAACTGCCTTATGTGGATCTTAAAAACTGTGTGGGTTGCGGTATTTGTGAATATAAGTGTGTTGTAAAAGGAAACCCCGCCATCAAGGTGATAGCAGCCGGAGAATCCAGGTCTGTGGCAAATCAGATTTTACTAAAGTTATAAAAGTTATAATAGAAAGGAGGATATTATGCACAAACCGATTGATAACTTTTGGAAAACAAGGCTGACAGATCTTAAGAAAGCTTTGGATTCAAACAACTTCGAAGCCTTTGTGGCGGAGAATGCCGATGAAGCCAAAAAGATTGTACTGAAAAAAATTATACCCGATACTGCACCCAGGAGCGTTTCATGGGGAGGATCGCTCACATTCACGGCTACGGGGCTATATGATGTTTTGAAGAACAGGAGCGATTTAAAAGTGCTGGACACTTTTGAGAAAAATCTGTCTCCTGAAGAAAGTATGGAACGACGTCGGCAATCACTGCTGGTCGATCTTTTTATTGCCGGAAGCAACGCTGTGACCGAGGTCGGACAGCTTGTTAATCTTGATATGATAGGTAATCGTATTGGAGGGATAACTTTTGGTCCAAAAAATGTTATTGTACTTGTTGGCCGGAATAAGATCGTTACTGATCTGGATGAGGCTATGTTCCGTATTAAAAATTATGCCGCTCCGGTCAACGCCATGCGACTGGAGAAAAAAACACCTTGTGCCAAAACTTCTTATTGTGAGGAATGCAAAAGCCCGGACCGCATTTGTAATACCTGGACAATCACCGAAAAATCATTTCCAAAAGGAAGGGTGAAAGTTATTTTAATTAATGATGACCTTGGATTTTAAGCTGTATTCGGAATCATAATAGTAATCGTTGCCACCGAGATAACAGATTGACAGTTTTAGGACCATGTGCGGATATGCAAATTTCTCGAGATTCGTCACCCGATATTTCAAATTTTATTGTCACATGGTCAGGTAAAAGTTCCTGCCTGATTTTGTCTGCCCATTCGATAGCCACAACATAGTTATTGTCGAGTATATCGTAGAGACCGATATCTTCAAAATCGATGGGATCTTCAAGGCGATAAAGGTCAACATGAAGAAGGGGATATCGGCCAGGATACTCATTTATCAAGGTGTAAGAAGGGCTGGTTATGTAATAATCATTCGGGACTTCAAGGCCTCTGGCAAGTCCCTGCACAAAAGAGGTTTTCCCGCTTCCGAGGTCGCCGGTCAAGGCAAGAACAGTTACGGCCTGCAGCAACGCACCTACCTTTTCCCCCAGCTTTTTTGTTTCTTTCACGGAGTGAGTCGTTATCTGATATTTGTAAAGATTGGCCACGGCTCCTTTTTTTTCGTGAACCCTTAAAAAAAGATTGCTATGCTATTTGGTTGTGGCTGAAAACTACAGGTCTTTGATGAGTGCCAACATTTCTTTTACAGCCCTTTCCATCCCAACAAGCACCGCTCTTGAGACTATACTGTGTCCGATACTGAATTCGTCTATTTCACGAAGACCTTTAAAGGCCTTTATTGTATTATAACACAGTCCATGGCCGGCATTGACACCTATTCTCAGTTTATGTGCGAGTTTGGCGGCATCCACAATATTTGAAAATGCCCGGGTTTTTTTATTATGTGTTTTTGCTTCGCAGAATGTTCCAGTATGGATTTCAATCATGGTCGAATCTATCTGGTGGGCTATCTTTATCTGATCCGGATCCGGATCAATGAAGATGCTTACAGGGATCTCACTATTTTGTAGAGTGCCTACGGTTTCAGCTATTGCATTTTGATGCACAATGAGATCCAGTCCGCCTTCGGTAGTAAGCTCTTCAAGCTTTTCCGGCACCAAGGTTACTAAATCGGGCTGGATTTCAAGAGCGATTCCAACCATTTCATCTGTTGAAGCCATTTCCAGGATAAGTTTGGTCTGAACAACCTTTCTTAATATTTTAAGGTCACGATCCTTAATGTGACGTCTATCTTTCCTCAGGTGAACCACAACGCCGTCTGCTCCGGCCAATTCCACCATGACTGCTGCCGCAACAGGATCAGGATAACTGACTACTTCCCTTGTGTTCCTCAAGGTGGCGACATGGTCAACATTTACAGCTAATCCAGCCATCTAACATCCTCCATTAAGTTTTATACTTGTAATTATTGTGCCTTTTATGACAAGACATCTTTCTTCTCGCCACAAAGGCACCGGGACACTAAGAATGAATAACAAAATAAAATCTTTCATGTCTTTGTGTCTTGGTGGCAAATATTTCTTGGTTCCGGCTTGTCCGGGTTAGGTTTTAATCAGTTTCAAAATTTCATCGCTCTTTTTTTCCATCTTATATGCCTGGTTTTTATTTTTTTCATGATCATAACCAAGCAAATGAAGGATGCCATGCACTAAAAGCTGGGTAAAACGTTCTTCCATGCTTATGCCCGCAATTTTTCCCTCCCTTGCGGCGGTTTCAATGGAAATGACCACGTCGCCGAGAAGCTGCGGGGCTATGTTATTAAATTGTCCTGTGCGCATGGGAAATGCGATAACATTTGTAGAGCCGTATCGGTTGAAATATTTTTTATTAAGCACCTCTATCTTGGGATCATCAACTATAAGGATGGAAAGCTCTACATCAGGACAGGCCAAGGCGTTTAAGATGGCCCTGGCCGTTTGTTGTATTTTTTCCAGAGATATCTTGTGCTTGTTTTGTTTGTTGTCTAACAGGATCTCCATTTTTTCCCTTTCCGTTGCCAGGGAGAGGTTTTTCTGGATATTCAATTCGGTGATGGTGTATTCCTGATAATATTTTATAAAAGCTTTTTGCAATCTTGTGCAGATCCTTCAATGTTAGCTCACAATCGTCTAATTGGCCATCAGAAAATGCTTTGTTTATCAGGTTCTGAACAAGCCCCCGGATTTTGGATGGTGTCGGATTAGCAAGTGCTCTTGATGCTGCTTCAACCATGTCAGACAGCATGACAAGACCAGCTTCCCTGGTCTGGGGTTTTGGGCCTGGGTATCTGAAGTTGTCGATTTTTACCGCGTTCTCACCTTTTTGCTGTCTTGCTTTTTCATAAAAGTAGCTGATAAGGCTTGTTCCGTGGGATTGCCGGATAGTGTCTATGATGACTTGTCCGAGTCTGTTTTTCCAGGCTATTTCCACACCATCTTTAACATGAGCTATGAGAATAAGACTTGACATGGATGGGGCAAGCTTGTCATGTTTATTAATGCCGTTGGTCTGGTTTTCAATAAAATAGAGTGGTTTTTTTATCTTGCCGATATCGTGATAATAACCGCAAACTTTGGCAAGCAGTGGGTTGGCACCGATTTCAGATGCCGCAGCCTCAACCATGGTTCCGACAATCACTGAATGATGATACGTTCCCGGAGCCTCTATCATTAGTTTTCGGAGAATGGGTTGATCAAGGTTAGCAAGTTCGAGAAGCTTAATATCTGTAGTATAGCCAAATGCAATTTCTACCAGCGGCGCAATGCCGGCGGTGACTATTCCTGCTCCCACACCTCCCATAAACGCAAAGGCCCAGTCCCACAGAAGTATATTAATGGAGGAACTTCCTAAATAAGTATCTATAATCGTTGCAAGGATCACATTTATTAATCCGAGTTTTAGCCCGGCCTTTATGAATACCTTGCGTTCCCGGCAGTTCTGCATCCAGAATGCTGCCATTGAACTGTTGATCAGAAAGTAGAGAAAAATATCAAATCTGTTTTTAAAAATGATGGCTGTGCCGATTGCAATTAACATGGCCATGGGAATAGCCAGTTCAAGGCCCAAAAACAGACAGATGGTCATGGCACCTGCGGCAAGGGGAATACCATAAGAAATTGATGATGCTGACATGGAGAAAGAAGTATAATGTGCCACAGATTCAGTCAAAGATACTGATATTCTGGCAATGAAAAAAAAGGTTATTAGGACGGTGGCCATAAAGAGCAAGTTTTTGTTGTTGCTAAAATCAGATCGACTTTGACGATGTACATAAAGAATATAGGTCGTCATTAGGATGCATAGGATTATCAGTGCTGATCCAATGGAACTTGATAAAATCTCCTCATTTTTTATCCCTTCATCATAGGCCTTGAGTTTTAAAATCTGGACTTTTGTAACTCTTTCTCCCTCGCGCAAAAGCATTTCTCCGGCTTTTATCTTGTGAAAAACCGGTTTTGTTTCTGCGACGGCCTTTTTTTTCCGTTCCTCGGTTTCGCTTCTGTTTAGGGTAATATTTGGTTGGATAACTCTTTGGGTAAAATCTACAATCATATTTAGCAGGGTATAATCAATATCTTTGAGAAGTGGTTGACCTATAATTTTGACCATTGTTTTTGCCTGGTCAAGACCGTAAAAGTGTTTTAAGTTATAAACAACCAGTTCTTCTTTTGTCTTGATAGTGTTTAAAATTATACTTTTATTGGTTTCTTTTAAGAGAAGTTCTTTGTTAGCAACCACACCATTTGTCAATATTTCATTTAAAATGCTGCAAATAATATTTGCAATATTTTCGGAAAAAGCTTCCTTTTCGAGGATTTTATAAGCGCCATTACTTACAGAAATTCCGACTTTTTCTTCAAATTCGGATTTCTTTTGCCATATAAGGTTATGGAGGGACATTGTTTTCTTAACTATACGGGTTGAAGAAGTATTTGATGGTTTTAGTGCAATCTCATTTTGAGTTTTTACGCCCTTAATAACCGTCCGAACATCATTAAAGGCTATTTTTACATTCTGGTTTATTTTGGAAGAAAGGGTTGTGTTATGATCGTAAACTGTTAAAACATTTTCCACAGCCTTCCTTCGGTTGGCTTCTGTGGTATCCGCATCTTCAATTAAAAAATCTTTTGTGGCCTTGATATCTTTTGTTGCAACGTCACCCAATTTGTAGGAATGTTTTTTGACCACAAGGTTTGGAGACAGCAAAATTGTAAAAATGATGGTAACACCCACCAGAATGCTCCAGCGGACATGGTTGCTGTCTTCAAAAAACTTCTTTACGGATGTTTTGGTTTTTCCAATATTCATCGTAAATTATAATTATTCTTTTCTGGTTGCGTCCAGATCCTCATAGGCTTTAATAATTTTCTGGACCAGTCCATGTCTTACCACATCTTTTTTTGAAAAAAAGATGAATTTTATTCCGTCTATTCCCTGCAGGATATTCTTTACTTCAATAAGCCCTGAAGGTTTCTCAATAGGAAGATCGGTCTGAGTTATGTCTCCTGTGATAACCGCTTTGGAACTGAATCCTATCCTGGTCAGGAACATCTTCATCTGTTCAGAAGTTGTATTTTGGGCTTCATCTAAAATAATGAAAGAGTCGTTTAAGGTTCTGCCTCGCATGAAAGCAAGAGGCGCCACTTCTATGACTCCCTGCTCTAACAGGTCCGACACTTTTTCAAATTTCATCATATCGTGAAGAGCATCATAAAGGGGTCTTAAATACGGATCCACCTTTTCCGCAAGATCTCCAGGCAGAAAGCCGAGCAATTCCCCGGCTTCCACTGCGGGTCGGGTGAGAATGATTCGGCTAACCAGCCCTTTTGAAAGTGCTGCGACCGCCATGGCCATGGCAAGATATGTTTTGCCTGTACCGGCAGGGCCGATACCGAAAACCATATCAGAGGTGCGGATGGCATCTATGTATTCTTTTTGTGCAAGGCTTTTGGGAATTACATTGCACTTTTTTGAGGTAATATAGACCGTATCCAAAAAAATATCTTTGAGCTTAATACGGTCATTTTCACTTAGAATCCTGATTGCATAATCAATATCGTTTGGATAAATTGGATATTTTTCTTTTAACAGGCCGTAAAGTTGTTTAAGTATATTTTTGGCAAGGCTTTCTGTAACACTATCCCCCTGAATAAAAATAGTATTACCTCTGGCATGGATAGAGACGTCTATTGTGTCTGCAATCCTTTTAAGGTTGCTGTTATGCTCTCCGAAAAGCTGCCTTGCCAGATCTATGTCCGAGAACGTCAATCTTGTCTGATTATTTTCGGTAACTTCATCCATGTCTCTTAAGGTTGAATTGATGCCAAGTTTGGCCCATGTTTTAAAATCTCCACATACCATAGTTTTTTTGACTATTGCAAACTACAATTTAAGACACAAGAGAAAAAGAAAAATACCTTGACTCAAAAAATATGCTTTGTTACTTTGTGTAATTAATTCCAATAAATTATATCTTGCTGATATTATTTACAATATCATGCTTTTTGAGACAATTTGTTATGTTCTGATATAAAGGTGTTCTATGAATTTTTTTGATATAATAGTTGTAGTTATATTAGGCTACTGCTTGATAAGAGGTGTTTTTAGAGGGCTTGTCAAGGAATTGTCTTCTATAATCGGTGTGTTAGGTGGATTCTATGCTGCTTTTACCTATTACATGGTGGTTGCAAAGCCCTTGTCAAAATGGATTGCCAACACCGGGTACCTTAATATATTGAGTTTTTTGATCATTTTTTGTGGTGTTTTCATTATTATCAGCATCCTGGGTGTAATCATAAATTACTTGCTTAAAATAGCATTTTTGGGTTGGCTTGATCGTATTTTCGGGGCTGTATTCGGTGCCATGAAAGGGATACTGATTGTCTCAGTTCTGTTAATTGCACTTACCGCTTTTCTTCCCAAGGGTACACCTGTTATTAAAGATTCCCTGCTTTCTCCCTATGTGACGCTGGTTTCCGAGAAGATGGTCAAAGTTGTCTCCAAAGATATGAAACATGCTTTTTCAGCCAAGATAGCGACAATAAAAAAAGCGTGGGAGAAAAAGAGATAGTACCTGTTCAGCGGAGACAAGCCAAAATGGGAATAAATTCCGGAATAAATTCCATAATAGATTTAATTGAGACATTAAGGGGTGAAAAGGGATGCCCTTGGGACAGAAAGCAGACACCCGGGACTATAGCGGTTTATCTGGTGGAAGAGGTATACGAACTTGTTGATGCCATTGAATCAGGAGACCATAACGGCGTTTGTGAGGAACTTGGTGATGTATTGTTTCATATACTTTTTCTGACTGGTCTGTTCCGGGAAATGGGTTGTTTTGATATCAAGGATGTAGTGGATTTAAATGTTGAGAAGATGATTCGTCGTCATCCCCATGTTTTTGGTAATGAGAGGTTTGACAGTGTTGAAGAGGTAAAGGCGTATTGGCACAAGATTAAAATGAAAGAAAAGAATCTGGCTAAAAAGGCTTCGATTCTAGATTCAGTCCCAACCGGGCTTCCGGCTCTGATGCGTGCTTACAGAGTTTCCGAGCGTGCGGCCAGAACAGGATTTGACTGGAGTGATATTTCCGGTGTCATGGAAAAAGTCGAAGAAGAATGGTCTGAATTGAAAGCCGTGTTGAAAGGGGAGAATCGAGCTCCAAAAGATCAAGATCTTTTGGCCTTAGAATTTGGAGATGTCCTTTTCACACTCGTAAATCTTGCCCGGTTTGCGTATATTTACCCCGAAACAGCATTAAGAGATTCCACAAAAAAGTTTGAAAAACGGTTTAAGTATATTGAAAAGCTGATTACAGAGAGTCGAAGGAACATAGAATCGGTTTCACAAGATGAGATGGACGAATTGTGGGAGGAAGCCAAGGCGGTTTTGGGGTAGAAGAAATCAAGCAGCGTAGGAGGTGTAATACATCCTGATGAATCTTGCGTGGCTTTCAAAGGCTATTTCCGGTAGTTCGGTGTAATGAAAATAGACTGCATCGTCCGCGTCATCGCCGGCGATAAGAGTGCCGTTATACTGTCTAATAAGATAGCCGACTATGAGGACCGTGTGGTACAGGGCACTTGGATTTGAGGACACACCGAGGAGCATTTCAATCCTTCCAGAAAGCCCTGTTTCTTCTTTAAGTTCTCTTAAAGCCGCTTTTTCAGGGAATTCACCGAGTTCCATGAACCCACCCGGAAGACACCAGAATCCTTTTTTAGGCTCTACACTTCGTTTTACCAGAAGAACTCTGTCCCTGTTGTCCACAACAACAAGACATGTGGCAGGTATGGGGTTTTCATAAATAGGTTCATCACAGTGCTCACAGAAAAGTCGGAGACTACCTTCGCAAATCTTTTCTGTGAGCCGTGTGCCGCAATAATGACAAAACGTTTTTTTCCGCATCATTATGAGAAATTCGTGTTAATCGTCAAAATCCCCCTCAGCACCCTTGTCGGAAGTGATAGATGCTGCTCGCTTTACAATCTTTTCCGGAGTCCACTCATCGGGGTTTTCAATTCTCTCTGCTTTCCGACCAGGATCGTATGTTCCGGCCTTTAGGATCGCTTCGATGGCAAGAGGAGCTGAATCTTGAGCATTAAAAACGTTTACAAGCATGTTATAAACGAACGCTTCAACCTGTTTGACCATCCTTGTCCTAATTGTTTCGACTTGTCCAAGAAGTTTATTTTCAAACGGTAGGTTGAGTTTTTTATAATTTCCTCCCTTAAACTCATGAGCCTGTGCGTAAGCGACCATTTCTGCCCACATCTCTTGGGTGACGCCTTGGTCCTTAAGCTTGATAAAGTTGCCGCTGTCATCAAGGATGGCATTTCCATAGTCATTGACCTCCAGACCCCAGGAAATCATCTGAAGGGCCGTGGCAACATTGGCCTTGGTCGTTCTGGTGTTCGCCACTATTTCTCTTAATCTATCGGAGCTGTTTCCGGATGTACCATGCTGGGCGCCGGAAATCTTATATTTTGCCAGCGCCTGGTGGATTTCAGCGGTTAAACCGACCTGTATTCCCTGACCGCTTGCCTCAATGCCGTGGGTTGTTCCGTTATTTAAGGCAATCCAATCCGGAGAAATATCATTGGCATTCAGACCTTGTACCAGAAAAAGAGCTTCTTCAACGGTTGAGAGCCCTTCTTTTCCTTTGATTTCACCAACTTCGGTTTCAAGGCCGGCCCATTCAGGGACATAAGGGTTTAGTTCCAGGTTGGCAAGCAGGTTTTTGTCGTCGGGGAGATGGGATGCATCTATGGCAATCGAGGTCATTCCGGCCTCAAACAGTGTTGGTATTTCGATCTTAGCCGGATTTATGTCCTGTTCTTTCTTTATCCCATAATGGTCGGCGTGTATTGCTACCGGGATAGTAATACCCAGCTCGTTGCAGAGTGCATCGACCTGCCGGGAAATATTCCAGTAATTGACCGCACAATAAGGATTGGCGCCTCCCTCTGACCTGGCTATCTCTATAATAATAGGGGCATTAGCCCTCTGGGCGGCCTGTAGAGCTCCTCGAATCACAAAGTTGTTTCGCCCGTTGGCGGCCATAGCCATGGCATTACCTTTGGCAAGCATCGCCCGGTCGATGAACTTTCCACTAACGATCAGGGCCCTTGAACAAGGAAAAAGCTTTTTTATGTTAGGCGGGCGGCCTATTTTGAGTGCCATCTCAAAATCATTCGAAGCGATAGCTTTTTTTTCAGACATAACTTAACCTCCTTTTATAAGGTTGTTAACAAATGTTGGCGGATATTCTTGACGATTTCGTTAAAAATCAAATTTTTACGAAGCCATCATTCTTAAATATCATGATCATGTGATCTTACATCATTTAAAATTTCGGTTATTTCCTGCTTATATGAAAGAGGGGCGCAAAGTTTTCCCCATCCCATTTGAACCTGAAACAACCCATCATAAGCGGTATCATGAAATGAGCGAATAAGATGGGGTATGTTCTGTTCATTCAAGATTGATTTGATAAGTTGAGCCTCTATTATATTATCCAAAACAGCAATATCAATAAATTCCTGATCATTTATTTCGTTCATATTGAAGTCCTAACACCTGACCCGGACAAACCGGAAAAAAATGCCACAAAGGCACGAAGACACAAAGGAAAACTATTTTATTTTAAATCATCTTCGTGATTTAGTGTCTTAGTGGCGAAAATGTTTTGCCATAAAATTCACGATTAAGAAACTAATACCCGATCAAGTTATATCTATTAAATCTGACGCATCGATCATTCTTACCGGAATTAATTATTTAGTCAATTATAAAAAAAATTGATTATTTGTTATTTAATAAATGTGAAATAAATTACATATATATTGTGAAGTCTATTACACAGTTTTGCAAAAATGTTTTCTGGGATGTTCCTATAACTATCTGTAATAAATATATTAGCAAATATTTATAGTTGGGCATGGCTTTTGCTTATATGATAAAATGTTAGTATCAACGAATATGTGCAGGGAACCATCTATTTTGCATGCACAACTATATATTTTAGAGTCAATCGATAACACAATAATACTATATGTAGTTGTTTATTTATGCTTGACATACAACATGTAGCCTGTTATATATTTAGCTCAAAAAACAAATTATTGTAAAAAAGTCGCTTTTTTGACTTTTTACGAATTCATCAATGCATAATACGTGCGAGGATAATGGAAAACGAGCGCAAATTTTCTCGATTGATCGATGAAGGCACAGAAGCCGAACACCCAAAAAAAGAGGTCCGAAAAAAACATCTGATCAATAGACTGAATTATATTAATTTTCAAGATGATACCATTTTTATAAATTTCAAGCATGTCAAATACGACAGGATTATTTCCCTCAAAATAACACCGCTCCCTTGTCTTGGAGACGAATTAGAGTGTGCCTGGGCAGAAACCGACAAACTTCATGAACAGTTAGCGTTTTATAAATTCAAGAATATACTAGTTCCTTGTAATCAAAAAATATTATTGATAAAACCTGATGAGGTCAGCATAAATGAGAAGGGGGTTAGTTTCATTCTTCCGGAAACCTGTTATGAAATCGATTCCCGGAAACTGAGAAGGCATTCATGCAAAAGAATAAAGGCCCAGTTGATTCAAAACAGCGCCCTTTTTTATGGTGATCTCATTGATTTCAGCACAACTTCCTTTCGTGTTGAAGTAACGGCTTTACCTCCCCAGACATTTCAATGGATTGACTCGGAATCCACGGTAAATCTGATCTTTTCCAACGAACATGAAATGTTATATTCAGGGGAATTTAAAATAATAAAGCAGACTTTTGGTCAGAAAAAGAGAGAATATGTTATTGAACCTTTAGGCCATCAGATCCGAAGGTTTAAACCCAAAGAATTCCGGAGTACGCGCCAGGAACTGGTCCCATCACCAAATATTATCTTTAGGCACCCTTTTACAAAAAAGAATAACAATCTTAAAGTTTTTGATCTTTCCGGTTCCGGTTTTTCGGTGGAAGAAGACAAATATAATGCTGTTCTTTTTCCGGGCCTGATCATACCTGAACTGGAAATAAACTTTGCGAACAGTTTCAATATCAAATGCAAAGCCCAGGTTGTCTATAAAAAAATTGTGGGTGAAGAAGAGAATGGTGGTTGGACGAAATGCGGTTTGGCCTTACTCGACATGGATATAGAAGACCATGGTAGACTTTCAGAGTTGCTTCATCAGGCAAAAAACAGGAATTCTTACATTTCTAACATTGTGGATATGGATGACCTTTGGAGTTTCTTTTTTGAATCAGGTTTTATTTATCCGAAAAAATATGTGTTTTTTCAAGAAAACAAGGATAAAATCAAAGAGACTTATAAAAAGCTCTATACCCAGAATCAGCAGATAGCCAGGCATTTCATATATCAAGATAAAGGTCGTATTTTGAGCCATCTGTCCATGGTTCGTTTTTATGAAAATGCCTGGATGATTCAGCACCATGCAGCCAACAGGTCTGCTTCAATAAAAGCCGGAATAACTGTATTGGATCAGATTGGCAGGTTTATAAATGATTCCCATAGGCTCTATACCATTAAAATGAATTTTGTTTTCTGTTATTTTAGGCCTGAAAATAAGTTTCCCAACCGCGTTTTTGGAGAAGTGGCTAGAAACATAACAGATTCAAAATGCTGCTCGCTTGATATGTTTGCTTATTTCCATTATAAAAAAATAATTGATAGTGAATTGCATTTGCCGGAACCGTGGAGACTAATAAAAACCGAGCCTGAAGATTTGGCTGATCTTGAGTCGTTTTATGATCATGAATCAGGAGGCCTTATGTTGGATGCACTGGACATAAAGTCCGGCTTGGATGGTTGTGATGACCTCTCAAAAGAATATCAAAGACTTGGTTTTAAAAGGGAAAGGCATCTTTTTTCATTGAAGAAGGACGGCATACTCAAAGCAGTCGTCATGGTTAATATCTCGGATATAGGCCTCAACCTGGCTGATCTGACCAATTGTATAAAAGTCATTGTTAT
>JAFDBA010000169.1 GCA_019313505.1 Deltaproteobacteria bacterium
TCGCTCCGCTGTTTTTATATAATTGACAGAATTCCTTAACTTTAGCTCACTTTAAACTTTAGTTCACTTCAAACTCTTGCAGCGATTCTTCAGGCAGAGCCGGAGAACTCTGACCTGGCCCACAGAACCAGGTTTTTCAGGACAAAATAAACCGGTTAACTCGATTTTTTTACAAATTTTTCCTCGTCCCACTCCCTCTTTAACAGCACTAACATATTTTTATCTGGCCGGGCCAAAAAGAGTCTGGAAAACCCGAGTATATCCCCGGCACCCTTAATCCGGATCGCACTCAGTGCCACAACCCGTTTTTGAAAACCGAGCAAGATAATATAACGGAATTCAGATCTCATAGAAGCATAATGCTCAGGGATCATGGCCTTCTTGAAAAGAGGTATAAATTGCGACAGGTTATCTCCGGCCGGTTCGAACCGATAGGGAAGACGTTTTCCAATAATGACGGGGACTTTTTTAAAATTTATACGCCTATCAAGATCAGCCAGGTCGCGGTTGTTCAAAACCACACATCCGTTGGTGGAGAATGGCTTAAGGGCCCGGTTGGAGCCATGGATAAAAATCCCGTTGCCTCTATTACACTCAAGATCGTCAAAGGGGTCGGGGTAGTTCAATCTAAAAGCCCGGTCGCCGAACAGTGTAATTTTAGAATCCCGGTAAGCTTTTATGTTGAAATAAATGCCCTCAGGAGTTTTCCTGTCTTTTTCTTTGTGTTTTTTCCCCTGGTTCTCACCGGTACTACAATCATAACTCTTGATGAGGTGGTATCCACCGTCATATTCGTATAAATGTAGCTTCTGGATAGCTTTTTCCACTAAAATCAGATGAACCGGTTTGCCGTTTCCATTATAGAACAGGATCGGGCCGTCCCACATTCCGTCTTCACTCTTTGTTTGATCTTCAATTCCGGAGGAAACTTTCCGGGCCGGCTCTTGGGAATACACAATATCTTTTGTACCGAAAAAGAATCCGTTTAAACCCAAGGTGCATAAAATTAAAGTTACCCCGACTAAGATGTAATATGCGCTGCGCCTGTTGTATTTATGATGATCGGGTTTATCGTTCATGGAAAAATATTACCTGATTGCAATAGAGTAAATGTTTGCTTTTCTGTCATAGGTTTGATCTATAATATAATCGTCAGCATATTTAAGGTCCAAAACAATGCGAAGTTTTTCAGTGTCACGTTGCAGACAGGTTCGTATCTGCTTGATTAATTTCCCGTTAATCGACATTTTGTTTTGTCCGCTCCAGGATGAAACATTATTAATATAAATAACAATTCGTGGTCTGTTCCCCTCTATGGACTGGACTTCCGGAATAGAATAATTATTCAAAGCAATAAAAACCTCTTCATAATCCTTTTCAGTTTTTATTTTAATGCTTTTAACAATGGTTTTGTTCGGCGTTTTGGTGTTAATCGTAACTTTCCGGATAGCCGTATCAGATGGTCGATTATCGGAAGTTGATTTTTTCTGGTTTAAAGGAACCACCTGGGTTCCGGTAGTTCGTACAGGCATTGCCAGCGGTTTCCACTCTTCAGAGATAATCCTCCATTTATCTTTCGAATTAACCAGTACCAGTGTTTTTTCTCCCACATCCAATACTTTTGGATCCTGATACCGTTGAACAAACCTGGCGGTAGCATTTTTTCCTTCAATAAAGACCCACAAGTCGGATATTTGTACACGGATATTGCCTGGCCTTTGAAAAAACTCGGTTTTCTTTTGCAGCCAGCCATTAAAATCGAGTCCTTTTGACCGGAATGCCGGGCTATAGAAAGACATGTAGTGTTTGATGTTCCGGTTTTGCCAGGCATCAGCCCAGGCGTATACGTTAGATCTAATATCATCGATATTCCCGGCTGATGCGAACTTCACCGGGCAGAGTAAAGCCATGAAAAAAATCAAAGGGGCGGCGGCTCTTTTCATTTATATACCAAGAATCTCAGTAATTTGTTTCAGGCTTTGGATGTGGAAGTCGGCTGAAAGTGACCGGTTTTTATAAGCCACAAAGGGCATCCCAGCCGCCTTTGCCGCAATTTCATCCAGTTCCGAATCTCCCACATAAATAGAATTGTGTGGCTCTATCCGGAAATGTTCTATGATTTTGATCAACAGATCAGGATATGGTTTGGGATGATTTACGTCACTGGAACAAACGATAAGATCAAAATACCCTTCCAGACCGTGTTCGCTGATAACGCGATCCATTGTATCTGATCGATTTGTGGCAACAGCGGTTTTGTATCTGGGCCGGAGCATTTCGATTAAAGGCTTTAGATACGGTTCCATTTCCATATGTTTTAAAAACGGAATATAACTCATACTTTTTCGATAGGCTTGTGCCGCTCTGTAGCCCTCTTCATCATTAAACAGATTCGCAATTGCATGGTCTGCGGTATGGCTGTGACAGTATGCAAACTGCTCTGCCGTAAGGGCGGGCCTGCTGAAATGGTCCAAAATTTGGTTATAGTAAGCGGTGTTTGATTCTGTTGTATCAAACATGACGCCGTCGCAGTCAAAAGCAACTATTTTAATGTGTTTCATGGCTATTTTTTTTTAGCGGACGGTCTGTCAAGAATATATCCGTAAACACGAATACTTATCTCCGGTCGTATTTTGCTGTCTGTTTTTAATTTTATTGTTTCGAAGTAGCGGCCTTTTTCTTTTTTCAGATTGGCCACTGTCAGAACATACTCTGTCTTTTCTGAACGTTTGACTTCCTTGAGTTCATAGCTAATGTATTTCTTGTTGACGGTCCGATCTCCAACCATTTTGAAAGGATACTTTTCTTCAGGAATTATTTTTACCGTTCTCACTATGGGATCTGGGGCAAAACCCCTCAAAGTGACTCTCTTGGGTATTATAGTAACAAAATTATTGATGTTGCCAATAACTGTAAGGTGTAACAAGGGCGTTACCGGTGAATCTGTTTTGGCCGTTATTCTTTTTATTAAAGTTCTGCCGCCATATCCACTGGTATTGACTTTAATCGTAATTTTTCCCTCACCGCCGGGAGGGATTTGCCTCGTATAAGAGACAGCAGTACACCCTCACCCGGTTCTGACTTTTTCAATCTTCAACGGAGCGGTTCCCTTGTTTTGCACTATAAAATCGTGTTTTATCTCAGTGCCCTCTAAAACCGGACCAAACTTAAAACGACTTTCCTGAACAAAGACGGACGTCAAGGTGAGGGTTTTATTTTCGGTTCCAAAAGATCCGGCTTGAAAAGAAAGAGTGAAACATGCGAGAGCAAATACAAAAAGAGCTTTCTTCTTCATATATACAATCCTCATAAAAATTGATGGCTTCGTAAAAAGTCCGATTTAGACGGTTTCGTAAAAAGTTCAAATTCAAGGCGTGCAAATTTTGTATCATCGGCTATCCGCCGGTCCCGTGGGGAGCGTACTTGACCTGCGTTAAATGATTACGAAATGCAGCACAACGCAGAAGTTGGACTTTTTACGAGATCGTCAAAAATTATTTTTCGGTACGTTTCCAGCAGTTAGGTCCATGGCAATTCCATCCGCCAAACCGCCAAAATATGAACATTTATTTAAGTTGCATGCTTTTGAATGTCAAGAAGCAACTTTTTCATTTTTCCTCCGGCATGAACTATGGTTTTTTTAACTCGATTTTTTCAACATTGACAGTATCCGTATCAACAAGGCAGAAACTTGGAAGACCGTCTTTTCCCATTATTTCCCCGGGATTTAAGAGTATGGTCCGGCCAATTTTTTTAAAAAAATACTTATGTGAATGACCGAAACAAACAAGGTTGAAATTACCGCCGGCTGCAAGTCCTTCTCCCACAATGCCGTGATGCGTAAAAGCTATCTTAAAACCGTCTGTATCAACCAAACCCACGGGATCGTAAAGAGTGACGTTTGTTAAAGACGTAAGAGAGAACTTTGTGAGGAGGTACTTATCGCCGTCATTGTTTCCGAACACACCGTGAACTGGAATGCCGCTCTGATCGAGTTCCACCAGCATGAATGGTGCTATAAAATCACCGCAATGAATTATCATTTGGGCATTCTTTTTTTTGACAATTTCAAGGGCTTTACGCAAATTCCAGATGTTGTCGTGGCTGTCACTCATTATCGCAATGATCATATTTTATCTCTTTTTTTTGGAAGTGTACCAGTTCTGGTTTAACAAATGATCATAATGATCCGTCGACTGATAATAAAATATAAGCTATCAGGAGCATGGTGTCAATAAGAGCATATGTAAACAACAGCATCATCAATTCAACACATTGACCATTGTGTTGACAGGATATCTTGATTTTGCAATGAAGGGTTATATGGGGCAAAGGATCGATGCTCTCAATTTTTCTCAAACAGGAGAGAAACATGGACTTCAAGGTAATGCTAACAACTTTTGGAATGATATTTCTCGCTGAATTGGGCGACAAAACTCAACTGGCGACTTGTGCTTTTGCTGCTGTAGGCAAATAAAAGCTTGCTGTATTTATCGGTTCTGCGTGTGCACTTATATTGACCTCTTTACTGGCAGTTGTCTTTGGATCTGCTGTAAGTAGGTTAATTCCTACAAACTACATTAAAGCTGGATCCGGAACTTTATTCATCTTGCTGGGTTTATGGATTTTAATATTTCAAGGAGGAAAATAGCGATAAAAATCTCGTCAATGTAACACCCTTATCGAAGGTGCTAATATTTGTGCTTGACACACATAGCAATGTTGATTAGTATAGCTATATCAAGCAATATTAATTGGAGGACTCTTATGCGTACAATTCAAATGACCTTAGATGATGACCTTGTCAAAACGGTCGATATAATAGCAAGGGAGCTTAAAACGACCCGATCTGCTTT
>JAFDBA010000170.1 GCA_019313505.1 Deltaproteobacteria bacterium
ACCGAATCGGAAAAGATGTTATATTCTCAAACGCCACCATCTTTATGGCAAATGAGCGTGAAAACGTATCAGAAGCCTATCCCGGCGACATCATCGGCATTCATAACCATGGCACCATAAAGATAGGGGACACATTTTCAGAAAAGGAACCCTTGCAATTCTGCGGAATTCCCAACTTTGCGCCTGAATTTTTCAAAAAGGTAATTCTAAAAAATCCCATGAAAACCAAGCATCTTCAAAAAGGACTGAGCCAGCTCGCGGAAGAAGGGGTTGTTCAGGTTTTCAGGCCCCTTGCCGCAAGGAACTATATCCTGGGCGCCGTGGGAATGCTGCAGTTTGACATCACCATGGAACGCCTCAAATCTGAATATGGTGTTGATGCTGCTTACGAACAGGTTGGTTATAATGTTGCCCGGTGGGTCCAATGCGACGACCCTAAAAAGATGCGGGATTTTGAGGAGCAAAACAGCGCCAACATTGCAATGGATGCCGAAGGATCCAGGGCCTATCTGACGACAAGTGAATGGCAGCTCGGCTATTGCATGAAAGAATGGCTCGGGATAAGGTTTTACAAGACCAGAGAAATCAATGCCTGATGGCGTCGTAAAAAGTCCCATCTACTGCGTTGTAGTATTTTTGCAGACACTCGGCATACTACATGTATGGTCTCGTTCCTGAAAAAATACTACGCCTTGTATATGAACCTTTGTACTTAGCCATCTATAGTTGAATTCGTGACTTTTTACGAGTTTATCAATGCTTAAAAAGGATCTATTTAAGGCCGCTTTTTATTAACGCCTCTGCCATGGGACTGTTAAAGGAGGGTTTTTGGTTTTTCTTCTTTTTTGGTTTCGGGCCCCGATGAAGATTTTTTTTCACCTTCGATGTTTTCCCATTAGGATCCGGATGGCCGGCACTTGATTTCATCGACAGCGAAATCCGGTTTCTGGCAAGGTCGATGCCTATTACGGTCACCAACACCTTCTGATGAACCTTGACGATGCCAGACGGGTCTTTCACAAAGCGGTCGGATATCTGGCTGATGTGAACCAGGCCGTCCTGATGAATTCCGATGTCCACAAAAGCGCCGAATGCGGTGACATTGGTCACGATTCCTGGCAGTTTCATCTGCGTCCTTAAGTCTTCGATCTTTTCAATGCCGTCGGCAAACGAGAACTCTTCGAATTTTTCCCTGGGGTCCCGTCCCGGTTTGGCCAGTTCATCAAGGATGTCGTTCAGGGTGGGGATTCCGACGGATTCCATCACATATCGTGAAACATCTATTTGGCTGCGGATCTCGGGTTTTTTCATCAGGTCAGAGACCGTGGCTCCCAGGTCTTTGGCCATGGCGTCGACAATGTGATAACTTTCCGGGTGCACCGCACTGGCGTCCAAAAGGTTTTCAGCGTCCGGGATCCTCAAAAAACCGGCCGACTGTTCAAAGGCCTTGGGACCCAGGCGCGGTACGTTAAGCAGCTGCTTTCTGGACGTAAAGGGCCCGTTGGCCTCGCGATGGGCGACAATGTTTTTGGCGATGCCGGCGTTGAGCCCGGAAACATAGGTCAAAAGCTGGAGACTGGCCCGGTTCAGATCCACACCGACACCATTAACGCAGCTCATCACGACGTCGTCCAGGGCCTGTTTCAAGGCGGCCTGATCCACATCGTGCTGGTACTGGCCCACGCCGATTGATTTGGGATCGAGTTTTACGAGTTCCGCCAAAGGATCCATCAAGCGCCTTGCAATGGACACGGCCCCGCGCACCGTCAGATCATGATCCGGGAACTCTTGCCGGGCGACCTTGGAAGCGGAATAGATCGACGCCCCGCTCTCATTAACCATGATCACCGGCACAGGGTTTGAAAACGGAACTGCTTTGGCAAAGGCTTCGGTTTCCCTGCCGGCCGTGCCGTTGCCTACGGCAATGGCTTCGATTTCAAAACGCCGGCACAGGGATTTTATTTTGGCCGATTCTTCAAGGGCTTTTTTGTCGGACATGTGGGGAAAAATCGTGTCGTAATGGAGCAGTTTTCCCTGGCGGTCCAAACAGACGAGCTTGCACCCGGTTCTGAACCCCGGGTCTATCCCCATCACGCGCTTGGCCCCCAGCGGCGGGGCAAGCAAAAGCTGGCGCAGATTTTCAGCGAACACTCTGATGGCTTTGGCGTCGGCTCGTTCCTTGGAGTGAAGCCGGGCTTCGGTTTCCATAGAACGCGAAAGCAGGCGCTTGTAGCTGTCCGTTATTGCCAGCCTCACCTGGTCGGAATCCGCCCCTTGTCCTTTGACGAACAGGTTTTCGAGCAGCGCGATTGCTTCGGCTTCATCGGGCCGTATGTCGAGGTTCAGGACGTCTTCTTTTTCGCCCCGCCGGATGGCCAAGATCCGGTGAGAGGGAATAGTGGACAGGGGCTCTTTCCACTCAAAGTAGTCTCTGAACTTAGCGCCTTTTTCCTCCATGCCGGCGGCCATACGGCTTTCAACCGTGGCTTTGGTAAAAAAGAAGTTCCGCAGCCCGGGCCGGGCTTCGTCGTGCTCGTTGACAATTTCGGCAATGATATCCCTGGCTCCTGCCAGGGCATCTTCCACCGACTCGACCCCCTTTTCAGGATCGATGAACGCCGCCGCCCCTTCCACCGGATCCCTGCCGTCCTGCTCCAGGATCGCCAGGGCCAGGGGTTCGAGTCCTTTTTCCCTGGCCATAACCGCCCTTGTGCGCCGCTTGGGCCGATAGGGCAGATAGATGTCCTCTAATATTGCCATGGTTTCGGCGGCCATAACCCTTTCGGAAAGCTCGTCCGTCATATGGCCGTGCTTCTCGAGAGAGTTTAAGATCGCTTTTTTACGGTCTTCGATTTCTCGAAGCTGGTTGAGCCGGTCCCGGATGGCGGTAACAACGACTTCGTCCAGGCTGCCGGTGGCTTCTTTTCGGTAACGGGCAATAAACGGGATGGTGGCCCCTTCGGTTAGAAGGTCGGCTACCGCTTCAACGTTATGGTCGCTTATGTTCTGCTCCCGGGCGATTTTGGATGTGAATGTGTTGTCGTTCATGTTTTTTTGATCTTTCTTTTGGGAAAATATCAGGGTTGATAAACTCGTAAAAAGTCCGTAAATGTTTTTACCATGGGCGGTATCGTTTCAGTAGTGGACAGCCAGCCAAATGGTTTCAACATCCGGATCGGTCCATTCCACTCTGTGTTTGCAATGGGCAGGGATGTGAATATAATCTCCGGGCATCATCTCGATAATTTCCTCTTCATTCTCAAATATCAAGCCTGCAGATCCCTTTAATAACACCACCCACTCATTTTTTTCCTGGTCATACCAAAAGCCATCCGGAGAGTGGTGACCTTTTGATATGATTCTTTCGATTTTACAACCTTCTGCAACAAAAACAGACTCAAACGTTTCATTGTCTATCGAATTAGGCAGGTCTGAAAATAAATTTCCGGATTTAACGATTTGATTATCTTTCATTATCAGTCGGCAGGGCATTATGATCATTTATTACGCCAGAACTTATTGAGAACTTACCCAAATTTAAACTAACTTGTCAAGAATATTCAAAAAACGACAAACTTTATTAGATCAAATCTTGACAATTGTCCTGGTGTTTGTGAATATACAGGTCACTTTCCGCAATAATGGTTTTTCACGACAACTATTCGACTTTTAAGGATTTCAATTATGACATGGTTTCTTTATACAATAAGCTTGTTATGTATCACAATTGGATGTTGCACTATTCTTTATGCCGATGAATCCAGAAACGTGTTGAGAAATATATTCAACAAGATTGATCGAAAAATTCTCTCAGCCTTTGAAGCTGTGATGGGTATTCTGCTTGTGGTTTCTGCAACCGCAAGCCATCACTCGTGGTTAATAAGATTAATTGGATTCATGGCTGTCATTGAAGGGGTGGTTATATTTTTTATTCCTAAAAATTTGTATGATGAGCTTATTGATTGGTATATAAACTCAGCATCAGATCAAACATACAGGTTGTTTGGGATTGTTACGTTAATACTTGGAACAGCAGTTTTATCTTGGATTTTATAGAAAGGAGGCACTGCCATGGCTTTAACAAAAGTTCAGCTTGTAGAATCAATTCACAATCAAATCGGTTTCACCCAAAAAAGATCATCAGAAATTGTAGAAACCCTCCTTGAAATCATTAAAGGCACACTGGCATCCGGTGAGGATGTTCTTGTCAGTGGATTCGGTAAATTCTGTGTTAAACAGAAAGATGAACGAAGGGGCAGAAACCCGGCTACCGGTGAAGATTTAATGTTGGCACAGAGAAAGGTTGTTATATTTAAATGTTCAGGGAAATTGCGAAATAGGATTAATGGACAATAATCGTTTGGTTTATTCAACAGAATCAGGCCGAATTTGCCCTTCCTGCGGACATCCGACTACGAAATGCACCTGCAAAAAGAAAAAAAACACCAAGAAACAATCAATATACCCAAAGGATGGAATTGTAAGAATTAGGAGGGAGGTCAAAGGCAGGAAGGGGAAAACAGTGACAGCTGTTTTTGGTGTCCCACTCGATGATAAAAAACTACAGCAATTTGCTAAAACATTGAAACGTTGCTGCGGCACCGGCGGTACAGTAAAGGACGGAATTGTCCTTATACAGGGAGATCACAGGGAGACTCTTCAGAAAGAGATCAAACAACAGGGTTATAATGTAAAAATTGCCGGCGGTTAATTAGATATAATGGTTGACAGTTATATTCAGACCGGGCGGGTATTTATTGCTTGAGACCCGCGAAAAGTCATCATGGGCTCCGACGAGCTACTGTGGGGCCCATTCTCGCCCATG
>JAFDBA010000171.1 GCA_019313505.1 Deltaproteobacteria bacterium
TGAGTGTTGCAAAAAAGGTGGAGCGTGTAGGAAAGAGCAAGTTAATTTGAAGCTGTATATTCATATGTAGGAAGTTATTTGAATCCTGCCGTTACATGTAGCTTGTCAGTATCTAATATTTTTAGTGATGTCAA
Source organism: Deltaproteobacteria bacterium (assembly GCA_019313505.1). Classification (GTDB taxonomy): domain Bacteria; phylum Desulfobacterota; class Desulfobacteria; order Desulfobacterales; family UBA11574; genus S5133MH16. The sequence continues at coordinate 135 of JAFDBA010000171.1, forward strand.
TAGCTTGTGATACTATTTAGATATCGATCGCTCTTGTTAAGAATTATTGCCTAACCTCGATTATCCCCCGATCCTATATATTGTGGTCTTCCTTTCCTCCTTATTCCGATTTTTCATTCAAGATTGCGTGCCTCAATCAGCACGCTTCATCAAACTAATATAATTGAAGATTTATTTTGTAAATCGCAAAAATTTTGGCCTTCAATTTTTCCGAGTTCAATGCATCACATTTGATTGAATAAAAAAAGTTCATATTCCAATTAGCCCATAGATCAGGGCCGGGTGTCAAATCTTGACAGGCTGTTGCCCAAATCGATTTTTAACACTCTTGATGAGTTATATGCAATTTTGTCTGATAATTGTATTTGGGCAACAGCCCGTTGAATAGTGAATAGTAGCACTTTACGCGACACTCGGCACACACAATTGTGAGATTTAAAGTCCTTCAGGGAAAGCCTTTACAATTATAAGGTTAGGAGTGTTAGCTCCCAATTGTGGGATTTAAAGTTGGGAATAGGGATTCGTCCGCTGATAGCCTATATGCGCATGTTACGCTATGTTGCAAAACTCGCCTGGGCTTATATCAAATATCCAGTTTTGCTTTAACAACTTGATTTTTTATAAATTTTTGATATGCTATTTGTATAATTGAAACTTTTAACGTTTGAGGAGACTATTGATAATTTACTATTTGTCAGTTATATATTGTTTCAGCCTGCTTTTATTCTAAAAACACAGGAATATCCTTCAATGACCAAAAAACCAACCTACAAAGAACTGGAACAAAGGGTTAAGGAGTTAGAAAAGAAAATTGATGTACTTAAAGGGGCTGAGGAAGCAATATGCAAAAGCGAATCGAGATTAAAAGAAACCGAACAAATAGCAAATATAGGGCATTGGGAATTAGATCTGGCTACAAATACATTATATTGGTCGGACGAAATTTACCGTATTCTCGATTTAGATCCTAAAGAATTTGGAGCAACTTACGAAGCTTTCCTGGATACAGTGCATCCCGAAGACAGAAAATTTGTAGATAGAGCGTACACCGATTCAGTAAAAAATAAATCCGGTTATGATATTGTTCACAGGCTGTTACTCAGAGACGGTACGATTAAATATGTGCATGAAAAATGCCAGACTAAATACGATGAGGATGGAAAAGCATTGTGCTCAATAGGTACCTTACAAGATATCACAAAATTAAAACAAGAGGAGCATAGTTTTGCCAGTATTATAGGGCGCGATGTCAAGATGAAAGAACTCTTCGAGATGATAAGAGATGTGACTGAAGTCGATATTCCGGTGCTCATTCAAGGGGAAAGCGGCACAGGAAAAGAGCTGGTAGCCAAGGCAATTCACAATGAAGGCCCCCGTGCAAATAAACCATTTGTGCCGGTCAATTGCGGTGCGCTGCCGGAGGGGTTGCTGGAAAGCGAACTTTTCGGTCACGTGAAAGGTGCTTTTACCGGAGCACTGAGGGATAGAAAAGGACGATTTGAAATGGCACACGGCGGCACTCTATTTTTGGATGAAGTGGTAGATCTGTCCAGGGTTATGCAGGTAAAACTATTACGGGTTCTCCAGGAAGGTAAATTCGAACGGGTAGGTAGTGAGAAAACCATTTCAACGGACGTGCGCATCATCAGTGCTGCCAATCGTGACCTGAAATACGAAGTGACAAAGGGTAATTTCCGCGATGATCTATACTATCGGATTTGTGTGATCCCCATTAACCTGCCACCGTTAAGAGAGCGAAAGAACGATATCCCACTTCTTATTGAAAACTTTCTTGAAAAAGCCTCATATAAAGGGCACAGCACAGAGGGTATCTCTAAAGATGCGCTCGCCTACATGATCGACCATTCCTGGCCCGGAAACGTCCGTGAGCTTCAAAGTGCCATCCACTATGCGCTTATCAAATCCAAAGGACGGATCATTCAACCGGATCACCTTCCCTTAGAATTGAGTAAACAAAAAGTTGATCAAACCTCCCGTAGACCTTTCCGTAAGCTGAACTCTAAGAGCGTAAAAGATGCCCTGATAAGGAGTGGAGGAAATAAAGCTAAGGCCGCCAGGATCCTGGGTGTTGGCCGTGCCACACTTTACCGCTTCTTGACCGATTTTACTGATGTGTCTTCAAGTATTTATGAATCTGATTAAATCACAACTCAGCCTGCTTTGTCCGCAGTTTCCGAAACATTCAATTATTCTTTTCTTTGAGGCCAAACAACACCTGAACGCTCTTCAACAAAGTAGCAAAAACGGTTCCATTCAAACTCACGTAATGAAACCGGACAGCGGAGTTTAACCTTTCGATCACTTACACCGATTACTTCCCAGTCACCATTCCGCGCACCACCGTCAATGTGCAATTTTTGACCAACCATGAATGGATAAGGCCTGAAATTAATAACATCATGTTTTTTCATTTTTATCACCAGAAAACAATTTTTTATGAATCTGATTTATTATCCACATTGTGGCAGATGCAGTCATGATCTCCACATTTGTCACAAACATAATGAGTGACATTGTTTCGGGCTTTTCTTTTCTTGAATAAAAAAATCATGAGAAAAATGGATACAAGCAGTGCTGCAAGTAAAAAAATAGTTGGTTTCATTTTCTTCACCATATTGGAACGTTTCGGAATGTCTGCTATCCCGGCATTCCAATTGGGGTAAGGCCCCTAATCAATCTTTTCATTAGTCTGAAAAAATGTTTAAATACTCTGGAGGAGCAAAAGCCATGCCAAATTATACAGCATGTGTTCTATTCCCTTAACGCATCGGCAGTACACTCAAATAATGTAATAACTGAAATCTGCATTAACTTTTTCGAAAGAGACAAATTTGCTATAAATACAATGCGTTATCAATCGATTGCAGTATTACAATACGGCTGCACGATTGATGCCTTGTATATCCGGCCGATGCGAGTCTTGCAAAATTTAGGTAATAATGCTTGTTTTGTGGCGCGCCCTTATGTCTTAGAATTAACTTTGAAACACAAATGTCTCATAAAACATATTCGAATCCCCTCTTTCAAATGCACGTAAATTACTTAAAGCGCTAATTGCAGAAGTGAGTTTACGTGTTGATAGGACAACCAAGGGCATGATTTCTATAAACAATCTTTTTTTCGGAAAAATCACAGTGGCACATATATTGCTCTTTATCTTTTAGAAAGTTGATACCATGCGCTGCATCCTTCGTCACTGCAGTGTACTATAAGTACGTTCCCCAAGGGACCGGTGGATAGCCGATTCCTCAGGATTTGCGCGCCTTGAATTTGGGTCTTTTTACTTTGCCGTCGGATTTTGACTTTTTACGAGTTCATCAAGCTTCGATTAATCTACTTATGCCATAAACTAAATTTTCGGGAGGTCTAATGAACAGAAAAACATGGAATCCGTACATTGCAGGTGCTCTGGCCGGTTTACTGCTTGTTTTGTCGATATTAATTACCGGTAAATTTTTGGGTGCCTCAACAACCTTCTCACGAAGCGCTGCTGTTATTGAAGAAACTGTGGGTATTGATACGTCCAGGTTCGAATATTTTACCACAAAAAAGGGGAAATATGGACCCGCTTCCCTACCGAACTGGCAGTTGTTGTTCGTTATAGGAATTATTGTCGGATCGTTTATTTCCGCAAGTTTTTCAAAGACATTTGAAATTGTTAAAGTACCGCCGATGTGGGCTAAAAGATTTGGCAGCAGCCCTTTAAAAAGAGGTGTTGCAGCATTTTTCGGCGGTGCCATTGCACTTATCGGCGTTCGGCTGGCTGGGGGTTGTCCAAGCGGACACGGTCTCAGCGGCCTTTCCCAGTTGGCGGTCAGCGGTTTTATTGCACTGACGTTTTTCTTCCTTGCGGGACTGATCACCGCCAGGCTGATCTATAAAAATAAAAGGGGGTAAGCCATGAGCCTTATATATGGATTAGTTACAGGGATACTTTTCGGCATTCTGCTTCAGAAAGCTGAAGTGTTAAGATTTGATAAACAGGTGGGCGCTTTGCGGTTAATGGACATGACCATATTCAAGTTTATGCTCAGTGCCATTGCTGTTGGGGCGGTAGGCGTCTATTTATTAAAGGATCTGGAGCTTATAAAGCTGAGCCTTAAGGGAACATCCATCGGCGCCCAGGTATTAGGCGGCACTCTTTTTGGAATAGGGTGGGCTATTTTGGGTTATTGTCCTGGGACTGCCGGTGGTGCCCTGGGTGAAGGCAGAGTCGATGCCATATGGGGAATCTTGGGGATGCTTTTCGGCGGAGGTATTTATGCTTTGTCTTATCCATTTTTTAAAGCCAATGTCATTGGCATAGGAAATTTCGGCAAAATTACGCTCCCACAGATACTCGGAATCAATCACTGGATCATTGTAGTTGTGTTCGTTGCTTTTATAATATTCATGTTTGGTTTCTTTGAAAAAAAGGGGCTGTAGTCACTCGAGCAAATCTCAACAACGCACCGTGCACCGTGATAGCAGTGCTTTGTAAAAAATAGGTATAGGCCCACAAGCGTTAAGTTATTATTTCATGAACCCTTACCGAACAAATTAGACTTTTTACGAGACTGTCATTCAATGGATTGAAACTTTTTCATAAATTTACGATCAATATAGTCCTTGATTATAAATGCGAGGCGACCCTCAAACAGGATCCATTTTTTACGCAAAACTCCGGT
>JAFDBA010000032.1 GCA_019313505.1 Deltaproteobacteria bacterium
AATAAAGCTGCAGCAGATTCCACAAGAGAAATAAAAGCAAAAGTTTTTTTGAAGTATATATGATTTAAAATAAGAAAAAATATCAAGTTGAATAGGTATCCGGCAAGTAATATAGAAAAAAACTTCTTTTTCGTTGAGCTTAGCTCTTCGATACTTTTTGCTGATGAATCAGAGGATATCATGTAAAATTGTTTTTCTAATTTTTTCATATTCCTGGTTTATTGTCCGCAGATTATAAGACAAAGGTGCTTTAGTGCGCGGAACGCATTATAATATCAAGCTATGGATTTTTAGTCCATAGTGGTTGAATTCTTTTTAAGGAGAAATGTTTTTATCCGAGAAAAAACGAACAGGCCAGGACCGCAAAGATAACGCCGGCCACATCGGCTGTCAAAGCTGCGGCAAGTGAATGGCGGATACGGCGGACCTGTACAGCTCCAAAATAAACAGCCAACACATAAAAGGTCGTTTCAGTCGACCCCTGGAGGGTGGAAACCAGATAGCCGGTGTAACTGTCGGGTCCGATGGCCGGATCGTTGATGATGGACGCCAGAATACCGTATGCTCCGGATCCGGAAAGCGGTCGCATCAAAGCCATGGGAAGGGCCTCGGCCGGCAGGCCGAAGCGTCCGGTAATGCCACCTATCGCACCGACGATGATATTCATGACACCGCTGGCCCGCAGCATATCTACAGCCACCAGTATTGCTACCAGATAGGGGATGATACGAATGGCCACCCGGAACCCGTCTTTGGCGCCCTCAACAAAAACTTCGTAGACGCGTACGCGCCGCACCAGACCAAAACACAAAAACCCGACCATAAGGGCCGGTATGATCCACGGTGATATGGACCGCCCGTAAAACACGGCAACGGGTATCAACGCGACCAGGGCTGTAAGGGCCGCAAAGCTGACCCACAAAGGATATCCTTCCGGAGCGTCTTCCAGCGGTATTTCCACACCATCGTTTGAAGGTGTCTGCTGTAAAGAAGGGCCGGCATCAACCTTGACCGGAGAAAATCTTTGATATAGTTTGGCTGCAACCACGGCAACGGTGGTCGAACCGATGGTGGCAAGCAAGGTGGTGGGTAAAATTGCTGCCGGATCTGACGCACCGGCCGCTGCGCGCAGTGCGATGACACCGGTTGGCAGAAGGGTTACACTGGATGTGTTGATGGCCAGAAACAGGGCCATGGCGTTGGTGGCTGTGCCGGGCTGAGGGTTAAGTTTGTCAAGTTCCTGCATGGCCCGGATGCCGAACGGTGTGGCGGCATTGCCCAGCCCCAACATGTTGGCAGCAAGGTTTAAAATCATGGCGCCCATAGCCGGATGATCAGCCGGTACATCGGGAAACAGTTTCACCATCAATGGACGAATCAGCCGTGCTAAAATGGTGAGCAACCCGCCGGCCTCGGCTACTTTCATCAGCCCAAGGAAAAGGGCCATCACGCCCACCAGGCCAATGGCCAGTTCCACAGCTCCTCCTGCCGATTCGATCATCGCCCTGGAAAGAACTTCCATGGGCGAAGAGCCGCCTATCACAGGAATAAAAAAAATTTGATGCCAGCCGGCAAAAAAGAAAGCACTCAGAACAATTATTACGAATATGATATTCATGGAAACTTAAAAAGCCACTTTAACAAAAGTGGCTTAAGTTATTGATATTATATGGTCGGGACGAGAGGATTTGAACCTCCGACCCCAGCGTCCCGAACGCTGTGCTCTACCAGGCTGAGCCACGTCCCGACTTGTCTCATCCTTTTATACTTCTGATAAATAATTGTCAATCAATAATGATGGAGTCGTAAAAAGTTCCATTTATGGATGGATACTAGTTCACTTTGCTACATGAAAGGATTGGCGATCATAATGGTCTCATCCCTGCCCGGGCCAACAGATATAATATCAATAGGGGTTTCGGTAAGCTCTTCAATCCTGCTAAGGTAGTTTCTGGCATTTTTGGGTAGATCATCTATTTTTCGGATATCAGATATATCTTCCGACCATCCCGGTAAAGTTTCTAATACCGGCTTACAGGCCTCAAGGATCTTTATGCTTGCCGGAAAATCATAGATAATATCACCTTTATAATCATAACCGGTGCAGATTTTAAGGGATTTAAGCCCTCCCAATACATCTAATTTAGTAACAACAAGACCTGTAAGTCCATTCAGGCGTGCAGAATTTCTTAATAAAACTGTGTCAAGCCATCCGCATCGGCGTTTTCGCCCGGTTGTAGCACCGAATTCCACACCTTTTATTTGAATTGCGTCACCAATTTCATTAAAAAGCTCCGTTGGGAAGGGTCCCTTTCCCACCCGGGTAGTATAGGCCTTTACAATACCGACAACACCGGTGATTTCTTTTGGGCCTATACCTGCTCCGCAACAGGCATTGCCCGAGACAGTATTTGACGAAGTAACATAAGGGTAGGTGCCGTGATCAATGTCAAGATGGGTGCCTTGGGCACCCTCAAAGAGGATCTGCTTATTTTCTCTAATTGCCTGGTTCATCAAAATAGAGATGTTGACAACATGGGGCGCAAGCCTTTTCGCATAACCCTTATACTGATTAATAATGCTGTCCGGATCTAATGTTTCAGAAGAAAGATAATGTTTAAGGTAGAAATTCTTCTCTTCTAAAACAGTTGTTACATTTTCTTTAAAAACCTCGTGATCAATCAGATCAACAAAGCGTATCCCCCTGCGGCAGGCCTTGTCTTCGTAACAGGGGCCTATTCCACGCCCCGTAGTCCCTATTTTTTTATCACCTTTTTTCTTTTCACGGGCAAGATCTATCTGTTTATGATAGGGCATAATAATATGGGCTTTTTCGCTGATTTTAAATATATCCGAACCCACGTCTATGCCCCTACTTTCCAGATTATTGAGTTCTTCCACCAGAACTTCAGGATCAACTACCACTCCATTCCCGATAAGGCAGGTTTTTTTCTGGAGAATACCGGAAGGTACCAGATGACTTATAAACTGCTCGCCGTTTATAACAATTGTATGGCCTGCATTGTTACCACCCTGAAACCTCACAACAATATCGGCAAATTCCGACAGAAGATCAACTATTTTACCTTTGCCTTCATCACCCCATTGGGTTCCAACAACTACTATGTTCGACACTTGTTACTCCTTTTAACTTGATTGTAAAAGAATTTATTTAGGACACAGACCCGCCGGGCAGGTGAACACAGATTGGCAAGATTTTAAAATTTATAAATAAACGACAGCCCACTTTCCAATTTCTCCAAAACCCATCACTCCATTATTCCAGCATTGCAATTGGGCGAAGACTCTGAGTTCTGATATCTGTGTATACCTGCCCGCTTGTGCCTCGCATGGCAGGCGGGTCTGTGAAAATCTGTGTCCTAATTTAATCTAATTTCGTTTTTTTCGAAAGAAATCCTGGATAAGTGTTAGGCACTCATTCTGACATACACCGTGTATGATTTCCGGCCGGTGATTTAATCTTGTATCATCGGCAAAATTATACAGGGAACCGGCAGCCCCCCACTTTGGATCATAGGCGCCGAAAACAACCCTTGACACTCTGGCGTGAACAATTGCCCCCATACACATAATACACGGCTCGATGGTAACATACAGAGTTGTGCTTAACAACCTGTAATTCAGAATTTTTTGCGCAGCCTTGCGTAGTGTAATTATTTCCGCATGTGCAGTGGGATCAGCAAGACTTATGGTTTGGTTGTGTGATAAAGAGAGGATTTCTCCTGATTCAGCAACAAGCACTGCACCTATAGGAACTTCCGACTTTTGTCCAGCTTTTTTGGCCTGGATTAACGCCAGTTTCATGAATTCTATGTGTTTATCGTTCATCGATTTTTCAAAACCATTAACTGATAACGCATAGTCGAATTTTGACTGATTAGTGTTCAAGTTGTCATTGACATATATGTTTATATAGCTTATTAATCGAGCAAATTCCAATTAAATTTATACATAAATTTTGATGGCGTCGTAAAAAGTCCCATCTATAGTTGAATTCGTGATTTTTTACGAGTTTATAAATTTTGAAGACAAATATTTTTCTCATCTTTCGGAATTTGGAATGCAAGATTCAAGTTATATGCGCCCGTAGCTCAGCCTGGACAGAGCGCCGGACTACGAATCCGTAGGTCGCAGGTCCGAATCCTGCCGGGCGCACCAGTAAAGACAAGGGTTTACAGAGGTAAAATGCTGTAAACCTTTTTTGTTTGCGAAAATACAGAGGTAATTGTTGACCCTGTCTTTGAATACAAAATATGGGACTGAAAAGGTTAAGATATTTTTTTAATTTCCCCTTGACAATGAGAGGAAATATACTATCTTTTTGCCGGTTTTTCCATAACTTGAACTTAGCATTTAAAGGAGAAATAGAAATGGATGATGTTTATGATGCTTTTGATTGGGAGGATATGGGCATGATCGGAGGTGTGGTAGAAGAATTTACGGAGGATGAAATGGAGCTTTTAAGATTTGAAAAAGATAATGATGAATGGAAAAATGAGAAGTTATTATTTCGCGAGCCCTAAGATGACGGAGTAACTGATTTGTCTGGATATTTGCCTCTAATACCGTCGTAAAAAGTTCTGACAGTTTTTATATCAGCCTCAAAATCTCCAGTTGGATAGATCACTGGACCTATTCCTCCAACCTTTCGTTGATAATCAAGAAAGCCCAGCACAATTGGAACACTCGCGCCATTGGCGATATGATAAAATCCTGTTTTCCACTTCTTGACCTTTTTACGAGTTCCAGCCGGAGCAATAGTAAGGATCAGCTTTTCATTCTGATGAAATTGTTGAATTGACTGGGTAACAACGTTATCTGATTTGGATCGGTCGATAGGTATTCCCCCCAGCCATTTGAAAAACTTTTTAAATGGCCCGCGAAATATGGCATCTTTTCCCATCCAGTATATTTTACCCCTGAGAACAAATGTAATGAATAAAGCGTATGGGAGATCCCAGTTTGATGTATGTGGAGCCGCTGCAAGAACAAATTTAGGAATAACCGGGAACCGGCCTTCTGTACGCCATCTTGTAATTCTTAAAAAAAATATCGAGAACCAGCGCACAAGCGTCCTTAACACGGGAGTATCGAAAATTGTATAATTCAAATCTTTTCCTTTGCAGAAACTTTCAAAAGTTTATCAAAATACCGGCATCCTGGTTCAGTATCTCTTCCTCATCCCCTTTATCCTGAGGGCTCGCGATTCAGGGTCGACGGTTTCTGCGATGAGGGCCCCAACAGATGTAAAAGCCAATCCCATACTGAATCCCAATGCAATTGCAAATGTCATGAAATGGCCTACAGTTCGGGACACCCCAAAACCCGCCATAGCGATAGCAAAAACAATAATTCCAAGGAATGCGGGCTAATTCGTTTGCCGCAGCTTGGTCAGATTATCTCTTGCAAACTCTATTGCAGGATCCATAGCCAGAGCCATCTCATAATATTGTATAGCTTCTTCTTTTTGCCCCATATCCCGATAATTTGAAGCAATGTTGGCATAATCGATAGCTGAACCCGGGTCAAGCTGAAGAACCTTTTTGAAACATGCTATAGCCTTTTCATGTTCTTTGAGTTTGAAATGGCTAAATCCCATTAAGTTATAGATATCTGTTCTTTCTTTGTCATACTTTTCCGCATTTTTTAAAACAGCAAGAGCCCTGCGGTATTCCCCCATTTCTTTGAGGCAGACACCCATATAGGAATAGATACTTGGGATGTCCTGTTCTGTGGGATCGAGTTCCATGGCCCGGATGAAATATCCAAGGGCTGCTTCCGGGTCATTAAGGGCGAGGTGGCATGAACCAAGATAAAAATTGATATAATATTTGCCAGGAAGCATATTTTCCATTTTTTTAAGCTCATTAATGGCCATCCCGGGCTTTTTGTTTTCGGTAATAATTTTGGCAGAAAACATCCCCACACTGGTTCCCAGGGCCCGCTCTCTGAAATGTGCTCCGGGTATAATGGTATAAAAAGCCGGTATTTTAAGTAAAGGATGCATTGTATTGACTACAATTACTTCCATACCTTTTTTTGAAAGAGCGGATATTAAGTTTTGAACTTCAATCTTAATATTTTGGTTTGAAAGATCGGAAAGGTTGTTGATATCCACTTCTTTGCCCGGCCTTATTATAAAATCGGCATCCTTAATTTTAGTAAATTTGGGAAGGCCGCTGGCCACATAGTTGGAACCTGTATTAAAATCACCGGCAAGCTGAGCCACTTCTGTAAGGGCACGACTTAAAGCCTTTTGCGGATCGGGTGTTGTCCCGGCTGTCCAGACTATCTCACTTTTTACCGGGAAGTTTGAAGGATCGTAGGCCAGTACGCCAACAGAAGGGATCCCCGTGTTGAGAGAGAAATCTGAAAGATAGAATTTTACCCCGGCATTTCTGTATTTATGTATCATTTCCACAACCATCGGATCTGTGGCTGAATCCGCATTAATTGCCGGCACTTTCAGTCTGTTCCGGCTGATGATGGAAGATACGTGTCTTTCAACAATTTCACAGATACCCTGACTTATTGCTTCCTCAACACAGTTACCGGCAGATGGACCATTGAACTCGTTTATAGTGAAAAACCAGTTAAATGGGATTGTGACCTCTTGATTCCGGGTCAGATTGAATGCATTGGTCCATTTTAAGGGCAGGTCCTCAAATATCTTTTCTGATATTTCCAGATCATCTGAATCATCGTGGACAGACCGGGCGATCATATCAAAAGAAATGGCTCTGTCTTTTATGTTACGGTATTTTTCAATGAAAAAGTTTTTCGGATTTTTACTAAAGCTGAAAAAACTGTACCTTTCGGCAAGTTCCATTACCGCGCTGGCTTCAGACTGCTGGGGGGTTGCTCCTTTTCCCATCTGTTTTTTTGTCCCAATAGTGTTCATTGCATCCTTACCGCAGCTACTAAAATAGACCGGAATGCCCAATCTTCCATTATCGATTCTCACCGTATATTCAAGGATATCAAGATCAACCTTTTTTAATTTTTCCTTGAATCTTCTGACAGTTTCCTCGGGTGAAAATATTTTATCCTGGTCTAGAGTAAAACGCTTAAAGGCATCATTTAATATAGTCGTATGTGTCATAAATATCCTTTTTTAATGAAAACCGAAATTGATAAAATAATCTTCTTGATTTTCATAGGACTATAATACAAATTTTAAAAATATCAAAATATTATAAAAAACTTTTTTGAATTGACCGTTTTGATATGATTTGATATAAAATAATAAATATTTTGTGGGGATGTAGCTCAGTTGGGAGAGCGCGGCGTTCGCAACGCCGAGGTCGAGGGTTCGAATCCCTTCATCTCCACCAAACACCCGATAATTATACTGTCCGAGATCTTGGGATTGGGCAAAAGGGAAAAAAAGATTATGGAACGTACAGCTAAAGTTGAACGGGAGACAAAAGAGACCAGAATTAGTATCGATCTTAATTTAGATGGCAGTGGCAAAAATAAAATATCCACAGGAATTCCTTTTTTTGATCATATGCTGACACTCTTTACCGTTCACGGCTTTTTTGATCTTTCCATTGATGCCATCGGAGATATTGATGTTGATTTCCATCATACAGTTGAAGATGTGGGTCTTGTTTTGGGGGATGTTTTTGAAAAGGCTCTCGGAGATAGAAAGGGAATAACACGATTCGGCCATGCTGTTACGCCAATGGATGATGCCTTATCCTCCGTTACCGTTGATTTGTCTAAACGTCCTTTTCTGGTTTATAATGTTCCCAAAAAAGTTGGTACCGGAGGGAATGCTTTCACGTCTCTTACAAAAGAATTTTTAAGAGCATTTGCAAACCGGGGCGGGATGAATCTGCATGTAAATGTTCTTTACGGTGAAAATGAGCATCATATTATTGAATCTGTTTTCAAAGCTATGGCAAGGGCTTTGGATCAAGCAACTTCTTTTAATGGACGATTAAAGGGCATTCCATCTTCAAAAGGTATTTTGTAATAATGTATAAAAATAAGTTGCAGAATAAAACAATCGGGTTGATTAAGATTGTTCTTTTAACGCTGATACTGTTTTTGCCGGGATGCAGAACAAATGTTGTGGTCAATGAAAATGTTATCCTGCCATTAGGCACAAAAAAGATTTTGATTTTTCCATTTAAAAATATGTCCGCGGTGTATGGTGAAAATGTGCATTCCCGTTGTCCGATCTGCGGGAAAGTGCTTATGACCGGGAAAGTGGCTGAAGATGCAGACAAAATGCTTACGGAGCAGCTGTTTGTTTTATTGAAAGACCGTAAGGATATTAAACTGATACCCGCAAGTCAGTCTCAAGGAGTTGTGCCGGATCTTTTGTCGGGGAATAAAAAAAAGCTGTCGGAACTGGATCTGTTGGTAGAAACAGGACGTGCTCTGGATGCCGATGCAGTAATGGCAGGGTATGTTTTTCGTTTCAGGGAACGTATCGGAACCAGGTATTCAGTCGATTTGCCTGCTTCCGTGGCATATGATATCCACCTTGTAAGTGTGGCAGATGGTCGTTTATTGTGGAGCGGTCATTTTGATGAAACTCAACGACCGTTATTTGAAAACCTTTTTAAACTGGGCTCTTTTTTACGAAGAAAGGCCAGATGGATTACTGCTAATGAGATGGCTGTGTCTAGCCTTAAAGATATTCTGAAAAGTTTTCCTGTATCAAATAAACCTGAACCAAAACAGTAAACATATCACCAAAACACCAAAATACAATTACGCGAAATACCATCATATTTTCTTCAATAAAAAACAAAAGCTTCACAAGAAAAATATTACAGCATGATTATAATTCCTGCGGTCGATATAAAAAAAGGGCAATGTGTGCGACTTCTTCAGGGGCGTATGGATGAAGAAACGGTTTTCTCAGATGATCCTGCTGCTATGGCAAAGAGGTGGGAGGATGAGGGTGCAGAAATTATTCATGTGGTTGATCTTGACGGTGCATTTGAAAAAAGTCCTCAGAACTTAAATTCTATAAAGAAAATCATAGAGAGTGTAAATGCGCACATTCAGGTAGGGGGTGGAATCAGAAACGAAAAAACGATCAGGTTGTTACTGGATCTTGGCGTTCAAAGGGTCATTATTGGTACACAAGCGATACGAAACCCGAATTTCGTGAAAGACGCCTGCAAGGTATTTCCAGGAAGAATTGTTGTTGGCATTGATGCGTTAAACGGGCTTGTTGCAATCGAGGGGTGGACAAAAACTACTAAAGTCAAGGCTGTGGATCTTGCAAAACAGTTTGAGGACTGCGGTGTGGCCACGATCAATTTTACAGACATCCACAGGGATGGGATGCAGACAGGTCCAAACATTGATGAAACCAGGCGACTGGCAGAAGCTGTTTCCATACCCGTGGTTGCTTCCGGAGGCGTCTCAACAATAGAAGATATTAAAAATATAATACCGTTAAAAAAAGCAGGAGTTGTTGGTGTTATTACAGGCAGAGCTTTGTATAGCGGAAGTTTGAAACTAAAAGAGGCTATTGAAATTGCAAAGGGATAAATGTAACCGATTGAATTAGTTTGGGTAACAATAAAAAATCTTGACAAAATCAACTTTAATAATTAAATTCCCGGTTTAACTTTTAAAAATTATGATTATTAAACTGACGGTTTCGTAAAAAGTCACGAATTCAACTATAGATGGCTAAGTAAAAAGGTTCATATACAAGGCGTAGTATTTTTTCAGGAACGAGGCCATACATGTAGTATGCCGAGTGTTGGGGCTTTTTACGAGACCGTCAAAGCTTATTTTTGGTGAAACTTGTCTATAACAGATACAGATCTCCGATTATATCAATTTAAGCAAATATTAAGCACAGACGTACATGTGCAGAACTTCATTTCATTTACTATCCTTCCGTTATTGTCAGTCATTCCGGTTTCATAACTATGGAGGTTGGCCTTTTTGACAATTTATATTCCTGAAGATAAGATTTCAGAAATTAAGAACACGGCCAATATCGTTGAGGTAGTTTCAGAAGTTGTGATTCTGAAAAAAACCGGAAAAAACTACATTGGACTTTGCCCGTTCCATTCGGAAAAAACCCCGTCTTTTACAGTTAGCCAGGAAAAACAGATATTCTATTGCTTCGGGTGCGCTGCGGGTGGAAATGTTTTTAGTTTTCTTATGAAACACGATGGTATTTCTTTTCCCGATGCAGCCAAAATACTTGCCAGACGATATGGAATCGACATCCCTGTCCGTACAATGTCTCCAGAGCAAAAACAACGAATGAGCCAGAGGGAAAATCTTCTTGCTGTAAATAGACAGGCCATGGGGTTTTTTCGTAAGCAACTTCTTGACGCTGTTTCAGGGAAACGAGCAATGGGATATCTTAAGAAACGGGGAATAAACAAAGAGATATTCGATAATTTTAATCTGGGGTATGCACTCCAAGGTTGGGATAATCTATTAAGCTTTTTTAAAAAAAAGAATATTTCACTTGCCCTTGTTGAAAAAGCCGGCCTGATTGTTCCAAGAAAAGAAAAAAGCGGTTATTATGATCGTTTCAGAGACCGTTTAATATTTCCGATCTTTGATTTAAACATGCAGGCGATAGGTTTTGGCGGGCGGGTAATGGACGATTCCATGCCGAAATACCTTAATTCTCCTGAGACACCTGTATATAACAAAAGTCGTTCTCTGTACGGTTTGAACTTGGCAAAAATGAAATGCAGAGAGAATGGGAGGGTCTACATAGTAGAGGGATATTTTGATCTGTTAGCACTTCATCAGCATGGTTTTCAGAATTCAGTTGCGACTTTAGGCACATCCCTTACACCTGAGCATGTTCAGATTCTAAAAGGTTTTGTCGGAAAAGATGGTAAGATAATACTTGTTTTTGATTCAGACGATGCAGGCATTAAGGCTGTGCTGCGAAGCATAGGAATCTTTATGAGGATGGAAGTGGATGCCCGTATAATAGTTTTGCCTGAAGGATACGATCCTGATTCCTTTCTTTTCGAATTCGGGTACGAATCCTTTGTGGATAGAGATTCCAATGCCAGAAGTCTTATGTCTTTTCTAATAGATTCTGCCGTGAAAAAGCACGGGCTTTCCATTGAAGGAAAAATCCGTATAATTTCAGAGATGAAAGGGCCTCTGTCATCTATTAAAGATAATATAAAAAGATCATTATATATCAAAGAACTTGCTGAGTGTGTAAATATTGATGAATCCGCTGTTTTGGAAAAGATTAGAAAGCTATCCGTTCGAAATAGGGACAAAGCTATAAGGCCAACCATGCCGAATAGTTTTCTTGGACGCGGCCAAAACAAAGCAGCTTTTCCGGATAAGATTCAAGAAAAATCCTTTCAAGGCAAGTGGGGCAGACTGGAGCGCCAGATTATAGCAATGATGCTTCAATTCCCGCAAATTTTATCCGAAATAAGTGAGCGTAATATACTCAATCTTTTTGAAAATACTGTCTTGAAATCGATTGGACAAGTGCTTTTAAAGCAAAAGGATTATTCAGAAATGCAAGCATCTGATATTATAAATATAATTGAAGATAAAGAGCAAAAGAACATTGTAGCCTCTCTGGCGATTGAAGAGGATAAATGGGATTATGAAGCATGTATCGGCATTATCACGCGATTTGAGTCGATCCGAAAGAAAAATGAAAAGAAGTTGATAGAAAAGATAAAGGTGGCTGAGAAGGAAAACGACCTTGAATTGCTATCAAAATTATTGAGACAAAAACAAAAATTGGCTCTATTAACTGAAAAAAAGAAAATGACATTGTTGAGATAGAAAAAAGTAACCGTTCACGGGTTCAAGGGCTAAAACACAATAAAAAAGAAACGACTGGAGTCTGCAGGAGGTTAAACTCTATGGCAAAAAAATCTGCTAAAATTAAGAAAAAACCAAAGAAGATTCCCAAGAAGACTCTGGAAAAGTTGATTTCAAAAGGAAAAAAGCAGGGGTTTTTAACTTATGATGAAATTAATAAGGTACTTCCAGATGACGTTCTTTCTGAGCAGATTGATGAAACGCTCATTATGTTTGATGATCATAATATTGAAATAATAGACGAAAAAAAGAACAAGTTGCCGACCAAAGTAAAAAAGGTCAAGATTGCCGATACCTCTGTCTCTGATTATGGAACTGTGACCGATCCTGTTAAAATGTATTTACGGGAGATGGGACTGGTGACCCTTTTGACTCGAGAAGGGGAGGTTGTTATCGCAAAAAAGATAGAAGCAGGTGAACAAGAAATATTGAAAGCACTGATAGATACGACCATAGGAGTGAAATGCGTCCTGGAACTTGGGCAAAAGATAGAAAGTGGTGATTTACGCCCAAAACGAGTATTAAGAGATATAAGGGAGATTGAAGAAGGGGATGGATATGTTGAGGAAGCGATTCAGATTAAAAATTATTTAAATACCGTACATTCAATTAAAGCTATTGATGATGAAAACAAAACATACAGGGAAAAATTATTTTCTTCTGATCCGGATCCCGATGAAAAACGTCGAATAAGAAGATGCATTTCTCGCAGGAATAAAAAGATTTTTAATCTGCTTAAAGATTGGCGGTTTGAAATAGGAGTTTTAGATAATATCGACAAACTTATCAGGGAGCAGATAGAATGGATCGACTCCATGAATAGAATGATTTTGATGTGTTCGGATACAGTTAATGCATCAGTCACAGAGCTTCATTCCAACCTTAAAACAAAGAGAAGGTTTGTCAAATGGGTCAGTTCCCGTTGTGATCTGTCTAAGGATGAAATTTCCATACTCTTTAAAGAACTTAAAACTGTCAAGGATCAGGTTGCTATAAGGGAATATTCCATCAAGGCAAAAAACAGGTCTTTAAAAAGAATTATATCCTGTGTTGAAGAAGGGCGCTTTAGAGCTAAATTAGCCAAAAGTGAGCTGACAAAGGCCAATTTGCGCCTGGTGGTTAGTATTGCAAAAAAATATACCAACAGAGGCCTACAGTTTTTGGATTTGATCCAGGAAGGGAATGTTGGTCTTATGAAAGCCGTGGACAAATTCGAATATCGCCGCGGCTATAAATTCAGTACATATGCCACATGGTGGATAAGACAGGCAATAACAAGGGCAATCGCTGATCAGGCAAGAACAATCAGGATTCCTGTTCATATGATTGAAACAATAAACAAACTTATTCGCACATCAAGGTACCTTGTACAAGAGCTTGGACGTGAACCGAGTCCTGAAGAGATAGCGGAAAAAATGGAAATTCCCCTATTCAAAGTGCGCAAGGTTTTAAAGATTGCAAGAGAACCTATCTCGCTGGAAACGCCTATTGGTGAGGAAGAGGATAGCCATCTCGGTGATTTCATAGAAGATAAAAAGTTCATGTTACCTTCGGATGCTGCTGTAAGTCTGAATCTTGCGGAACAGACGAGGAAGGTCCTTGCAACATTGACCCCCCGTGAGGAAAAGGTACTGCGTATGCGGTTCGGTATCGGTGAAAAGGCGGACCATACTCTGGAAGAGGTGGGACAGGATTTTGCAGTAACACGTGAAAGGATCAGGCAGATAGAAGCCAAAGCCCTTAGAAAACTAAGACATCCTACCAGAAGTCGAAAATTGAAAAGTTTTATTGAGGAGATAGAGCAAACATAGCTTGACAAAATAAATTTCTGAAGTTAGATGAATTGTTTCCATATTGCTTTAGGGCCCATAGCTCAGCTGGCAGAGCCACCGGCTCATAACCGGTAGGTCCCTGGTTCGATCCCAGGTGGGCCCACCATTTTTATTCAAGGTTTTTAAGCTACTTGCGATGATTGCGTAATAGGATTACATGATTTATTGCTTACCTTTCGGTATTGCTAAAGAAATTTGTAGGCAAAAGATGCAAAAGGATCAAGGCGTGGTTATAACAAATAGCCGCGTTTTTTTTTGTTGATTAAAAGTTGAACCAAAAAATATTTGCCACAAAGCCACAAAGGATAAATTTACTAATCTTTCTTCGTGTATTTGTGTGTTGTAATGAAAATTGTAGAGCGATTTTATGGAACCAAAAATCTTTGATATTATCAAGGCAATGGAGATAATTGCTCCAATCTGGCTTGCAGAAGAATGGGATAATGTAGGGCTGCAGGTTGGGCAGAAGGACTGGCCGGTTCAAACTATCTGGATTGCCCTGGACCCTGGCGCGGATGTGGTTAATGATGCCTGCAAAAATAATGTTGACCTATTAATTACGCACCACCCTCTTATATTTCATCCTTTAAGGTCTATTAATTTAAATACGTCTGTTGGCTCCATAATTCAAAAGGCAATCCGACACAATATGGCTATATTTTCAGCTCACACTAATCTTGACAATGCAACTGATGGTCTGAACGATGTACTTGCTCGGAGGATTGGGATAAAAAATCTGAAAGTGCTTGGGAAGGTCAGTGCAACAAAAAAATATAAACTGGTAGTGTATGTACCTGTAGCATATGAACAACAGGTTCTAAATTCGATTTTTGAGACAAAAGCAGGTGAAATAGGTTCGTATACATGCTGTTCATTCAGAAACAAGGGTAAAGGTACATTCAGGCCGGGATCTTCGTCAAAACCATTTGCCGGCAAAGTCGGTGAAATTACTCATGCAGACGAACTCAGAATTGAAACAGTTGTACGAAAAAGTGATTTAAACAGTGTTATCGAACATATAAGGAAAAAACATCCTTATGATACCATGGCATATGATATATATCCACTGGTAAAAGATGAAGAAAAACAGGGTTCCGGCCGGATCGGAAATCTTGGTAAAAGTACAGAACTTTTATCTTTTGCACTGTCAATTAAAGAAAAATTGGGGCTTAATTCAGTAAAAGTTGCAGGAAATCCGGATTTAGCTGTAAACACAGTAGCTGTCTGTACAGGAAGCGGTTCGAGCCTAATGAAAGACTTTATTTCATCCGGAGCCCAGGTTTATATCAGCGGAGATTTGCGGTATCACGATGCCAGAGATGTGGAAGCTGCCAATCTGGGTCTTATCGATATTGGGCACTTTGCATCGGAGCATTTAATAGTCGATGTGCTTGCTGGCCGTCTTAAAAAGGTTTTGTCTAAAGAGGGGATTGATGTAAAAGTAGAGGCATACGGACTTGAAAATGACCCGTTTGTGGTATTATAATATTAGTTAATTTTAGTCACTTTTCCGGCTTGTCCGGGTTGGGTATTGGGCAATATGAAAGAACAGATTTATATGCTTGTTAAAATTCAAGGGATAGAGGTACAAGCTAAAAGCATCAAATCAACACTAAACGATGCATCCAGAAAGCTTGAAGTTATCGATGCTGAGCTCAATGAGTTTGAGCGAACCATAGAAGAACAAAAGTCTATTATCGACAAGTTGAAGAAAAAGTATCGGGACTATGAATCTGAGATACAGATTAATCTTGACCGGGGAAAAAAGACTCAGGTAAAGCTTAGATCTGTGAAGACAAATAGAGAATATCAATCATTATTAAAGGAAATTGAAGAGGAAAAAGCCAAAAATTCCAAAATTGAAGATAAAATGATAGAGTGCCTGGATCGTATGGATGAGACTGAGAAGATCATCGCAATGAAAAAGGACGAATATTTACAGCTTTCCGGTAGCATAATGAGTGAAAAAGAGATCATGAAACAGGAATCGGAACAGGGGAGGATAAAACTTGCGAAACTTGATAAGGATCGGGAGGAAATTTCCTGTATGATCGATCCGGAATTGCTGAAAAAATATTTAACGATAAAGAAACAGAACCAGCCAGGACTTGCGATAGTGCCGGTAAAGGATGCTCTATGTTATGGATGTAATGTAAATCTTCCTCCTCAGTTGTATAATGAACTTTTTCTTGGAAATAGCTTGAAGTTTTGTCCCAATTGTCAGAGGATTATATACTTGAGAGAATCTTGATTTTATATTGGCTAAAAAAGTCAAGTTAAATAGGACGCAGATTTTCGCAGACCCGCCTGCCATGCGAGCTTGCCAGCCAAGCAAGGCGGCCCGGGGCACAAGCGGGCAGGTATACACAGATAATATTGTTATTTTGCAATTTAAGAATCTTGATGATCTGTGTTCACCTGCCCGCTCGTGCCTTGCATGGCAGGCGGGTCTGTGTCCAAAAAAGGAAATCCCTATACTATAAATTTAAGGTCAAAGACCAACAATTACGGTCCGAGCAGTCCAGATGATCGCTGGATTGTTGAAACAATCCAGAGGAAAGTCCGAACACCATAGGGCAGGGTGCTCCATAACGTGGAGTCGCGGTGACGTGAAGGAAAGTGCAACAGAAAGTATACCGCCCCGCATTTAAGCGGGGTAAGGGTGAAAAGGTGCGGTAAGAGCGTACCAGTTCCCCGGGTGACCGGGGAAGCTTTGTAAACCCCACCCGGTGCAAGACCAAATAGGGGAGTGCTTGAGAGCGGCCCGTTCAAGCTTCCGGGTAGGTCGCGAGAGGCGTCTGGCAACTGGCGTCCATAGATGAATGATCATTACCCGGTCCGGGGTAACCCGAACCGGGCACAGGATTCGGCTTATTGACTGCTCGGACCGTACATAAATTTGTAGCCGTTAGTGAGGTGATGTATATGCTTCAGATAGAAGAACTCAAAGTCGAGGTCGGCGGAAAGACAATATTGGATAACCTTAATATGGAAATACCCAAAGGGCAAACCCACATACTTTTCGGACCAAATGGATCCGGCAAAACCAGTCTGATGATGACCATTATGGGATTTTCCGGATATAACGTGACCCATGGAAAGATTACTTTTAAAGGTGAAGACATCACCGGGCTACCAATAAATGAGCGTGCTCGATTAGGTATCGGCGTTTCTTTTCAGAGACCTCCGACTATTAACGGTTTAAAGACAAGAAATATTGTTGAAATCTGTGATGTAAATCGATCAGCAAATGTTGAGGAACTTGCAAAAAAGCTTAATTTTACCGATTTTCTTGACAGAGATGTAAACCGAAATTTTTCCGGGGGAGAAATAAAACGTTCCGAACTGCTTCAGCTTATGGCCCAGCAGCCGGATCTTGTTCTTCTTGATGAGCCCGAATCCGGAGTTGACCTTGAAAGCATTGTCTTTATTGGTGATACAATCAATTCACTTTTGCACAGGCAAATCAAATGCCCCCGGGAAAGACCTCACAAAAATATCATTGAGGGCCAGAAAAAATCGGCGCTTGTTATTACCCATACAGGGCATATACTTGATTATATTACGGCAGACAGGGGTCAGGTTCTTTATAACGGGATTTTATGCTGTTCGAGAAACGCCAGAGAGATCTTAAAATGGATAAGAGAATATGGCTATGAGGAGTGCGTCAGATGTTCAAACGAAATAAAGCCTTGGATATAAATGTAGAAAACTACAAGGTTGATGCAAAAGATCATGCTTATGTTGAAAAATTATCACAAATCGAATCAACAGATGCAAGGCAGCTTTTAGACGTTGGTGTCGATATTGATGAAAATGCTCGTATAGGCACCTATATTCAGAAAGACAAGTCCGTGATACACTGCAAAACAATGCAGGATGGTGTCGAAGTCATGGGCATATCCCAGGCCCGGGAAAAACACGGCTGGCTTTCAGATTATATGTGGAAAAACATATCTCCGGATACCGACAAATTTACCTTGCAGGCCAAGGAAAATCCACACGAGGGCTACTTTATTCGAGCCCTTGCCGGTGTTAAAACAAAGCACCCGGTCCAATCATGTTTGTATATTGCAAAAGAAGGATTTTCACAAAATGTTCACAACATCGTGATTGCCGAGGAAGACTCGGAACTCCATATCATTACAGGGTGTGCAACCGCTCCTCATCTAACATCAGGCCTGCATGTGGGAATCTCTGAGTTTTATATAAAAAGAGGTGCCAGGCTTACTTTTACCATGATTCATGACTGGGGGGAAAAGATTAATGTTCGACCAAGGACTGTAATCCGGGTTGATGAAGGCGGAACAATCATCTCTAACTATATTTCCTTAAGACCGGTCGGGTCTCTTCAGATGTTTCCCACTACATATTTGAACGGAAAAGGGGCTGTTGCCCGATTTAACAGCATTCTTGTGGCGGGACGGGGAAGTTTTCTGGATGTCGGTTCACGGATTGTGTTGAATGCTCCTGACACCCGTGCCGAGATAATATCCCGAGGGATTTCATCAGGGGGATCAATTATTGCCCGTGGCGATCTTGTGGGCAAAGTAGCCGGTATTAAAGCACACCTGGAGTGCAAAGGTTTGATATTAAATGACGGGTTGATGCAGGCTATTCCAGAGCTTACCGGATACGTTCCCGGTGTGGAAATGTCACACGAAGCTGCTGTGGGTAAAATCGATCAGCAGGAAATAGAGTATCTAATGGCAAGGGGCCTTGATGAAGAAGAAGCAATATCGACAATTGTTCGAGGGTTTTTAAATGTAGACATCGAAGGGTTGCCGGCCGGGCTAAAAGAGAAACTCGACAGGACGGTTTCTGAAACCCAGAAGGATATGATGTAGATAATGAAATTTCAGAGAACTGTTTGTGATATTTCTTTCGCAGAGAAAGTTAGAATATTTTCTCATGATTATTTGAAAAATTGCATCTATATTTCAAATTTTACTTCACCGCAGTATCTTTTTACCAAGAAGCTCTTTTCAGAGCTCATCGCAACTTCCCAGGTTTTAGAAGACTTTCTCGATTTTCACGGCGCTAAAAACAACAAGGAATGGTATTTTTACAGGGAGCTTACAGCTGCCGTAAGGCATCTAAGCCTTGGAGGTTACTCCCAGACACATATTTTAAATCGACTTGATTTCTATGGTCTCCCGGATACTGAGCCTTTTGAAAAGGAAGGCACTTCCACACTTTATTTTGTAAGAAAGACTATAATGAAATTGGCCCCGATTATATTGACTGAGGCCGGTCGGCTTAATATCCCTGTGCCTGATGAAAGTTATGATATGGCTGAATTTCCCGGTATTATAACCGGTGAGATCCTCGATTTTGATATTGATGATAGAGATAAGGATCAGCAGAAGAAGCATATCGTTAAAATTGCAAGTGAGTTTTTAAGTATCGCCGCAAGTTTTGATCATCTCAGATTCTATGAGCCATATGAATTGAAAGAGATATTGAAAATTGTACCGGAAAAGGTCAATGAAGTAAATATGAGGCGTTTTGAAATGCTTGTGCATAACCTTCAATCTTCTTTTGATACATATGTGATCCACGGCGGATACATGTTTGGTAACAGAAAGCTTAAAGATTTACGGAGTTATTTTTCGATTGTATTCCACCTTCTTCAAATGATCGGAAGGCTGTTACATTTTTATGAGCGGCATCTTCACAAAGCAGGATACAAAAATATCTACAAAAAGGTGCAAGATCGATTATCATCATTAATTGATCCTGGAGAGCTTCTTGACCGAACCGTTAACTACGGTCTCTACTATGTCTGCCACTTTCTTACAATCGGCAAAGAACGGGCCCGAGAGATACTGAATGAAAATATTGAGCGTTCTTCCATTACTGTTGGTGTACCTGTTAAGCTTGGCTTCCACAGCAGACCCAGCCTTTTAGTGGCTAAAACAGTTCAGCACTACGGAGGGCAGGTGGAACTATGTGTTGGTAAAGACCGGTTTGATGCCAGCAGTGTACTGGATATTCAATGGGCAGGGGGCAAGATTCAGAAAGAAAACATTGCCGAAGTTACTTTTGAAGGTGATACCCGGGCGTTGAAGGATATTGAAATCCTTGCGGGTGTCAATTACGGCGAAGATACAATGGGTAAAGGAATTCCTCTTCCTAAAGAGCTGAAATACCTGAAATAGCAAAATTACAAGAATTTATTAATAGTCAATCTTCAATCAAAAATATTCAATTTAATATGGTTTCTGCGATTATTGTTGCCGCCGGCAAAGGCATCAGGATGAATGACACAACCCGCAAGCAGTACCTGGACCTTGCGGGCCGACCTATTATGGCTCATTCGGTAATGGCGTTTGATGCATGTGATCTGATAGACAAAATCTTTCTTGTTATCCCCAAAGAAGATATTGAATATTGTCGAAAAAACATACTTTCCGTGCTGGAGCTTAAAAACCGGGTTGATCTTGTACTTGGTGGTGAACAGCGCCATGATTCAGTATATAACGGACTTCAAGCCATAGACAAAAAGACTGAAACAGTCGTTGTCCATGATGCTGTACGTCCTTTTATTCAACCTGAAGAAATTAAGTCGTGCATACTTGGAGCAAGAGAATTCGGTGCATGTATCACCGGCATACCCGCCAGCGATACCATTAAGCATGTTGGCAAATCGGGTTTGATTGAGAAAACGCTTATAAGAGATAACATTTGGTTCGCTCAGACCCCCCAGGCGTTTAAACATGAATTGATCATAAGAGCCCATGAAACCGCACGGCATGATGGATATATCGGTTCTGATGATTCATTGCTTGTGGAACGGCTGGGGATAGACGTAAAAATTATTAAAGGCAGCAAAAACAATATAAAGATTACTGTCCGGGAAGATCTGGTTGTTGCACGAGCTATTGCGCGGCTAATTTTATAAAATAGGGTGCGAGTGATGTATCAACCCAAAATGGGCTAAAGCTGAGATGTAAAAATGTGAGGTTGTTTTTGCGCGAGCCCTGAGGATTGACGGTTTCGGAAAAAGTCACAAATTCAACTATAGATGGCTAAGTAAAAAGGTTTATATACAACGCAGTAGATGGGGCTTTTTACGACGCCATCAAGGATTTATAATGCCTGTTTATGAATACGAACACTTAAAAAAACCATGCTCATTAGGCAGAGTATTTGATATAAAGCAGTCTATTCACGACAAATCGCTGATGCAATGCCCCAACTGCGGCGGTCCGGTGCGCAAACTCATTTCTCGCATCAATATCAGCACACCTAAAACTAACAGCGAACTGCGCGACCTCGGTTTTACCAAGCTTGTAAAGAGAGATAATGGAGTTTATGAGAATGTAACGGCTCGTGATGGTGATAGCCGCATGGTAATCCGGGGTAGACCCGAAACCCTTCCTGATTTGAAAAAGACTATTAAAGATTGACGGTCTCGTAAAAAGTAGAATTCGTCACGGTTTAGTTTCTTAAAGTTGAATTTTGTGCATTTTTTCCTTCGTGATATTCGTGGTAAAAATAAAACCGAACTTTGTTCAGAGAAGATATGCACATAAAAATGTGCATCATGCCCAGATTAATGTGCCTATTAAAAAATAATTGAAAAAAATCCTGTCCTTCGTATATATCCAATCCGCTTCAATAAAAGTTTTTTTTAAATTTGAAAAAAGATTAACAATCCGCATTAAATAAGGATTTTCTTATAGATAGAGGCATAAAAAGCCCTACCTATCAACTTTTGTTCCTGCATTGAACCCCCATAATCTATTCCTGGCATGATTATTGGAAGAGTTTTTCGTTAATCGGGACGGGAATTCCCTATAAACCGTTTTGCGTTTTTATCAACAACCATTAATCAATGAAAGGAGAAAACAATGTCAAAGACAAAAAATGTGTTAATCTTGTGTATTGCAGTTGTAATGGTTATGGCATTTAGTGTGCCGTCTTGGTCAGGAGATATAGTAAAGATTAATCTTAACAAAGCAACAGTGGCAGAACTTACTCAGCTCAAAGGGATAGGGCAAAAATACGCAGAAAGGATTGTAGAATTCCGTGAGAAAAATGGACCTTTCACAAAAACGGAAGATTTAATGAATGTTAAGGGGATTAGTCTCAAGACCTGGGAAAAGAACAAAGACCTGATTACAGTTGAGTAAAAGCGAAAGGACATACGTAAACAACTACCGGATATACTGGTGGTTGTTTACGTATGCAATATATCACAAAAATAGCAGGGAATTTAAATTTATAGAGGCGTAGCCGCGTTTTGTAACATCGTAAAACGATTTTATTTTGATTTTATTTTTTGCTTGACATACCCCACCAAAATGTGTTCAACTACTGAACACTCAAAAGACAAATATCCACACATTAATTTAATATAGAATAAATATAGATTACAGGGGATTACTTAATAAAGATTAATGTAATCTACTAAGCGGAGCCTTGTGCTCGGACAAGATACTTACCACAATCCCATATCTAAAAGCTCTCAAACACCCCGCAACAAATATCGAACAAAATTATGGATAGAAAAGACATCCGTACACTGAAAATCCTTGAAGAGATCGACAACGATCACACCCCGAGCCAGCGGGATTTATCCAAAAAGCTGAATATTTCCCTGGGGCTTGTCAATTCTTTTGTCAAGCGGCTTACCAACAAAGGGTACTTTAAGATAAATAATATTCCTAAAAATCGAGTCAAGTATATCCTTACGCCAAAGGGAGCTGCGGAAAAAACGCGACTGACTTATCAATATATTCAGTATTCCTTCGAATTTTATAGGAACGCTCGTGATAAACTGCACAAACTTTTCAAGCACCTTATGGCACAAGGGGTCAGGCGAGTTGTATTTTACGGTACGGGTGACTTTGCAGAAATCGCTTTCATTTCTTTGCAAGAAACTTCCATCCAAATGGTAGCTATTGTGGATGATAATAATATCGGCGAAAAATTCCTGGGCAGTTTCGTCAAAGATCCTAACAATCTATATTCACTTTTCTTCGACAGAGTCCTCATTACATCTATGATTTCAAAAGATAAAGTGTTAGCAAAAGTATTGGAACAAGGAATTCCCCGAAGCAAATTGGTTATGCTGGAATAAGTCTATGAATGATCCATTAGTAAAAGAGCGATTAAGTAAAAATTTAATGGCCTGGCCGGATATAACAGCTTTTTGTTTGGAACTAA
Source organism: Deltaproteobacteria bacterium (assembly GCA_019313505.1). Taxonomy (GTDB): domain Bacteria; phylum Desulfobacterota; class Desulfobacteria; order Desulfobacterales; family UBA11574; genus S5133MH16. The sequence continues at coordinate 22,839 of JAFDBA010000032.1, forward strand.
GAAAGTCTTTCTTAAAATCAAGGTATTCTTCTATGGATGATAAAAAACTGATAAAGAAGCTATTTGCAGAAATTGTAGCGAATAAGGAAAAAAATTGGACATCAAAGAGACACTTATAGATCAGTTATGGAGATAAATAATGAAACGTGCTTTGATTACAGGAATTACCGGACAAGACGGTGCATATCTGGCTGAATTGTTATTGGACAAGGGTTATGAGGTGCACGGTATTAAGCGCCGTTCTTCTCTATTTAATACACAACGGGTAGATCACCTGTATCAGGACCCGCACGAAAAGGATGTACGTTTTGTTCTGCACTATGGGGATCTTACAGATGCAACAAACTTGATTCGAATTGTTCAGGAAATCCAACCGGACGAAATTTATAATTTAGGCGCCCAAAGCCATGTAAAAGTATCTTTTGAATCCCCCGAATACACAGCCGATGTAGATGCTTTGGGAGCTTTGCGCCTTTTGGAAGCCATTCGAATGCTGGGGCTTGAAGAAAAAACCAGGTTTTATCAGGCTTCCACATCCGAATTATATGGCAGGGTCCGGGAAATCCCTCAAACTGAACAAACACCGTTTTATCCCCGTTCGCCCTATGCATGCGCTAAACTCTACGCTTTTTGGTGCACCGTAAATTACAGGGAAGCCTATAATATTTTTGCTTGCAACGGCATCCTTTTTAACCATGAATCGCCGCTTCGTGGTGAGACTTTTGTTTCTCGAAAAATTACAAGAGCAGCGGCTCGCATAGCGCTGGGACTTCAGGAAAAGCTTTATCTTGGAAATCTGGATGCCATGCGGGACTGGGGCCATGCCAAAGATTTTGTCCGGGCACAGTGGCTCATCCTTCAACAGGACCAACCGGATGACTACGTTATTGCCACCGGGGAACAGCATTCGGTTAGAGATTTCTGTGAACGTGCATTTCTGGAAATTGGAATTAAGCTTGATTGGAAAGACAAAGGTGTTACTGAAATAGGGATTGCCGCTGAAATACAACCGTCGGCTTTATTAAAAAAATACAATCGTCGTGAAAAGTTTCGAAAACTTTGTCAAGGTCAGACCGTTGTCGCGGTTGATTCACGCTATTTCAGACCGACAGAAGTGGATGCACTTCTGGGAGATCCATCCAAAGCGCGTCAGAAGCTGGACTGGAAGCAAGAAATTTCTTTTGACCAGATGGTTCGGGAAATGATCGAGCATGATTTGAAAGATGGTATGCGGGAAGCCATCTGGAAACAAAAGGGATTCGGGATTCCGGAAAGTTTTGAAGCTAATATGTAACTTAAGAAGGTTCACGGTTAAAGGGTTCAAAGTTCTATGGTTCAAGGTTAGAAGGCGATGAGAATTTACCCTAAATGAATAAAAACTCTCCAATATATATTGCTGGTCATACTGGTCTTGTCGGTTCAGCCTTGTTTCGTAGATTAGAAGCCGATGGCTATTCAAACCTGATTCTGCGTAGTCACTCGGATCTGGATCTTACAAGGCAGGACGAGGTAGAATTATTTTTTCAAAAAGAAAGACCAAAGTATGTTTTTCTTGCTGCAGCCAAAGTTGGCGGAATTATGGCTAACTGCACATACCCGGCTGAGTTTATTTACACCAACCTTGCCATTCAAAATAATGTTATTCATGCAGGCTGGAAAACCGGTGTCAAGCGTCTCTTCTTTTTAGGATCTTCATGTATTTATCCCTCAAAATGCCCTCAGCCCATGAAAGAAGATTATCTTTTAACCGGAACGCTTGAGCCAACCAATGAACCTTACGCAATTGCTAAAATTGCAGGTATCAAAATGTGCCAGTCCTATAACCGTCAATATGGGACACAGTATATTTGTGTAATGCCGACCAACCTGTATGGACCAAACGATAATTTTAACTTGGAAACAAGCCATGTTCTTCCGGCCCTGATCCGAAAATTTCATTTGGCCAAACTTGCAGAACAAGGGGATTGGGAAGGGATTAAAAAAGACGAACAAAAATATGGTGCCATTCCCGATGAGATCAAGCAATCGATTGGGTTAAAAATTTCTACCTCAAATCTCAAAGCAATAGCTTCCGGATTCAAGCCTTCTGTGCTGCTTTGGGGGAGCGGCAATCCCAAAAGAGAGTTTCTACATGTTGACGATCTTGCAGATGCCTGTATTTTCTTAACCAACTTGGACGAAGAAGATTTTAGAAGATTGTTCAACGAAGGCCGTACACCATTAATAAATATTGGGTGCGGCAAAGACAGTACTATAAAGGAAATTGCTGCAGTAGTAGCCGAAGCGGTAGGATATAAAGGGGAAGTGAGATGGGATCAAGATAAACCCGATGGAACTTCGCAGAAGTTGCTGAACATTTCTAAGATTAAGAAGCTGGGGTGGAAACCGAATATTGCCCTAAAAGACGGCATTCGAAATGTTTATGAATGGTATTTGCAAGGCAAAAACAAATGAAATTAGAAATTTAAAGAGCACAGATTTCACGAATTAGCAAAAAATGCTTGACTGTAGGATTGAAAGTGGCTGCCATTACGTAAAAAGTAGCTACCAAAAAGGAAGGTTATTATGATCAGTGCGGGAATCAAGGAGGTCAAGAACAACTTGAGCCGGCTTTTAGCCAAGGTGAAAGCAGGGAAAGAGATTCTGATCACTAAAAGGGGAAGGCCAGTTGCCCGTATCGTGAAGGAAAACCACGGGGATAAGTCCATCCGCGCCGCACAGTCAGAAGGACTTGAAACATTTCCGCTAGGAGAAGAAACGAATTAAACGTTCATGCAGTTGAAAAAAAGTATCTTGACAAATCGATTGCCAATGTATACCATTACGGTATACAATAAAATACGATACAAAGAGGGAAGGGGAATAGCAAATGGCAAAAACGGCAATGACACATGCAAGACTGACGCCGGAAATAAAAGAAAAAGCTGAGACCATTCTTAAAGAACTGGGAATTTCCATTTCTGCTGCGTATGAAATGTTTTATCGGCAGATTATTGCTCATCAGGGCATTCCATTTGATTTGCGTATTCCAAATAAA
>JAFDBA010000172.1 GCA_019313505.1 Deltaproteobacteria bacterium
ATACCGTTTGCCCCAAAAAGGGGGCAAGTTTATTCAGATGGAAGACGAGATTGCTTCCATGGGTGCTATTATCGGGGCATCCCTTACCGGAAGCAAGGTTATGACCGCCACCAGTGGCCCCGGCTTTTCCCTTATGCAGGAGGCCCTGGGATATGCGATTATGGCGGAAATTCCCTGTGTCATCGTCAATGTACAGCGTGGCGGTCCTTCAACTGGTATCCCAACTCACGTGAGCCAGGGGGATGTGAATCAGGCCCGCTGGGGAACTCACGGTGACCATGCCATTGTTACGATTACCGCATCCAACCATCAGGATGTGTTTGAAACCACCGTGGATGCGTTTAATATTTCAGAAACTTACAGAACCCCGGTTATCCTGCTGTATGACGAGGTGGTGGGACACACACGGGAGCGGCTTATTGTGCCGGAACAAGGAGAACTTCCGTTGGTGGAAAGACTCCGGACATCCGTGAGAGAAGGTGTGGACTATCATCCCTACCTGCCAAGGGAAGACGGCCGTCTCCCAATGTCTGACTTCGGCGGTGTACACCGCTACAATGTCACCGGCCTGTTTCATGACATGTGGGGGTTTCCGTCGGACAATCCTAAAATAGTTCATGGTCTTCTTCGACATTTGATAGATAAAATTCAGAATAATGTAAACCAAATCGCCCGTTTCAAAGAGTATTATCTTGAAGACGCCGAGTGCATTCTGATTTCTTACGGGTCTTCAGCCCGCTCGGCAAATCATGTGGTGGTAAACCGCAGGCCAAGAGGAGAACGGCTCGGACTTCTGGAACTTCAGACATTATGGCCGTTCCCGTACGATCTTGTTCGAGAAAAATGTGCAAATGCAAAATATGTTATAGTTGTTGAGATGAACATGGGTCAGATCTTGCAAGAAGTAAAAAGGGCTGTAGACAGGCCCGAGAAAGTATTTCTGGCCAATCGTATTGACGGTGTTTTTATAACACCCATAGACATCAGAAACATACTGCGTGTTATCCAGGGAAAAGGGGTGTAACTTATGGCGATAAAGGATTACCTCAGAGAAGGATATTTTCCACATATCTGGTGTCCGGGATGTGGGCACGGGATCGTACTGAACAGTCTTTTAAGAAGCGTTGAAAAACTCGGAATGAGCAAGAATGAGCTTGTAATGGTTTCAGGCATCGGATGTTCGTCCCGGATTTCAGGATATGTTGACTTTCATACGCTCCACACCATTCACGGTCGTGCCCTGGCCTTTGCCACCGGTGTTAAAATGAGCCTTCCCGAACTGAACGTTATTGTTCCCATGGGAGACGGCGATGCGCTTGCCATTGGCGGAAATCACTTTATCCATGCGGCCAGGAGAAATATTGATTTAACCGCTATTATCATGAACAATCGCATCTACGGTATGACTGGAGGACAGTATTCTCCTTTGTCGGGTTATGGAACCCTGGCAACCACGGCTCCATATACAAATATAGACCATGATTTTGATGTTGTAGAACTGGCTACGGCTGCGGGGGCTACTTTCGTGGCCCGCAGCACCACCTATCATGTTCAGCAGCTGACGAAGATTCTCAAACAGGCGATTTTGCACGAAGGATTTTCAGTGGTGGAAGTATTATCCCAGTGCCCGACTTATTTTGGAAGAAAAAACCGAATGGGAAGCGCAGCTGATATGATGGAGTCTTACAAAAACAATACCACATCTATTGGATCGAAAGCCAAGAAGGAAAATCCCGACCTTATTGAAAGGGGTGTTTTTGTAGAAAAAGAGATGCCGGAATACTGCAGCGAGTATGACAAAATCATTGAAAGGGCTATGGCTTAGAAGCTCAAAGCTCAAGGCATAAAAAGGAATGAAAACATGGAAAGATGCAGGTTGGTATTTTCCGGATCAGGAGGTCAGGGGGTTATTACTGCCGCCGTCGTACTGGCTGAAGCGGCCGTACTTTACGAAAATCTGATTGCTGTGCAGTCACAGGCTTACGGACCGGCGGCCAGGGGAGGGGCCACACGCTCTGATGTTATTATTTCCGATTCCGACATTAATTATCCCAAAGTGATTCAGCCCAATGTGCTGGTCTGTCTTACCCAGGAAGCCTACAATAATTTTTATCCCATCATACGACCCGGCGGGCTTCTGATTACAGACAACCGTTATGTAAAGATTCAGAGGAAGGTCGATGCCCAGCAGAAAGAACTGCCCATGCACCATACGGTGATGGAAAAAATCGGCAAATCCATTGTATTCAACATCTGCATGCTGGGTGTGGTAATAAGCCTGACAGCTCTTGTTAAATCCGAATCTATAATGAAGGTACTTGAAAACCGGATTCCTTCCAGTTCTCTGGAGATGAACCGAAAGGCTCTAAATCTGGGAGTGAAGCTGGCAGAGGATGTGAAAAGCTGATATGGATGCCGGGTTATATATCCATATCCCTTTTTGCCTTAAAAAATGCCCCTACTGTGATTTTTATTCCATAACCGATACATCACTACAACCTGCATTTATGGATGCCTTAGCATCTGAAATGCGCATGAACAGAGGCGGAACTTTACAGTTCGACACACTCTACATGGGCGGCGGCACACCATCAGTTCTGGATGCAAAAGCTGTTGGCAGGATCATTAAAACCGCCCGCCAGTCCTATGAAATCCTTTCCGATGCTGAAATTACTTTGGAAGTAAATCCAGGCACGGTTACCCCGGAACAACTCAGTATGTATCGGTGCTCCGGCGTTAATCGAATCAACATTGGTGTCCAGTCATTTAATCCTGACCACCTCTCTTGCCTTGGTAGGATCCATTCGGGCCGCGATGCCGGCCTGGCTGTAAATTGGGCGCAAAAGGCCGGATTTAAAAACATCGGGCTCGATCTGATTTACGGTATTCCGAACCAGACAAAAAAATCGTGGCTTATGGACTTGCAGCTGGCGGTTGAGTTTGAGCCCCAACATCTTTCCTGCTACGTGCTCTCCTTTGAACCGGGCACTCCTCTATACAGAGACCGTCAAGAAGGTCGCCTTAAGCCTTTGGCTGAACCTAAGGTATGCGAGTTGTTTGAGACAACCCTGGAATTTTTAAGGGACTATGGCTATGTTCAGTACGAGATATCAAACTTTGCACGGGAAACAATCGACAAATCAGGTTTTAAAAATTCAGAGGTCAACCGTTCGAAACACAACGTAAAATACTGGAAATTTGTACCGTACATCGGGCTTGGGCCTTCGGCTCATTCATTTCTGGAGCCGAAACGATACTGGAATTGTACCGATGTGAAAAAATATATACAGTATCTTGAAGCTGGTAAACTTCCCCTTGCCGGAGAGGAACGACTCAGTGTGGAACAGTTCATGATGGAGGCTATTTACCTGGGGCTGAGACAGACAAATGGAATTTTAATTGATGTTTTTGATAAAAAGTTCGGTGTTAACTTTAAAAAAATGTTCGAAGAGGTCATAGGGGACTTTGAAGAAAAGGAGCTTATGGAGTTTTCTCAAAACCGATGCGCTCTGACATCCAAAGGCATGCTTTACTTAGACAGCATTGCTGCCATGTTTATATAAGGTCGTTGCAGCCGTTCACGGTTCAGAGGTTCAGGGTTAATGACCTTGAACCTTTGAACGTTTATAAGTTATTTTACAATTTTATGTGGAAAGCGTTTTGATCAATACACCGATGTAAAACCGGGCATGACTCATGGGTGCGGCCAGGTTGGCACGATGGTTTGCCAGGATGCCGCTTAAGCTGCTGTTGGTGATCATAAACGGATCGATTTCTGCGGCATGGTGACACGATTCGATTGCATGATGAAGAACATCGGCCCCCCGCCTGGATTCCACGGTAATCAGAAAATCTTCGAAAACCGCTTCCAGAATCGAATGCATTGAACTTGCAACCCCCTGGGCATAAAAAAAGTAGTCATCCGCTTTAAAAAAACTTACCGAACTTCCGTCATCCTCTTTAGTTTTGACCAGATTTTCTTCACAGCTTCCCAGAAGGTCTTCATAAGCCATGAGCAAAGGGATTAAATTGTCGGTTCGGGTATGAAAATTGGCTTCACCTTTTTCAAGCTTTTCCTTGTATTTTTTGAGTTCATCAAGACCTGCCTTGTATTTTGATTCCGGAGACGGGAACCAGTATCTGTCCGATTTGATCATAAACCAGTTCATGGCGCGTTCAAGATTTCTGTCAAATGCTGCGGTGGTCCCCGTACGGGATATGCGCTCGGTCAGGACAACAGCGGTTCTCCGGGTGACTTCCAGAACTCCCAGTTGGAAATTATTTGTGTTATCCGTAAAATCCAGGATATCATTGACTCGCCATCCCCAGAATCTTTCTTTCAATTCATAATTGAGGGGCTTTATGGTGGCTTCTACAAAAGCTACCCCTTTGGCTTTGGGTTTGGCTTCTGCAACTTCTGCAAACTCATGCGTTGGGGGTGCATGGCCGGAGGTTGCCGTTTTCTCATGGGGGGAAGGGAGGGGATGTTCGGGTTTTTTCGCTTCCGTTTTGTGAGGTGGTGCATGGGTAACGGTTTTAACGGTCTCTTTTTGAGCCAGGTGAATCACTTGATCCGCTTTGACAATTCCCACAAGTTTATTGGTAGTGTCGATAACCGGAACCGTTTTTAAGTGGTGGCGTTCGATCAAATTTTTTACCTTCTCATTGCTCAAACCGGTCTTAACGGACATGACATCACCGGCCATCACATCTTTAAGAGCAGAGTCGGAGGCCGCAAACATCAACTGTTCCATTGAAACCGTACCGAGCAGCTTTCCGTGCTCATCAACAACAAATAGATGAACGGGCTG
>JAFDBA010000173.1 GCA_019313505.1 Deltaproteobacteria bacterium
TTTACAGTAATCATTAATAATCCTGTATGCAGCGATAATCCTGGTTGTCATTTCTTTGCATTTTTCTTTGTTTTTATTACATCTGTCCGGATGCCATTTGCGGATAAGATTTCTATAGTTCGACTTGATTTCTCCAATGGTCGCCCGTTCAGGCAATTCCAGAACCATTCTTGCCTCATTAATTTGTTGATACTTTTTCACTCCGTGGTCTTTCCATTAAAACTTGATGAACTGTAAAAAGTTCGATTTAGACGGTTTTGTAAAAAGTCACGAATTCAACTATAGATGGCTAAATAAAAAGGTTCATATACTACAACGCAGTAGATGGGACTTTTTACGGCGCCATCAAGACTTAAAAACAATGAAACATACCTTCCATTGGAAGTCAACTGCCATCTTGCCACATTTTTTCCAATAACAACCTGAAATAGCCGCAAAATAACAACTTCTTGACAAAAAAAAGATTAGAAAGTAGTTTTGCAAGGGTCTCATTTAGGAGAACCTTACAACCGGTGAAGATATGGTGCTGTACAAAAGAAAAGCAGCTACCTTTAAATGTTTGCCGGCATGGAAAAATAAGATTAACGGATAAGTATTGAAACGTTTAATATACCAGCAATTTTTTTTCTATATAGGACTTTTAAGCCTAAAGATTATATAAAGATTATATCTTCGACTTACAGGATCAGAGTCATTAACCCTGGGATTGAGCTGGACGTTCTTAAAAGGGGACAGGTTCCGATTTATGCTTCGTGGCATCAGCGATTTTTCCCGGGCATCACCTTTTTCGCGAGGCGCAAGCCGATTTCAATTATGATCAGCCAGAGCAGGGACGGAGAACTTATTTCCAGAATTGTTAACCAACTTGGAGTGTATCCGGTGAGAGGCTCCTCATCACGGGGGGGTGGTAAAGCACTGAATGAAATTTGCGAAATGGCACATAGAGGCTACAGAATCGGTCATATCGTTGATGGTCCCAGGGGGCCTTTCGGTGTGGTCAAGCCCGGACTTGTCAGAATAGCTCAGTATTCGGGGATGCCCATTATTCCAACTATTATCTCCGCTGAAAAAAAGTGGATATTCAAAAGTTGGGACAGATTTATTGTCCCAAAGCCCTTTTCCAGTATCATAATCAGGTTCGGAGATGAAATATATGTTTCCAAAAAACTGCCAGGGCCTGCTTTCGAAAAGAAACAGTTTTTCATTCAAAACACATTGAAGAAATTATATGAGGAAACTGATTTATTATGGGAAGTGCCAAGTAAAATCAAAGAGATCTTTAACCATGTATAAAGACATCAGTGAAAACAAGTAAGAATTCATCACTGCTTTTTGTAATAATAGTTATAACTTCTGGATGAATATGGGAAATCGGACAATTCTTTAAGGGTGAGACATCCTGGTTCAACGTGCCATATTAGCTCATCCTGAATAGTTTTTTGTTTTATAATCTTGGCCTTAATATTCATGCCAATGAGTTTGGCAATTCTATTGACTTCTTCAACAAATCTTTCGTTGTTATGACTGGTTTCTCCCACCCATCCACCGGTCTGGCGAACCCTTTGATGAATCATCTCATGTAGTAGGACATCACTGGCAACTCTTTTATTAAAATGGCGTATTCCCCATTTTAAATCATTTGTAGGATAAACCGGTCGAAGCAAATTTTTATTTAAATATATAAGATTTTCGGTCACATGATAATAGCCCAGACTCTTACCATGCAGCGTTGATCCCCAGATAATAGCGCCGGGTTTATTTTTACCATCAAAAAAAGTATGATTCAACATTTTCCATTCATCAAAAACCCACGCTCCTACCCCACCAAATAATTTTATCCCTTCGCTTTTCAATTCAGCAAACGTCGCCATATTTACCTCTAAAGCTGAGAGACCTTTGAAAGAAGCCCCTTTTTGCCCAATTCCTGCGCCTTGTATGGAATGCGTAGCCTATTTCTTCAGGGTCAGGCTCAAATTTTAATCTTCTTTCTCGGAATTTGCGCCCCTTGAATCTGGAGCTTTTTACAAGACGCAGCCAGATCATCTACTCCACATACAGTCTTTGTCCCGGATAAATCCTATTTCTGGGCGTTAATCGGTTGATGTGCAGAAATCGTTCGAGGGGCATTTTATGAAACTGAGCGATCTTAAAAGGACTGTCACCGCGTTTAACCAGATATGTCTTTAAATACTCACCTGCGGGTTTATCATCCTTTCGCTTGCGAATCTTTAAAACCTGTCCGATGTGGAGATTTGTTGTGGACAGATTATTTAGTTCCTGAATCTTTTTGGTTGTTGTACCGTATCGTTTGGCAATAATCCAAAGTGAATCGCCACTTTTTACAACATGGCTCGATGCATCTCTATATTCGACTCCGGTGTATTTCTTAGATCGGTATACAATTTTGCCCCTGCGGGGTATTTTGAGTTTTTTGCCTGCGACAATAAAGCTTGATCTGCGCAAATTATTTGCCCGCATAATACTTCTCACGCTGCAACGATATCGTCTGGAAATAGTAGAAAGGCTTTCGCCGGGTCTGATCCGGTGATATACGTAAGCGCGTTGGGGAGGATGTGAAACCGGTATTTCATCCAGCTTTGCCAGCAGAACTTGGCCTTTACCTGGTGGGACCCTGAGCGGATAGTTATCTTGGGGAAGTATCCTGTAGCGGAGTTCAGGATTAAGTTTTCTGAGCGTTTTTTCAGTTTCACCGATCTTTTTGGCAACATTTCTAAGATGAACCTGCTTTGATACGGTTATTATTTCATATTCTAACGGTTTGTCCACAGGTATTGAATCGAGTCCGTATCTTTCCAGGTTTTTAATGATATGGAGCGTAGCCATAAATCTGGGGACATATCTTGCTGTTTCCTGGGGAAGACGCTCATATAGATCCCAGAAATTGTCGAGGTAATTTATATTCTGAGTCCTTATTACTCTGAGTACCTTTCCCTCCCCACAATTGTATGCGGCCAGAACGGTTGTCCAATCGCCGAAGATGTGATGCAATTCCGATAGATATTCAATGGCGGCTTTGGTAGATTTCACCGGATCGAGCCGCCCATCGATGTATTTGTTACGTTTAAGACCGAATTTATATCCTGTTGAGGGGATAAACTGCCAGAGGCCGAGAGCCCTGGCTTTTGAAAGCGCATTCACCTTGAATCCGCTTTCGATAAGCGGGAGCCATGACAATTCAACCGGAAGGCCGGCTTCTTTAAGGGCAGAAACAATTTGTGATCGATATTTTCCGGACCGTTTGTACGATTCAACAAAGAATTTTTTTTCGCCTTTTTTGGTAAAGCGGTCAATTTCATTCTGAATGTGTTTATTCATTACCATGGGAATGGCGTTATAATTACCGTTTACAACTATATTGCGGGATGCGTAAATTTCAAGAATACGTTTTGAGATCATAAAACGCAGATCTTCTTTTTGCTGTATGAGCTTGGGAATGTCATTGTTATCGATTTTAAGAATTAAAGAATAAGCATGATCCAGTGCTTCGAGGGCGTTTTCAAGATCTCCTTTCTGCCAGAAATCCTGCGAAGCCTCGCAAAAATCAAGGGCTTCATCAAAGATAGGTTGCATTTTTTTTTCAGGGGAAGAATTTTCAGCTATATTATTTTCTCCAACCAAAGGAACAATCGGTGAGGTTTTTTTATATTTAGGGGCGACTTTTTCAGGAGGTTCTGCAAAATCAGGGGTACTTGCCTGGGCCGGCAAATAATCTTCATTCTGCTGTATAGATTTTTGGTTTTTATGGTTGATTTTTTCAATAGATTCAGCAGAATCGGAGTCACTGGTCCGGGCCGGCGAGTAATTTGCGTCTTGTGAAACGGGTGTTTTATGCAGAGTTTGTATGCATCCGCATAAGAGAAACAACAGAAAAACCGGCAGAAAGAGAATTTGCAACTTTATCAAATCAGATCCCTTGAATTAATCCATTTGGTGATAATGAAAATAAAACCTAAGATGTGTCAATTTTGATTTTATTATGGTTTGATGTCCGATTACACAAAAATAAGCACCCTTGTCAAGGATTTATGTTATTGAAAAAGCCCGACAAGCTCTATCCTGAGGTGCCGACAGGGGGCATCTGCCGAATAATTTTCGATTAATTTTATAATATTTAAATTTTTAAAAATATTGCCGCTAGTTTGAAAACGATTTGTTTAAAAGAACTGATACAATATTATCAAGCAAATCCCATGCCAAAAGAGGCAGAAGAGGGTTGGAACAAAAAAAGACGTAATATCATGAAGATATAGTACAATATACTTTCGGATGTGGCGCTTGCTGTCGTACTAATTGTCAATATTTAGATTGTTTTTGACAAAGTTTGACAAAAATATATATATAACCCGGCCCAGATTCTTATTTGTATTTAGATTGAATAAGGTTTAAATGAATAAAAACGGGCGATATTTTAAAGAAATAACACAATATAACACTATAATTTACCATATCTGTTGATAATAGCATAAAATAGAGGTTGATATTTATTATAGATATAAGTAAAAAGAACGATTTATCAAGAGGCCGCTTTTTATGTTGTATTGACGTTATACAGAAAATAGAAAGTTAAAGATGCGTGGCCAGAGTAGCTCAGTTGGTAGAGCGCCTCACTTGTAATGAGGATGTCGCGGGTTCAACTCCTGTCTCTGGCTCCATATGTCAGAATATATTTTGGGTGGGGTTCCCGAGTGGTCAAAGGGAACAGACTGTAAATCTGTCGGCGAAGCCTTCGGAGGTTCAAATCCTCCCCCCACCACCAACCTCAAAGTAAGTCGTATGTAGGAGGTTTCGGTTTGTATATCGGGATCGATAATTACTACATGGCTTCCTGCATGACTTTTACTGGGCTTTTTGAGGGAGTTTTGCAAAGGTCTCAGGCAATAATCAGCGTAAAACGTGCGGGAGTAGCTCAGTTGGTAGAGCTTCAGCCTTCCAAGCTGAATGTCGCGAGTTCGAATCTCGTCTCCCGCTCCAAACCGGAACTTAGGGGTCGTAACCCGGACAGGTCGGCTTACGGCTCGAAAAGAACCAAACGAGGGTTAACAAAGATCGCCCACGTAGCTCAGTAGGTAGAGCGCTTCCTTGGTAAGGAAGAGGTTCACCGGTTCAATTCCGGTCGTGGGCTCCATTATACTTTTTACGAGACAGTCTAAATCGAACTTTTTACGAGTTCATCAAAATTTGTACGCAAAAGATAATTTTCAAAAAATCCAGGGGAGGACAAAAAGATGGGGAAGAAAAAGTTTGAGAGGACCAAGCCGCATGTAAATGTGGGCACGATAGGTCATATAGATCATGGCAAGACTACCTTGACGGCGGCGATAACCACCTTTTGACCAGATAGACAAAGCCCCGGAAGAGAAAGAGCGTGGTATCACCATAGCGACGGCGCATGTTGAGTATGAGACTTTGAATCGTCATTATGCTCATGTTGATTGTCCGGGTCATGCGGATTACATCAAGAACATGATCACCGGGGCTGCGCAGATGGACGGGGCTATTTTGGTAGTTGGTGCGGATGATGGTCCCATGCCCCAGACTCGCGAGCACATATTGCTTGCGCGTCAGGTAGGTGTTCCTCAGATTGTGGTATTTTTAAACAAATGTGACATGGTGGATGATGAT
>JAFDBA010000294.1 GCA_019313505.1 Deltaproteobacteria bacterium
TTTATCAATGCGGTTGAGGCACAACGAGTAAATAAAATTTCCAATGAACTTGCTGATACTCTTATCATTGCGGCCATTGCTATTATAACTAAGTTAAGAACTGAATAAAAGACGAATAATAAGACAAATGGGCAGGTTCAGCAATGATCCTGCCCTTAATTTATGTTAGTACTCCAGACATTCAGTCCTATGTATTGATTTGCTGCCTTGAACGATGAAAATTTGAAGCCCAAAACTTTTTACGATTTAGGTTCGAAATCTCCAACCATAGACCTGTACAATCTGCAATATGTCTTGACGTTGTTTAAAAGCCGTGAGGTTGTGTTTTTAGATATCAAGAGATAACAATCTGTCAACTGATGTAATGATCCGCCTTACGATCCCGTCAAATCAAATTTAGGTCGGGACAACTCTTCCTCAATTTTTACCCCGTGAAATTCATATCAATGACAGCGCAGCATATTTCACCGGGGCTTAAATTCTTCAATTCCTGAATTATTATGAGTGGATCCATAGAAAAACTTACTTATCGAATTTTTATTTTTCTTTTGATATTTTCCCCCCTTGCCTTTGGAACGGTCTCCACGTGGTCGCTTACCGTGATGGAGGCCGTTTCCATTGGCGCGGCCCTTTTGCTGTTCATTTCATTGGGAATAAATAACCAGACCGTTTACAAGGCCCCGGGTACCTTTCTGATCCTGCTTTTTCCCGCCTATATATTGGTTCAACTGATTCCCTGGGAATAAATAACCAGACCGTTTACAAGGCCCCGGGTACCTTTCTGATCCTGCTTTTTCCCGCCTATATATTGGTTCAACTGATTCCCCTGCCCATGGGCATGGTCAAGCTTATTTCGCCGTCAACTTTCAGTTTATATAGTGAAACCATCGGAATTGTGGATCCGGTCTCCTGGGTCTCATTGTCCATCAATAAAAAAGCAACCCTTGCCGAACTGTTCCGCTATTTATCCTATGCAGGGGTTTATCTTCTGACGGTTCAGTTGCTGTCTCACCGATACTTATTAAAAAAGACCGTCAATTATCTGGCAATTTTCGCGACCCTGCTTGGCGTGACCGCCATTTTACAGCAGTTTACCTCCGGCAATAAAATTTACTGGTTTTATGAAACCCGGGCGTCTTTTTTCGGCCCTTATTTTAATAATAATCACTATGCCGGGCTCATGGAGATGATTTTCCCCGTGATCTTTGCCCTTTTTCTGTTTTATAAACCCAGCGTGTCGTATCCATCGATCCGAGAAAAAATAGTAGAATTTTTCAGCCAAATCCGAACCAGTGAACATATTCTGCTCGGGTTTTCCTCCCTGTTGGTTGCGGTATCCGTTTTTTTAAGCCTTTCGAGAGGCGGAACCGTGAGTCTTTGTATATCCGCCGGGTTATGTTTCCTGCTGATCGCCCGGAAACAAGGTGCCCTCCGATCATCCGGTATTACCGTTGTGTTGCTAATTTTTTTATTGCTGATTTCCGTGGGCTGGTTCGGATGGAAGCCGATTTTCAAAGAATTTGAAAATATAAGAAATGACAAAGGCGAAATCACCGAGAACAGACCGGTTTACTGGAAAGACAGTGTGGCTGCGTTCAAGGATTTTCCGATCACCGGAACCGGCATGGGAACGTTTGGCAATATTTATCCAAAATATCAGTCCGAATCCTTTGGCCGAAGACTGACCCATGCGCACAACGATTATCTAGAGTTTTTGGTAAACGGGGGAATTGTAGGATTTTTACTGTTTTTTGGAATCCCGGTAACCATCATTTGGAAATCGTACAAGGTCGTTGTCAAAAGAAGAGAAGCCTATTCCATTTATATCTCTATCGGGAGCATTTGCGGGATTCTTGCCATTCTGATCCACAGCATTACGGATTTCAACCTTCAAATCGGCCCTCTTAAAACCCATGGCATCAGGTGCGGAAAAACTGTTTTATTCGGGTGCGGTGAGCATGCTCCTGGTGGTGCCCATTATCGTATTAGTTAACCTGGGCACCATAAAAGGCGAATCCCTGCTTTTTTCCGCCGCAAAGCTTTCAGCCGCTGAAGATCTTACAGAGAACCATACAGAAGAAATATTCAAGATGGAACAAAAAGCCTTTAAATTTGATCCCCTGGACTTTTTAAGCCCCTGGTTTGCAGCAAAATCAGCTGTCCGGATGTCCAACCCTAAAGCGGCTCTGTTTTATTTCAAAAAAGCAGTCCATCGAAATCCGGCATACGGACCTCTGCTTCAGGACTTCGGGATGTTCCTGTCCCAAACCGGTGAAAATGAACCTGCGGAAAGACTCATCCGGGCCGGAATAAAATATAACCGGATCAGTTCGGTTCGATATAAGACCTACGCAGAATGGCTGCTGGCAAACGGTCAAAAAGATCGGGGTATTGACACCCTGCGGACGGCCATCTCACTGAATGTTAAAAAAAGCCGGTCCTATATCGATTTTATGGATGAAAAAGGCTTGAATATTAATGAGATAAGAAATGCGCTTCCCCATAGAGTAGAGCCGCGTATATATTTGGCTGAATTTTTATTGGATAAGGGGATGCAGGATGACGCCGAGCGCGCCTATTTAGATGCGTTTACTTATCTTGATAAAGAAGAGGAAGTCAGTGCAGGCTGTTTTTTTAAGGCCGGCCGGTATTTCGAAAAACAAAAGCAATATGATGAAGCATTGAACATCATGTTGAAAGGAATTGAATATTTGCCCGACAATGCAAAAATCAGAGTTGTTGCGGCATCCTTATACGAAAGGATGGGTATTCTTTACCGGGCAACAGAAGAGTATAAACACGCGCTGATTCTTGATCCGAAAAACCGGCATGTCAGAAATAAGCTAAAAAAACTTGAAGCGACTTGATGTTGAGCTGGGAGATGTAGGATGAAAGAACTTGAACGACTTGGAGAATAGACAATGATAATTAAAACCGATATGTTTGAACTTGAGATCTCTAACGGAACCGG
>JAFDBA010000033.1 GCA_019313505.1 Deltaproteobacteria bacterium
ATAAAGGCAGGTCTCGAGTGAGCACATATATTGCAATTGTGACCACCAGAAAGGCCATCAAAGATTCCGCAAGAATAATGGAGACAATGCCGGGACCCATACGCTTTAAAGAAGCCAGACTCAGCTCGGAACCAATAGTAAATGCAACAAATCCTAAGCCAATCTCCGACAAGAATGATAGCTGTTGAATAACGCCTTCTTCAAAAATATTCAGAATGGATGGTCCGAGAATGATGCCTAACGCCATATAACCGATAATTGTGGGCAAATTGATATGATTTGCCAGGCGACCCACATAGAATCCGATAATTGTTGCACTCCCCAAAAGAGTCAAAATGGAAAGTTGTAAAAATGAAATGTCGGTTTGCATTTTAAACTCTAATTAAACAGACAGAAAGAATATTCGCTGAAAATTCAATGGGTTAAATTTTTTAACCAATCTGGTAACATAATTATTTGCGTATATATCTACCTCTCTGCCGCCTTGTTTTTACCTATTGGTTGTGAATTGTGACCTCAAGGCCACTGTAATAGATCATGAGATGTTTCGTCCGTGGCAATCTTTTAAAAAAACCTGGTCCGTTGAGAGCAGTAAAGATCCGGGCCCAAAGGACCAGGATCTTTAGACCGGCTTTGTCCGAACTAGGAAAGTTCTTCGGCAAACTTTCTTTTAAAGGCCTGTTCGACGATATCCGCAGCATCTTGGGTGTTTTTGATGTAATCACAATTAATAACCATATCAAACTCATACGGCACGGCATCTTTTTTGCCAAAAGCCTTTTTGAAAAAGCTGCGTTGCTCCTTATCGAGTTGAGGCAATTTGTCAGCAGCTTCTTTTTCTTTCACTTTCAAAATTCTGGCTAACCGCTTAATCCGGTGCTGGTCCGAACAGATAAATCGAACTGCCAGGACTCGGTCTCGCGGCAGGATTAAATGTGTCCCCCTGCCCACAAAAATAGTGGGTTCCAAACCGGCCAGAGAAATCACAACATTAAATAAATGCCTGTTGTAATCACTTTTGATAAAAGATTTCTCAGCAAAGAGAAAGGCTGCGAATTCATTTAAAATACCTGGATAACGTTCGTCAAAATAGGAGACTGTTTTTTGGCTCAATTTTGCCTCTTTGGCTATGTGCTCCAGAAGTTCCCTGTCAACTACCTTATAGTCGATGTTTTTTGCTACAATATCCGCAATTTCCAGTGCTCCTACCCCAATTTTTCGAGAACAACAGATCGTGGGGTAAATCTCCGGCTCTTTTTCTTTCTTTTTCTTTTCAATAAATTTTTTCTCCAGATCTCGAAAATGTTTATTGGCCAATTGAGAGCCGGTTGGTCTTTTGTGTGTATACATACCCGGCCTATATTTTATACCTCCGGTTTGTACCATACTACACCTCCTTTTTTTAGGCTTGGGATGAGCTTTTAAAAATCATTTATTTCATATGTTTCCTGTAGGTCTTACAATAAATGATCTTCCCAAATTCTGAGTGTTGAAGAATGGTAAATATTTTCTAAAATTATCATTCTGCAACTATTGTGCCATAGGAGACCGAAAGAAACCTGAATGTAATCTACCTGAAATTACACACTTTTTTACTGTAAGGATAAAAAGTGACATCATAGATGGTAAAGATACCTGTCTGCTTTTTTTACAAATTGTAAAAAGAAGCTTCCACCTACCTTGATTTTACAACCTGTAAAAAAGACTGACACCCATTCATTTCAAATTTTAATCGCCATATTTTTTTAAAACGCTATATCTACATCATATCAGCAGGTTAAATATATGTTTCAAGGAAGTTTTAATTTGGTATGGTTGTTGCTTTAAGAAAAGTGGGTGGGTTACGCTCGGATTCTAACCGGAAATAATTCTTAATAACTTTCTCAAAAAAAAGGAGGCTATCCATGGCAGAACTTAACGATTTAAAAAAATTCGATACATTTAGTCTGTTTTCAGAAGATCAATTGGCAGAGATTGCGAAAATCACGGAAAAACAAACGTTCAAAAAGGGAGCTCAGATCTATCAGGAGGGGGATCGAGCCAACCATATTTTTCTGGTTACCAGGGGACTCGTCAGCATGAGAAAGATAGCTCCGGGAGATACCATAGGCATCTCCTTTGAATCAAGAGAGAAGGGCGATCTGTTTGGCACTGCCTGTTTCATGAAACCACAGGAGTATACATTGAATTCCGTATGTATGGAAGATTCTGAAGTTATGGCGATTGATGCCGATAAATTGTTTGAACTCTTTCAAAAATATCCTGAAATAGGGTATAAATTTATGAAAGAGGTCGCAAAAATCTATTTTGAGCGCTATAAAATCGCCAAACGGCAAATTCATGCAATGGTCAAGGCCCCCACAATTATAACCGCTCTGCCGGGATAAAAAATTTTGTTGACCACGAGGGTAATGGTCTTAAAGGAGATTGTTTTAAAAAACAAAGGCTTAGGAAAAAATATACATTTTACTAAAGCAAATGTTTTTGAATACACAGTAAAGGAGATCCGGCATGAGCAATAGTACTTATAAAATCATTGAGTTAGTAGGAACAAGCGCCTCTTCTTGGGAGGATGCCGCTAAAAATGCTGTAGAAACAGCATCCAAAAGTCTAAAAGATCTTAGAGTCGCGGAAATTACCAAGTTAGACTTAAAGATCGAGAATGGTAAAGTGGCTGCTTATCGTACGAGGGTAAACATTTCTTTTAAATATGAAAGGGAATAACGAGTCAGTGAGGGGCGGGCAACTCAAGTAATTTAGTTGCCTGCCCCTTTTCGCTTTAATTCCTTACCGATCGGTTAGTTATGGGTGCGATTGAATTTAATTTTATAGATACAGGAGAGAAAGATGTATAAAATCATATTGGTTCCATTGGACGGCTCGAAACGAGCTGAGGCAATATTGCCTTATGTGGAAAACCTCGCACTATCTTTAAACACCAAAGTGATTTTTTTTATGGTTGAAGAACCGGCGCTTATGTTGGGATATGATGAGACTATTGATATGGCAAAATACCATGAAGAACGCAATCATAACAAGAAGCAAATAGAGTCTTATCTCGCCTCTGTTCAGAAGGATTTTCGTGCAAAGGGCATCGTGGTTCAAACTCTCATCGGCCATGGTCCGGTTACGAAAGCAATCATCGATACTGCCGAAAAAGAAAATGTGGGGCTGGTGGCCATGGCCAGTCACGGCCACGGCGCTTTGTTAAGGGCATTTTATGGAGGCGTTGCGGCCGGGGTGTTGCAACGTATAGATCGCCCCCTGCTGCTCATTCGTTCACGGAGAGACGGTTAGATTATAGGCATGTAATGTGAAAGCAAAAATCCATATTGCATAACGCGAAGGGCGGATTGGGTGGCAAAGCGCAACTATTATTGTCATCAGGAAACGCTTCATGCAAAATATGGGAAATAGAATTGTCAGTATTTTTTACAATGTGGAAAGTAGCTTAGGGCGGGTTATAGTAATATGGGATAAAAAATCCTTTTTTTTACAATTTGTAAAAATATCTGACAGGCAGAGACACTTTTATTTTAGAAAAACCCTTCATGCATATTATTTAATTTCTAATATTTACTATCTGTTAGAACATCTCAGTCATTCTTCCCATTTCTGGCACAACTGTTGCTTTACTACTAATAAACTCGTAAAAAGCCATTTTGTAATCGGTATTACGCAATTTTTCGAAAAAGATTTAAATTAACCGCCCCTACCCGGCCTTTCTCCTTGAAGGGCAGGGGAGTGACCGTCTGCCATTGCAAATTCGCCCGCCAGGCAAGGCGAGGAGGGCTTGGGCACAAGCGGGCACAGGGGGGTGGGGTGAAGAAGGGAGGTTCAGCGATGAAAAGTCAGACTCAAAAAAAGTTGTTGTTAGCTGTTGACGGATCTGAGGATGCCTTATGTGCGGTACGGTATGTAAGCAACCTGGCCCCGTTTCATAAAATGAAGGTGGTTCTATTTAATGTTTTCAGCAGCATACCAGAGTCTTATCGGGATCTTGCCAAAGATCCCCTGTTTGCTCAATCCGCCAGGGAAGTCGAAGCCTGGGAGATGCAAAGAAGAAAAGTGATTCGGGAATACATGGATAAGGCGCAGCAGATCCTTCTCCGTTCAGGCCTTTCACAAGATTCAGTTACCATAAACATCCATAACAGAAAAAAAGGAATTGCAAGGGACATCATCCAGGAAGCTAAAGAGGGTTACAGTTGCGTGGTTGTCGGACGAAAAGGCATGAGTACCTATAAAGAGATTGTTGTGGGGAGCGTGGCCACAAAAATCATTGAGAAACTGACTTTTCTCCCTGTTTTGATGATCGGCAGAATTCCCCTTAATGAAAACATTCTTGTATCATTCGATAGCTCGGAGAATGCCATGCGCGCTGTAGAATATGTGGCAAAAACACTGGGTGGTTTCGATTTCAACATAACCTTGTTCCATGTCATTAGAGGTGTCAGGTATTTTCAGGCAGAAATCCCGGATCTTTTTTTACCCAAAGTTCATATTGAAGCTGCTGAGAAGGAAATAAGTTCTGCATTTGATAAAGCAAAACGTTGTTTGACAAACGCAGGATTCAAATCAAATCAAATAACCACCAAAGTCATTTCAGACGCTCATAGTCGCGCACAAGCGATTGTCCAAGAAGCCAGAACCGGAGATTACGGAACAATCGTTTTAGGCAGAAGAGGGTTGTCCAGGGTGGAGGAATTTTTTATGGGAAGAGTAAGTAAGAAGGTAATTCAGACGATTAGAAACAGAGCGTTATGGGTGGTGACTTAGTGCTCTAATTAGTAATTTCGATGACGTATTTTTGTCAGCACAACTATCCCATATAAGCTGAAGTCCAAAAGTTTGAAGTTTGAAGTGCCTAAAGTGAGCTAAAGTTGAGGAACGCGCTTTCAGCGCGATCAATTATAATTAAAATTGATAGAATACCTTAACTTTATGCACTTTACACTTTTGCATACACAGAATGAATAAACCAAGTTATAAATACGTCACCATACTTACGAATACATGTACTTAGGTAAAAGGTTTTTCGATCATGAGCGCTATTAATCTGGACAAAATTTTTCACCCCAAATCGATTGCTGTTGTGGGAGCCAGCCAAAGAGACGGAAGTATTGGTTCCGCCCTTATGCGCAATTTAATTCAGGGGGGATATCCGGGGAAAGTTTATCCCATTAACCCGCGTCACAAAACAATATGGGAACTACACGCATTCCCTTCGCTTCTGGAACTCGAATACCCTGTTGATCTTGTGATCATGGCGACTCCTATCGCCTCGGCGCCTCAAATCGTTAAAGAATGTAAAAAGGCCGGGGTGGGAGGCGTTGTTATCATTTCGGCAGGGGGAAAAGAGACAGGAAAAAAAGGCCGGGAACTGGAGTCGGCCATCAAGAATGAAGCAAAGGACTCGGGCATTCGCATTATCGGTCCCAATTGTCTTGGGATTGTTTGCAGTCAGGCCAGTCAGGCCAAACTCAATGCCAGCTTCGCAAGTCATATGCCCCTTCCCGGAAAGATGGCGTTTGTCTCCCAAAGCGGCGCAATTTGCACATCCGTTCTTGACCTTTCTATCAAAGAAAAAATTGGGTTTAGCTACTTTGTGAGTCTCGGCTCCATGCTGGATGTGGATTTTGGGGATGTCATCGATTATCTGGGCGGAGATTATCAAGTCAATAGTATAATCATGTATATTGAAAGCCTAAGCCGGTTCAGAAATCTTATGAGTGCCGCCCGGGCCGTATCACGGGTAAAACCGATTATCGCGGTAAAAGCGGGACGTACGCAGGCAGGTGCCAAAGCCGCTGCTACTCATACCGGCTCTCTTGCCGGAGAAGATGCTGTTTATGATGCGGCCTTCGAACGGGCAGGAATTGTTCGGGTCAAAACCTTTGAAGAACTTTTTGACTGTGCAGAACTTCTGGCCAAACAACCACGACCTTTGGATCCTGGTCTGGCAATTATCACCAATGCTGGTGGCCCGGGGGTTATGGCTGCTGATGCTCTTTTCGATTATGGTGTTGATCCGGTTCCTTTACGCCCTGAAACCATCCGGAAACTGGATGAATTCCTTCCACCTTTTTGGAGTCAAACAAATCCTATTGATATTCTGGGAGACGCATCTCCGGAACGTTACCAGAGGGTGGTGGACATCTGCCTGAAAGCTTCTGAAGTGAAAGGGCTTTTAATTATACTCACCCCTCAAGCCATGACCCGTCCAACTCATGTGGCTGAAACCCTCGCGGGTCACCTGAAGGGCAAGCCTTATCCTGTATTCACTTCATGGATGGGCGGGCGAGATGTGGAAAAAGCAAAGGAAATATTTAATCGTGAGGGCATCCCGACCTTTGATACGCCGGAACGTGCCGTAAGAGCATTTATGAATCTATATCGATATTCCAAAAATGTTAAAATGCTTCAGCAGATTCCGGCCAATCTTCCTAAAAAGATAGAATTTGATCATGAAAAAGCCCGAATCCTATTGGATCAGGGGATTAAAAATAAGAATTTTCTTCTCACAGAAATCGAGTCCAAGGATCTGCTTTCAGCCTATGGCATTTCCGTTAATTTAACGAAAATAGCTGTCACAGATGCGGAAGCGGTGCAAAAAGCTCGGGAGTTAGGTTTTCCCGTAGCTATGAAGATCTATTCCCGGGATATTATACACAAAACTAATGTCAATGGGGTGTTGCTGAATTTAAAAAATGAGACTGATGTTCATGAGGCGTTTAAAAAGATCATGGCAAGCGCTCGATCCCTCAACCCTGAAGCCGAAATTGAAGGGGTAACCATTCAGACCATGCTCCGCCCGGAGTATGAACTCATTTTAGGATCCAAAAGGGATCGGGATTTCGGGCCTGTGATTCTCTTTGGTATGGGAGGGATTATGGCCGAAGTTCTAAAAGATCGCTCCATCGCTTTACCGCCGTTAAACCGCCTGTTGGCCAGAAGTCTTATGGAAAAAACCAAGGTCTATCGTCTGCTTGAGGGCTATCGAAACCATCCACCGGCCAATTTGACATTGCTTGAAGAAATTTTGATTCGTTTGTCCCAGCTCGTAACCGATTTTCCGGAAATCGAGGAACTGGACATCAACCCGCTTATGGTTACAAAAAACGATTTTTGTGCAGTTGATGCCCGCGTGTGAATTGTTCATCCGGCCCATAAGACCTGAAGATGCCCCACTTTTAGTGCAGCTTTTTGAATCTCTTTCAAAACAGAGTGTTTATTTTCGATTTTTCAGTCCGTTAAAGCAACTCCCGCATAGAATGCTCGCCCGGTTCACTCAAATCGACTATGACAGGGAAATTGCACTTGTGGCGCTCTGGGAGCCGGAACCCAATGAAAAAATGTTGGGAGTTGCCCGCGTTATCACCGATGTTTACAACCGAAAACACGCAGAATTTTCCGTTATTGTCGGAGATTCCTGGCAGGGTAAAGGAATAGGAGCGGAACTGCTAAAGCGCTGTCTGTCAATTTCCAAAGAACGTGGGATTGAAAAAGTGACGGGTATTGTTTTGCCTGAAAACACACAAATGTTGTTATAAGTTGAATATAGATCTTACAAAACTTGATGAACTAACCGGTTATCACCATTGATGCAAACGATTCCATGAATTCTGCAATTGTACCGTTATCTAAAAATGTCATAAATCCTCACATCTTTACATACTGTAAAAAAACCCGACATAAAATCTTTTAATTCTCAAATAACTCAATTCTTTTCTCTAACATATTTCTGCATATTATCAATTAGTTATAAAACACTTTCCTGGAATCCCATCCTGGCATAAACATTGCTTTTTAAAATCATACATTATTCTTAAAAAATAATTTTTTCTAACGAGTTTAAAAAACTACTTTTTACGTGTTCATTAAGAATGGCTGATGAAAAAAGAATTCAACCTATTAATAGCTGACCGAAACCCCCACGTCAGAAAGTTTCTAAGGCGCGAGATGACTGCAGAAGGCTACCAGGTTAGGCTGGCGAAAAGTGCTCGGGAAGTATTGAATCGAGTTTATTCCTCTGAACCGTTTGACCTTATTATTCTTGATCCTGATTTATCGGATGCAAGCGAAGTGAATTTGTTCGAAAGGCTTGAAGATCGAATCCCCGCGTTGCCGATTGTAATTCATGGATTTCTTATTGATTATCAGGAATCTTCAACAGTTAACAGGTCAGCAACGTTTGTACCAAAACAAGGAAACAGCAGTGAAACTTTAAAAAAGGTTGTCTATGAACTCTTGTTGAAATCGCACCCCAAAAGTTTAAAAACACACGCAAAATCTCAATAATATTCGGGAAAACTCTAATATGAAAAATATTAAGCACGATAGCAGGGGCTATTACCGATCATTAACCCGAAAAATGCTTTTAACCATCATCATTGTTTCATTTACACCCCTGATCATGGTCAGCAGCATCATCCTTTATCAGTTCAATTCATCCTATCATGAAAAGGTAGAGGCTCATCTTGAAGAGTTGGTGCTAAAGCATAAACAGAATATCGACAATTTTTTAAAGGAAAAATTAGGAGATATTCGATTCCTTGCGGAAGTTTTCTGTTGTGAAGAGTTGACGAAGGAGTCTTTTCTTCAGGATAAATTGGTTATGCTGCAGCAAGAGTTTGGCCCTGTTTTCGTGGATCTTGGTGTAGTCAATGCACAGGGATTTCAGGTGGCCTATGCCGGACCCTTTAAATTAGGAAAGGCACGCTACTCTGATGCACAATGGTTCAAAAAAGCTATCAAGTCCAAGTATTTTATTAGTGACGTTTTCCTGGGGCTGCGTGGTCTTCCTCATTTTATTGTGACTGTCAGGGATAACTGGAAGAGCGAACAGTGGATTCTACGAGCTACCATTGATTTTGTGGCTTTTAATAACTTCGTTAAAAATATCCGTATAGGCGAAACCGGGTTTGCATATATCTTGAACAGGGAAGGAAAATTTCAGACTAAACCTTATTTTAATATCACTCCGAAAAAAGGGCCTTATCGGGATTTCTTAAAGATAAAAGAAGGTGATCTGAAAAAAGTCCATATGATTGAAAAGAAAGATGAATCAGGCAAAAAAAACCTTTATGTTGCGGCCTTTCTCAAAAATGGAGACTGGCTTCTGGTTTATCAACAATTAGCCTCAGATGCCTTTTCGGATCTCAACAAAACGGTTTGCGTTGCCATTGCTATTCTTTTATTGGGCGCCTTCGGAATTGTCTTAACCGCATTCATTCTTTCAAAGAGAATGGTTAATCGTATTTCCGTTGCAGATCAAGAAAAGGAGATGATGAACAAACAGATTATCGAAACGGGCAAACTGGCATCAGTCGGTAAGCTGGCCGCCGGAATAGCCCATGAAATCAACAACCCTGTGGCAATTATGGTTGAAGAAGCAGGCTGGATTGGGGACTTGCTTGAAGAGGAAGAATTTGGTGAAAGCGAGAACCTGAATGAATTTGAAAGGGCCTTAAAACAGATTAAAACCCAGGGGCATCGCTGTAAAGAAATTACACACAAACTGCTCAGTTTTGCAAGAAAGACTGACTCCAGGGCTCAGGAAATACAGATCAACGATTTGATTAAGGAACTGGTCGAACTTTCAGAACAAAGAGCAAAATACGGCAAGATAACAATCAATACAAACTTACAAGAGGATCTTACTACCATATATCTGGCACAGTCAGAAATTCAGCAGGTGCTTTTAAATCTGATCAACAACGCAGTCGATGCCATGGAAAACAAGGGAGGGCTTTTAAATATAACCACTGGGTTGGAGGAAAATTTCGTTGTGATTAAGCTAACTGATAATGGCCCGGGCATTCCGGAATCCAACCTGTCCAGGATATTTGAACCGTTTTTTACCACAAAGCCGATTGGTAAAGGAACCGGCCTTGGGCTGTCCATCTGTTACGGCATCATTCAAAAAATGGGGGGGGAAATAGATGTTGAAAGCGTAATCGGTTCGGGGACTACATTCCGAATCCGGCTTCCGATACAAAACGCTCTTCATAGCTGAAAACCAGAAGCTCAAAATAAAGAAGGACCTGTATATGAACTTATTGAGGAGTTCTATTTGTCGATAGTTCTCTCTAATAAATTGCAGGGGAAAATATCATGTCTGAAAACCAAAATAAACGGATTAGACTGCTTCTTGTGGATGATGAAAAGGGTTTTGTGGATATCATTTCCAAGAGGATGTCAAAACGAAACATTGATGTAACCAAAGCATACAGTGGAACAGATGCTTTACAGGCACTGAGAAAGGCTGACTTTGATGTGGTGGTCCTGGATCTGAAGATGGAGGGTATGGACGGCATCGAAATTTTAAAACTATTCAAAAAAATAGTTCCGGATCTTGCCGTGATTATGCTCACAGGCCATGGATCCGAAGAAGCGGCCAGAGACGGTATTAATTTCGGCGCTTTTGATTACCTGACTAAACCCTGCGATCTTGAAGAACTTGTTGCTAAAATCAAAGAAGCATATCGACAACAAAAACGAAATTGAAAGGAGATAAAATGTTTTTCAAAACAAAGCAGTTTCAACTATGTTTTGCAGTTGCACTCGGCATTATTGTTTTTTTCTTACCCAGACCGGAAGGAACAAAATTTAAAATAACCGGTGATCAGGGGCGATTAGTATTACAGGACGTAAGCCAACAGTTTGCCTTAGTTCCCGCTGAAAAGGAAAAAGCCAAAGAATATATCGTGGAAGCAATAAATCCCAAAAGTCCGGAATCTACAGCCCAGTTTTTAAAGGATAAGGCTGCACAGTTAAAAATAGAAGGGGTTGAGGTTGATTATGTGAACGGTCTTTCCCCCAAAGCCAAGCGGTTTTTAGTAGTGCTGGTGGTGCTCATTTTTCTTTTTGTGGTGGAACCCATACCCCTGGAAATCACCGCCATCTGTATAGGCGTCTTTTTGGTCGTCATGGGAGTCAGCAACGTCAAAGAAGCCTGGGCGCCTTATATGCATCCGGTGGTGGTCTTTATCATGTGCTGTCTGATCTTTGCCATCTCGCTGGATAAAGCGGGGATTACAAAACGGCTCGGGTATTTTATTGTCAAGAAAGCGGGAACCAGTGTTACCAAGTTCACTTTTATTATTGCCATCAGTTTAGGCATATCTTCTTCCTTTATGCATGATGCCGCGGCATGCGCAATTGGAATTATAACCATGCTTCCTCTGATGAGGGCTGCCGGCATTGAACCCCACACAAAGACGGCCAAGTTTATGATGCTGTCCCTTCCCTTTGCCTGTTCTTGCGGCGGCATGGGATCGTTGATCGGTGGTGGCCGCTGTATGGTGGCGGCCGCTTTTCTTAAGGAATTTACAGGTCTGGAGATCAGCTTTTTCGACTGGATAAAGTATGCCATGCCGGCGGCAATTATTTGCGTACCAGTGGCAGTTTCCATCGTTTATCTGGTTTTTCGTCCTAATCCCAAGTATAAACTGCCTGTATTTGATGAGGAAATCGGCCCCTGGACCGCTCTTGAAAAAAAGACTCTAATTATTATCGGGCTAACATTTGCCCTGTGGTTCACTAAAGGGTTTCATGGTATACATTACTCGATTACCGGAATGCTGGGAGTTACCGCCCTGGTCCTTTTTGGTATTTTGAAATGGGAGGATATCAATGACAACCTGGAATGGGGAACCGCCCTCTTTATTTTCGGCGGCGGCATTTCCCTGGGTCTGGCCATGGGCTACTCGGGAGCGGCCACTTATTTTGCCAATCTTTTCTTTCCTCTTGTTCAGGGGGGAGGCTGGTTGCTGCTGTTTGCCGGCGTCGCTGTTTTTGGAGCCCTGGTTACAAATGCCATGGCCAACGTCGCGGCCGCGGCCTTGATCTTGCCCATCGTGATTCCCATGGCCAGGCTGGAGGGGGTAGACCCAACGGTTATAGCGCTATGTCTTGGAACGGCCACTTCATTTGCCATGCTTTTAGTGATCGGTTGTCCGCCCAACGCCATCTCATACAGCTATAAATATTTTAAGGCTGCCGATCTTACCAAAGTGGGACTTGTTGCCACTCCGATTTTATTGTTCATTTTAATATTAGTGGCATCCATATGGTGGAAAATATTGGGGTTGGTGTAATCAAATTAAATATTTCGTAACGTTGATTTTATCAAAAAGCTAACGTATTATAATATTTTCAGATCTTATTTTGTAACATGTAATTTTAAACCGAGAAAAGCATATATGAAAAACATACGCCTTCTTCTTGTTGACGACGAAGATGATTTTCGTCAAACCCTCGCCAAACGTCTGACAAAAAAAGGAATTTCTCCTGAGCAGGCTGAAAACGGAGAAAAAGCGCTTTCCATTCTTGAAAATAAAAGAATGGATGTAGTCGTATTGGATGTTAAGATGCCAGGTATGGATGGGATTGAGGTGCTTCATCATATCAAGAAAAGATATCCAAAAACCGAAGTTATTTTTTTAACCGGTCATGCGGCGACTCAGGATGGTGTTCATGGAATTAAGACAGGCGCTTTTGACTATCTTAGCAAACCCATAGAATTTGAACATTTGTTTGGCAAGATCAAGCAGGCGTATGAAAAAATAGAGCGGGAAGAAGAAAAGCTCAAAGAAGCCGAATTCAGAGAACACATGGAAATGCAAATGGTGACCACTGAAAAACTGGCTTCTTTGGGAACATTGGCTGCCGGTGTGGCACATGAGATTAATAATCCGTTGGCAATTATAAACGAGTCTGCCGGCTGGCTGAAGCTGATTGTAAACAAAGAAGAAATGGCACAAATGCCCCGCAAGCAGGACTTTGAAAAAGCCCTGAATAAAATAGAAAAGGGGGTTATGAGGGCAAAGAGAATTACACACCAGCTTTTGGGGTTTGCCAGAAAAGATGACTCTGTATTTTCTGAAGTGAATATTATGGAATTGGTGGAGGAAGGCATTAATCTTGTAAACATGGAAGCTGTGTATAAAAACATTGAAATTGTACGGGAAATAGCCCCTGACAAAAACACAATCTGGAGTGATCCATCCCAGTTGAGACAGGTGCTGATCAACCTTTTAACCAATGCCATTTATGCAACAAATGTTGGAGGCAAAATAACTATCAGGCTTGAAGCTATGGATGAAACAATAACTCTCATAGTACAAGACACAGGACAGGGTATTCCAAAGGAGAACTTAAATAAGATATTTGAGCCCTTTTTCAGCACTAAACCCCCTGGTGAAGGGACAGGCCTTGGATTATTCGTCACGCGGGGCATTGTTGAAAAATTGGGAGGAATAATCGAAGTGACAAGCAAGTTAGGTAACGGCGCCAGCTTTTACATCATGCTGCCAAGATATTTTAAAATAAAAAAGGACTTGGACCAGGATGAACGTATTCAGTTTTTAGAACATTTGGCGGAACAGAGCAATTCAACACAATAAGTATATAAAGGAGAAAAAATATGATAAAGATACCAACAAAGGTGCTTTTAGTCGACGATGAGGAAGATTTTGCAGAGATGCTTTCCTTAAGGTTAATTGAATTAGGCGAAAAAGTTACAGTTGCTCATAGCGGCCAGGAAGGACTCGATACTTTAGCAAAAACCGGTATTGACGTGGTCATTTTAGATATCAAGATGCCCGGTATGGATGGTATCGAAACTTTAAGAGAAATAAAGAAACAATATCCTATTATAGAAGTTATCCTGCTTACCGGACACGGAAGTACCGAAACCGCCGTTGAGGGAATGAAATTAGGGGCTTTTGATTATCTTATGAAACCCGCGGATTTCAGTGACCTTGCCGCCAAGCTGGAAGGGGCCAGAAAGAGAAAGGATGAGCAGGAAGAGAGGATCAGAAAAGCCGAAGCCAAGCTTCTTGTAAGGAGAAGTGGTGGTGCTTTCTAACCCGGAATTTTTCCCCGAACCAATCGTTTAAAGACCATCCTTGATGAATTCATAACAACTCGAATTCATCAAGGGTTTGCATTTCATGTGAACAGCTTCAGCCTGTCCCCATTTTTTTTACAATGTGTAAATAAACCTGACATATACTCCCGCAAATCTCATCTTAAAAATATTCCGCATTAAAATAAATCCAATTGATTTAGAATGTTAGTCATACCTTCCCCTATTGCTATATTTGGCATGGAGATTGCTCTCTTTACTTGTACCTTATTAAAAAGGGTAGGCAGGAAAATTTTAATAATGTTTTATAAAAGAAAATCAATATATCGAAATCTTCAAAGAAAGATCATGCTCATCATCCTGTGTGTTTCTATTATTCCTCTGGTCTCTCTTGGAGAAACAATTTATTATCGGTTCGCCAGAACATATGGTGAAAAGATTGAAGATCAGATAAAATACCGGGCACGATCCCAATCTGATGCGAAGTTTTTTTAAGGGAACGAACCGCCATCCTTGCCACCATTGTGGACACTCATACTTTTGATTATTTAAAACAGCAAGAGAATCTTAACCGAATATTTAAGGTAATCAGCCGGCGTACGGACGGCCTGATTGATTTAGGTGTTATCGACAGCGCTGGTCAACACCTGGCATATGCCGGGCCGTATAACCTCAAAGGATTAAATTATTTTCAACAGGCCTGGTTTAATGAGGTTATGACTAAGGGTAAATATATCAGTAATGTTTACATGGGATACCGGCAATTGCAGCATTTTGTTATTGCTGTGCGCGGATACAGCAACGGCAGGGGCTGGATTTTGAGGGCAACCGTCGATTCGAACATATTTTATAAACTTGTCAGGACCGCCCAGACAGGCAAGTCAGGTGATGCTTATATCATCGATAAAAACGGGATTTATCAGACAGCCCCTCGTTTTTCCGGTAAGATATTGGGCAAATCAAATCTGGACCTGACACTTTTTGGTCAAGGCACTACGGTTGTCGATAAAATTAAGGCTGACGGCAAAACCAA
Organism: Deltaproteobacteria bacterium; assembly: GCA_019313505.1. GTDB lineage: Bacteria > Desulfobacterota > Desulfobacteria > Desulfobacterales > UBA11574 > S5133MH16. The sequence goes on from JAFDBA010000033.1 coordinate 14,907, forward strand.
ACATGTTGCCGGAACCTGGTTGAAAAATAACGAATGGCTTCTTGTGATCACCCAGGACGTCGGAGATGAGAAAGGCGGGTTGTTGACAACCAGAAATACGGAAATCATAATCATCGTCTTTGGCTGTCTGGCAATAATTTTGACCACCTTTTTTGTGATGCGCATCATCTTCAAGCACCTGGAAGAAGCTGAAAAGGGGATTAGCGAACTTAATGAACAACTGATTCAATCTGATAAAATGGCTGCCCTGGGAAAGATGGCTACCGGAATTGCTCATGAGATTAACAATCCCCTTGCGATAATCGGTGAAAAAGCAGGATGGATGCAGGATTTGCTGGACGAAGAGGAATTTCAGGAGAGTGAAAATTTTAAAGAGTATGAACAATCCGTAAATAAAATTGAAGAGCACGTGGAAAGGGCTCGCAAAATCACCCATAATATGCTCGGATTTGCAAGAAAGATGGAGCATCGTTTAGATGATGTTGATATTAATAATGTGTTAAATCAGACCCTAGAGCTTTTGCAAAGTCATGCCCAGACAAACAACATCGAAATAAGCAAAGATTTCCAGTCTGAACTGCCGATTATCGCAAGTGATCAATCTCAGCTTCAGCAGGTGTTTTTGAACCTGATAAATAATGCGATTGATGCCGTCGAAAAGGATGGATTGATTGAAGTCAAAACGCGGAAAAAGGATTCTCAGATTGTAGTCACTATAAAAGATAACGGTCCGGGTATCGCCGAAGAACATCTGAAAAAGGTCTTTGATCCCTTTTTCACAACCAAAGAAACCGGCAAAGGGATTGGTCTCGGTCTGTCTGTGAGCTATACTATTACTAAAAAACTAGGCGGTACCATAAAAGTGGAGAGCAAAATATCAGAAGGGGCTGTTTTCAGCGTTAAGCTTCCTATTAAAATTCCGGAAAAATAATAATAAGGAGATTAAAATAGATATGTTCAGAATACTGGTCGTTGATGATGAGGTTGATTTTTCAGAAACAATTGTAAATCGACTGAAAAAGAGAAAACTGGATGCAATCGGTGTGACCAGCGGAGAAGAAGCCGTTGCCCTTTTAAAGGAACAATTATTTGATGTAATTATACTCGACATAAAAATGCCGGTAGGGATGGATGGTATAGAAACATTGTTGGAAATCAAGAAGATTCAGCCCCTGGCCGAAGTTCTTTTACTTACGGGACACGCTTCGGTGGAAACCAGTATTGAGGGGATGAAGCTGGGTGCTTTTGATTATTGTCTGAAACCGCTTAAATTTGAGGAACTATTGCAAAAAATAGGGGCGGCGTTTGAGAAGAAGTCCGCCCATGATAAAAAAATACGGGATGCAAAGATACAGCAATTGGGCCGCTATCCCAACAAGGTTTTTGATCAAGATTAATAATAACATATAGTTCCCCCCTCTCCCTCCCCCGGTTGACCTTTGCTGAAGAGATTTAAGACGGTTGCATTCAGGGTTAGCACCCCTGTATGACTCCCCTCTGGCAAAGAGGAGCCGGAAGGGAGGGATAGGTTTAACCCCCAAGAAACCTAATTCTTTTTTCAGAATAACATTTAACAATTTTTTCAGAAAGGAGATTCGTATCTGCCTGATTTTTTTTTAAATCTTTCATTTAAGTAATGGATTTGAATAACATATTATGATAACCTGAGTATTATGGGAAGATACGTAAAAGATATTTTGTTTAGGCACCCGGACAAATTGCTTGCAACGGTATTATGGCTGGTCGCAGTGCATTCAATTACGATGTGGCTTATGATTTTTACAGCTTTACAGTATCATCTTCATTATCAAACAAGGTGCAACAGTAATAGGTATATAAAATGAGTAAGATATTACCGGCAATTGTTGTAACCGGAGCATCCGGTTTTATCGGAAGGCATTTTGTCATTGCCGTATCCGAACAATATCGCTTATTTTGTATCGCACGCCGCAGTCAAAAAGAGGCCGGTATCCCATATAATGATAATATACATTGGCTGCAGGCGGACATAACAAAATGGGAAAATTTGCTAAATGTTTTTAAGTATATCAAAGATCAAGGGGGTGCGGATTATGTTTTGCATCTGGCCGGGTATTACGACTTTACTAAGAAAGAAAACCCTGTATATGAGCATGTCAACGTAATCGGCACACGCTATATCCTTGAGTTGTCAATGATGCTGGAAATAAAGCGTTTTATTTTTTCCAGTTCAGTGGCTGCCTGCAAATTTCCTCCCAAAGGGAAAGCAATAACTGAAGAGAGTCCTGCTGATGAGGATTTTCCTTACGCCTGCAGCAAAAGGAGAGGGGAATTGCTTATCAAGGAATATTCGGAACACTTTCCATGCTCAATTTTACGTTTAGCTGCCGTATTCAGTGACTGGTGCGAATATCCCATGTTATATATGTTGTTAAAATCCTGGCTGTCCTCCAATAAACTTATGTCGAGAATTGTATCCGGGCATGGCGAATCGGCTATTCCCTACATCCATATTAGGGACCTTATTAAATTATTTATACGAATTATCGACATTAGCGATACCCTGCCCCGTCTGGCGACCTATAATGCCAGTCCAAATGGAAGTGTTTCACATAATGAGCTTTTTGAAGCCGTTACACGATACTATTATGGACATGGCCTTAAATCGTTCCTAATACCAAAACCCATGGCTTATTTAGGTCTGATTATTATTTCGTTTTTCGGTTGGCTTAAAGGCAAAAAAACGTTGGAACGACCATGGATGGCAGAGTATATTGATAAAAAGCTCTGTGTAGATGCTTCTGCAACATACAATGCCCTTGGTTGGAAGCCCACTCCGCGGTGGCATATATTACGGCGGTTATTGTTTTTGACCGAAAAAATGACCAACTATCCGAACGACTGGACATTTCGCAATGAAATTCTTGTCAAAAAGGTTGCGTACAGAAAAAGCACTACAATTTACGATATCCTGACAGAATCGCGTGAATTATTAGTCGATAAAATTATACAAGAAGTAATTAGCCCCCAAAATAAACACCGTTTCCCCAATTACCGTAAAATGGATCGTGAATTGCTTAAATGGTATATCACTCTGAACTATCAATTGGTTGCAACCACAGTTAAAAACAGAGACAGGTCCATAATGCCGAGCTATGCCAAGGAAATTGCTTATAGACGCTATATTAAGGGTTTTAAAGCAAGAGAAGTAAAGGATTTAATGCTTTTTGTAGGAAATACCATGAAAGAATCTTTACTTGCAAAACATGAATTGAAAGATTGGGGCCAGCGGGTGGATGACTACATCATCTTAACTTCACAGCTTGCTGCAGACGAATTTGAAGATAGGTATGAAATGCTTGAATCTCAAGCACCGGAACAGATAGCATCAATTAAAGACATTGACATTGAATCACTGACAAGTAGTGAAAATCTTAAGCAGATTGTAAGGAGTCTTGAAGATATTTACAGTAATCCATTGGCGAAACGGCCGAGTGCAGACGTAACATTTAAAAATTACGGTGTCTTGATAAAATTAAAAACTCCAAATGAATAAAAGCTTTGGTTGCCGTATATTTTTATCGACTTATTGTCAACCACATGGTTGATGGTCGGCTTTAGAGTTGGTCAGATGTATGAAATTAGAGGAAAACTGGCCGGGCCGAATGGAAAAAGTCTATCGGTATGCACAATTTGGCTGACAGAAACCGAAACAAAAAGCAATGAAAAGGGGTGCAGTTATGGTTTTCCCGGTATCGGGCGTTGAAGTTTTTCCTTTAGTTCCGTTTATAGTTGCATTTATTGTTTCCTTTTTTACGTCCATGGGAGGGGTATCCGGCGCCTTTTTACTTCTTCCTTTTCAAATCAGCATTTTAGGGTTTATCAGCCCTGCGGTTAGTCCGACAAATCTGGTTTACAACATCGTTGCGATACCCAGCGGAGTTTATCTATATATCAGGGAAGGGAGAATGGCCTGGCCTCTGGCCTGGGTTATAATTGTAGGCACATTACCGGGCGTCTTTATCGGTGCTATTTTTAGAATTAAATACCTTCCGGATCCGAAAAATTTCAAATTTTTTGTTGGTTGTGTCTTGCTTTACATCTCAATCAGGCTTTTGTATGACCTGACCGAAAAAGCCGGTGCGAAAAAGCAAAAAACCAGGGAACTTGAGGAAAAATTTAAGGAAAGGTCAAATCAAATCCGCTCCGGGCAACAAGTAGCCCTGGAAAGAAAAGCGGTGGTAAGGACAGTTAAATTTTCTCTAACAAACTACACCTATGAGTTTTACGGTGAAACGTTTTCCTTTAATACCATAATTCTTTTTACGCTGACTTTTATTGTGGGGATAATCGGCGGTACGTACGGCATCGGCGGCGGGGCGATTATTGCGCCTTTTTTGATGGCAATTTTCGGACTGCCGGTTTATACGATAGCCGGGGCTGCATTGCTGGGAACATTTTTAACATCTATTGCCGGTGTTGGCTTTTATACCATAATCGCTCCCATATATGCCGATACAGGTCTGGCGATTGCTCCTGATTGGATGCTGGGCGCGCTCTTTGGGGCCGGCGGTTTTTTCGGAATGTACTGCGGCGCCCGGTTACAAAAATATTTTCCGGCCAGAACCATAAAACTTATGTTGGGACTTGCAATTCTTCTTCTCGCATTAAAATATATCATCAATTTTATTTAATAGAGTGTGATATTTTCTAAGGTCTCAAAGCGATAATATGCCTTAGAGATTGGTTGTGCAGATTTCAGGTACTATGCTTTTAGTATCAGATAGGCTACATACCCGGCATAACAGACCAGGAGGATAACACCATCCTTGCGCGTTATAATGCAATTCTTTTTCATCATCAGCCAGGGCAGAAAACCGACGAATATCATCACCAGGTAATCGACGAGGAGACCGCTGTTAATAAAACCGCCTGGAATAGAAATAGGTTTGATCAAAGAGGCTGCTCCGAGCACACTCAGTATGTTGAAAACATTGCTCCCTACAAGGTTGCCGATGCTGATGTCCATCTCTTTCTTCAATGCGGCAACAACAGAAGTGGCAAGCTCCGGAAGCGAGGTTCCCAGTGCTACAATGGTCAGGCCGATGAACTTTTCACTGACGTTGAATACTTTCATGATAGCAACAGCGGAATTGACAAGGATTTCCGCACCCACAACCACACCGATGATTCCCGCCGTGATCCATACAATCTGCCTGGTTTTGGAAGTTAAATATTCGATTTCTTCCACGGCATGTGCGAAAGCGACACTATCGCTTTTCAACTCTTGCCTGGATTCTTTAAGGGCGATATAATAGTTGAAGCATATATATAAGACAATTCCACCGAAAAGCGATGCACCTTCGAGTCTGCCGATTTTCGAATTAAGAGAAATCAGCAAAAGATATAAGGATACACCGAGCATAATCGGTATGTCCCGCCGAAATACTGACGAATTACTCTTTATCGGATGTATAAATGCCGCCAAACCAAGAATAAGGGCAATATTACAAATATTACTTCCCACGACATTTCCCACGGCGATCATGCTTTTATCTTTAATGGAAGATACAACACTGATAAACAGTTCAGGTGCCGAAGTCCCGAATGCAACCACCGTCAAACCGATAACAAGCGGTGTCAAGCCGAGATTACGTGCAAGACTCGAAGATCCTTTGACCAGCCAGCTGGCGCCATAATAGAGCATTAAAAATCCGATAACAAAAAAAGCTAAATTCAGTAACATATAGACACGCTCCGCAAAATTTTCTTGATGATTGTAACCGTATCAAACTTATTTAATAAATGTAACCCATTAAGCTATAATATTTTTCATTAAAAAGTACACGAAAAAATTCGAGATCAATTTATAAAACATAAATATTTTTCTTTAATAATCTTAAGCAGTTTTCCAGTCCGTTCGCCTATCTTCGTTCGGCAGGAGGGGGATATGTCCGGGGTTAGGAAAAATGGTTGCATAAAAGTTTAGAATTGGGATAAAATCTTTAAAAATTTTAATTGTGGTTGCAGAATAATTGTTCCCCAGAAAAAGCTGCTGAATATTCTTTTCAAAAATTTAAAAAAAGGAGAGGCCAGTCATGAATCAAGGTTTGTCTGAAAGCTGGGAAAAAATCGATGAAATTTGTATCAATACTATTCGTACACTTTCAATGGATGCGGTTCAAAAAGCCAACTCCGGCCATCCTGGTGCGCCAATGGGTCTTGCTACTGCAGCATATGTCTTATGGACCCGTGTTATGAAACATAATCCCGAAAACCCTGGTTGGCTCGACAGGGACCGATTTGTACTTTCATGCGGACATGCCTCAATGCTCCTTTACAGCCTACTTCATCTTTCGGGTTATGGTGGTGTAACCCTTGATGAGATAAAGAATTTCCGTCAGTGGGGCAGTAAGACGCCGGGACATCCGGAGTTCGGACATACTTCGGGAGTAGAAACAACGACCGGTCCCCTTGGGCAGGGCTTTGCTAATGCCGTGGGAATGGCTATGGCAGAACGGCACCTTGCAGCCCGCTTTAACCGTGAAGGATATAAGATTGTCGACCATTTTACATATATGATGTGCGGAGACGGAGACATGATGGAAGGGATATCTTCTGAGGCCGCATCCCTTGCCGGACATCTGGGCCTTGCCAGACTCATCTGTATTTACGATGATAACAAAATCTCAATTGAAGGGAATACCGACATAACTTTTACAGAAGACGTTGCCCTGCGTTTTAAGGCCTATAACTGGCATATTCTGAAAATCGATAACGGAAATGATATGGATGCAATTTTCAATGCCCTCCAGGAAGCCAAAGCCGAGACCGAACGCCCGTCGCTGATTGTCCTGCGAACCCATATTGCTTTTGGAAGCCCCAATAAACAGGATACTGCCGATGCCCACGGCGCACCCCTTGGCGAAGAAGAAATCCGTCTGACAAAAAAAGTCCTGGGTGTTCCTGAAGAACCCTCTTTTTTCATACCTGAGCAGGCGCTGAATAGATTCAGAAAATGCATCGACGCAGGGAATGAAGCCGAAGCCGGGTGGCAGGAAACCTATCAGGGGTACATTAAAGAATATCCTGATCTGGCAAAACAATGGGTTGATGCCATGAGCGGGTTTTTGACAGCAGAATGGGATGGGGATATACCCGAATTTTCCATTGCCGATGGTCCCATTGCAACCCGTGCGGCATCAGGCATGGTTCTGAATGCCATTGCAGACAAAGTCCCCACACTCATCGGCGGTTCTGCTGATCTTGCCCCTTCCAACAAAACATATATGAACGCTTCCCATGAATTCCAGAAAGATGTTTACGACGGCCGCAATATTCGTTTTGGTGTTCGGGAACATGCCATGGGAGGAATAATGTCAGGCATGTTTCTTCACAATGGCCTGAGGCCGTATGGTGGAACATTCCTTGTTTTTGCCGACTATATGAGGCCGGCAATTCGCGTCGCCAGCCTCATGAAACTACCCATCATATACGTTTTTACCCATGACAGTATTGCGGTGGGCGAAGACGGCCCGACTCACCAGCCCGTTGAACAGCTTGCCAGCCTGAGGGCGATTCCGGGCCTTACGGTTATCCGTCCCGGGGATGCTTCCGAAACCGCACAGGCATGGCGTTATGCCGTAAAAAACACAAGAGGTCCGGTCGCTCTGATTCTAAGTCGCCAGAAACTTCCGGTATTAAACCGAGACACCATAGAAAACAGTTTGACAGACGGGGCTTATATTCTGGAGGATTGCGAGAGCAAACCCGACATTATTCTGATTGGCACAGGATCGGAAGTGCATATCGCCCTTGAAGCCCAAAAGCGTCTTGCTCTGGAAAATATCGCCGCCCGGGTTGTGAGCATGCCGAGCTGGGAACTTTTTGAACAAACCCCTCAGGAATACAAAGACCATGTGCTTTTGCCGGATGTAACCCTGCGTCTTGCCGTGGAAGCCGGTTCTCCCATGGGATGGGAACGATATGTTGGAAACAGCGGCGCCATTATCGGTATAAAAGGTTTTGGTGCTTCCGCACCGGGTGGAACCGTGATGGAACAATTTGGATTTACATCTGAAAACATTCTTCAAAAGACCATGGAGCTTTTGAATAAATAGCTCGTTTATTTTTACATTGAAAACATGGTCCTCTGGGCCAGGTCAGAGATAGATGGCTTTGCTTTGGAGTATTGTGATTTGGGATTTTAGTGCCATATCTGGGAAAGCAAATAGCTTTTATACGAATCAGTTAGAGTTGACTTTGACGTTTCCCTGTAATCCTGCCTTATTTATTTGCCCAAGAACTATCTTTTTGCTATTATAAAAACGATCAATGGAGATGGATCATGGATCAAACCGTAAAAGATGCGATCTATAGAGCGGTGGAAAAAGAGCCGTTTGCACGGGTTTTGAAAATGAAACTTGTCGAGCTGGAACTTGGATATTCCGCGGTGGAGATGATCTATAATCCACAAGCCATGGACAATATTTATAGTATGGCCCACGGCGGGGTTATTTTTGGCTTGATAGACGAAGCATTTGAGGCGGCCGGTCAGACAGAAGGGACAGTGGCCGTGGCTTTAAACGTAAGCGTAACCTATGTGTCCAGCCCCAAACCCGGAAAATGTTTGAGAGCCGAAGCCCGGCAAGTCAGCCGGACCAGGAAAACAGCCGGTTTTGATATCAGGGTAACGGACAAGGATGGTCAGTTGATCGCTACATGCCAGGCCCTGGCCTATCGTACCGGCAAGCCAATCCCTTTTCTTTAAAGGTCCAAGAGATATGAATAAAATGGAAATCGCAGAAAACGCACTAAAAATATTACAAAAAAGATATTTTGCTAAAGGCGAAACCTGGGTAAAATTGTGTGATAGGGTAGCGCATAAAGTGGCAGGTGCCGAAGAAAAGCCCAAAGACCGCGCAAAATGGGAGAAAAAATATAAAAAGATCATGCTGGACCTGAATTTTTTACCAAACAGCCCCACTTTGCGAAATTTTGGCAGAAATCAGGGATGTGGAAGCGCGTGTTTTGTTCTTCCGGTGGAAGACAGCAGGCGAAGTATTTTTAAAACACTGTCTGATGCAGTAGATGTGCAGGCATACGGAGGTGGAACAGGTATGAGCTTTTCAAACCTTCGGCCCAAAGGAGACCGGATTACTTCCACCGGAGGAACGGCTTCAGGTCCGCTATCTTTCATAGAGATCTATGATTTCACAATAGGAGATATCATAAAGCAGGGAGGAACCCGGGATGGAGCAAATATGGGAATCCTGCGGGTCGATCACCCTGATATTGAGAGCTTCTTAACAGCCAAGGTTCTGGAGGGAGAGCTGAAGAATTTCAATTTGTCTGTGGGCATTACAGATGCTTTTATGAAAGCTGTTGAGAATGACAGGAATTATGATCTGGCTTTTAATGGTAAGGTTTACAAAACCATTTCAGCTAACAAAATTTGGGAAGCAATTATTGACGGCGCCTGGAAAAACGGAGAGCCGGGCGTAGTTTTTTTAGATACCATCAACAAAAACAATCCCCTAAGTCCAATGGGTGAAATTGAAGCCACAAACCCATGCGGAGAGCAACCGCTTTTACCTTACTGTTCCTGTAACCTTGGTTCCATCAATCTTTCCCGGATGGTCACCGGAGATTGGGTAGAAGGAAAGGCAAAGGTTGACCGGGAAAAATTACATAAAATAGTGCAAACCGCTGTTCGTTTCCTCGATTCGGTAATCACAGTGAATAATTATCCTATTGTGGAAATTGAAGAAATGACCCTGAAAACCAGACAGATCGGTCTGGGAATCATGGGCTTTGCAGACATGTGCATCAAGCTTCACATTCGATACGGGTCCGATGAGTCTGTAAATCTGGCAAAAGAGATAATGACCTTTATTTTTAACATCGCCAATGAAACTTCCATTGAGTTGGGTCAAGAAAAAGGTGTTGCGCCGGTCTATGATGAATATGATATATCCGGTCCCAAAAGACGCAATGGTACTCTTACAACCGTTGCGCCAACAGGTACGCTCTCTTTGATTGCGAATTGTTCATCCGGGTGTGAACCGAACTTTGCATTTAACTATACCAAGGAATGTCTGGAGGGAGAAAAGCTTTACATGGTTCCCGATGTGGTCCGGAAATGGTATGCAAAGAAGGAAACCGAATCTTTGCCTGAATTTTTTGTCACTACAAATGATGTTTCTATTGAGGAACACATTATAATACAGGCTGCATTTCAGAACAACGGCATCGACTCGGGTGTATCAAAAACGATCAATGCACCTTATGGCACAGATAAATCCGAGATTTCCGAAGCTTTTTTAAAAGCGTGGGAGAAAGGGTGCAAGGGGATCACATTTTACCGGGACGGTTCCCGTGATATCCAGGCTTTATATGCCAAAAAGAAAGAGATAAAAGCAGAAAGAACAGGTGAGTTAAATAGGGGGGTGCTTAAACATCGTCCAAGGGCAACCACCGGGCCGAGCCTGAAAATGAAAACTGCCTGTGGCAAACTCTATGTTGATCCCCATTTTGACAAAGACGGTGTGGTCGAAGTTTTCATTAGAACCGTGGGTGGCGGCTGTGCTGCGAACACCAAGGCGCTGGGTGTGCTTTTGTCTTACTGTCTTAGGGCTGGTGTATCTACTGAAAAGATAATCCGTTCCATGAAATCTATCCATTGTCCTGCTTGTACAAAGGCAATTTCCGCAGGAAAAGATGTGGAAGTAAACAGTTGTGCGGCCGGCATGGGCAAAGCACTCGATGTTGCCATGGAGAATGAGGACTTGTACCGTGAAGTCGCAAAACGGATTGAAGATGCAGACATTCACTTTAACGAGCATCATACGCCGGAAATTAAAGATATTTCCTGCCCGGATTGCGGCGCACCGGTTCACCGTGCCGAAGGTTGTATGGTTTGCTCCAACATGGAATGTGGGTGGAACCGGTGCTAGCTGATTTTTTCTCATCAAACCGATGTGTTTATATTTTTCCCGGTTGACATGTAAACGATTTTTACTTATAGTAATTTCTGTTTGAAAATCTATTTTTTGCACTTTCCTTATTCTTGATGAACTCGTAAAAAGTCCCAAAACCGTCATGCCGGACTTGATCCGGCATCCAGAAGTAATTGAATTTACTGGATTCCGGCTTTCGCCGGAATGACAACAAAAGCAAATTCCCGACTTTTTACAAGACAGTCATTCTTATTTCAATCTTTAATTTTATAGAAAGGTGATTCAAAATGACTAAGAAATGGGTATATCTTTTTGATGAAGTTGAAGAAGCAAAAGACTATGTGGGTGGTGATTGGGAAAACGTGCGGGGATTGTTAGGCGGCAAAGGAGCCAATTTAGCCGAGATGGTGCGTATTAATGTACCTGTTTCCCCGGGTTTTACCATAACTACCGAAGCCTGCAATGCCTATCTTGAGGCAGGTGATGCTTTTCCGAAAGGGCTGAGGGAACAGATAAAAAAGGGGATGCAAACTATTGAGACTGCAACCGGGAAGAAATTCGGTGATCTAAAGGATCCACTATTGATTTCATGCCGCAGCGGCGGCAAGTTCTCCATGCCCGGCATGATGGACACGGTGCTAAACATCGGTCTCAACGACGAAACCGCCATGGGGATGATCGAATTGACCGGAGATGAACGCTTTGTGTTCGATTCTTATCGCCGATTGGTGCAAATGTTCGGTAGTGTTGTAATGGGTGCTCCGGATGAAGCTTTTGAGGAAGTCATTACCGAAGCCCGGCGTAAGGCGGGTGTCAAAACCGATACGGAGTTGACGGCCGATGCCTGGAAGGACGTGACTGACAAATTTAAGTCGATTTTCAGACGGTATGCAAAGCGTAATTTTCCGACCAATCCCAATAAGCAACTCATTTTGGCCACCGAAGCTGTTTTCAAGAGCTGGAACGGCAAACGGGCGGTTGACTATCGTAATGCCGCCGGTATTCCACATGATCTGGGTACAGCGGTCAGCATTCAGACCATGGTTTTTGGCAACATGGGTAATGACAGTGCTACCGGTGTTGCCATGACCCGGGACGGCACAACCGGAGAGAATCACATAGAAGGCGATTATCTTACCAATGCACAGGGTGAGGACGTGGTTGCCGGGATACGCATGACCAATGACATTTCAAAACTCAAAGATGAGATGCCCACGGCCTATGCCGAATTCGATCAGATCACCAGGAAGTTGGAGAAGCATTATCGTGATATGCAAGATGTTGAGTTTACCATTGAAAAGGGCAAGCTGTGGATGCTGCAGACGCGAGACGCCAAGCGTACGGCCCAGGCTGCTGTTCGTATAGCGGTTGATATGGTGGAAGAAGGTTTGATTACAAAAGAGGAAGCGGTTATGCGTGTTTCTCCCGAGCAGGTTGATTTTTTTCTTCATCCGCAATTTGACCGTGAAGCCGTCAAAAAGGTCAAAGCCAGCGGCGAAATGCTGGCCATCGGCCTTAATGTTTCCCCGGGCGCGGCTTATGGCGTGGTTGCACTTGACGCTGATATCGCTGAAGCGTGGGCCAAGGAAGAAGGCAAAGACGTCATCATGGTACGTCCGGAGACCCGACCGGACGACGTACACGGCATGCTGGCTGCCAGGGGGATTCTCACCAGCCGGGGGGGTCGAACCAGCCATGCAGCTTTGGTTGCCCGGCAGTTTGGCAAGCCGGCCGTTGTAGGGGTTTCGGAACTTGAAATTGACATGGTCAAGCGCCAGGTAAGCGTAAACGATCGAATTATCAAAGAAGGTGAATGGATCTCCATTGACGGCACTGTGGGCGAACTTTACGTGGGCAAGCTCAAGACCATGGTGCCTGACATTAAGGACCAGTGGTTGATGAAGATACTTTCCTGGGCTGATGAGTTTCGCAAACTCGGCGTTTGGGCCAACGCCGACTATCCGGCCGACGCCCAGCGCGCTCGTGATTATGGTGCAGAGGGTATCGGCCTGTGCCGTACAGAGCACATGTTTTTTGAGGCCGAGCGACTTCCTTTTGTTCAGAAGATGATCATGACAGATTTGCCGAGTGAACGGCGGGAGGCCCTCGATGCTCTGCTACCATTTCAGCGAGAAGATTTTGCAGGCCTTTTCCGGGTTATGGACGGACTGCCTGTTATTATACGCCTGATTGACCCACCCCTCCATGAATTTCTCCCCAGCCAAATTGATCTGTTGCGCGATTTGTCAGATCTTAAGATTCGCCTGAAAGACGCCGGCACCCTTAAAGAAATCGACGAACTGCTGGACAAGATCGAAAAAGAAGAACACATTCTCAAACGTGTCGAAAGTCTGCACGAGTCAAATCCCATGCTGGGTCTGCGTGGTGTGCGCCTGGGGATTCACATTCCGGAACTGACCATTATGCAGGTTCGAGCAATATTTGAGGCTGCGTGCATGGTGGCCAAAGAGGGTATAGATGTTCATCCGGAGGTGATGATCCCGCTAACCAGCCATGTTAACGAACTAAAAATCCAGCAGGAGATTCTTGAGACCGAGGCCAAACAGGTTATGAAGGAACAGGGGATCGAGCCGGATTACAAGTTCGGAACAATGATCGAAATTCCGCGTGCTGCGCTGACCATGGATCAGATCGCTGAATATGCCGACTTTATATCTTTTGGAACCAATGATCTGACCCAGACAACCTTCGGGATTTCCAGAGACGATGCCGAAGCCGGGTTTTTGATTGAATACATGGAAAAAGAAATCCTGCCGGAGAACCCTTTTGCGGTTATCGACCGGGACGGCGTGGGCTTGCTTATGAAAATGGCGGTTGAAAAAGGACGGGCCGTAAAACCCGACCTGGAATGCGGTATTTGCGGTGAACACGGCGGTGATCCCGAATCTATTCAGTTATGCCATGAGTTGGGGTTAAACTATGTTTCATGTTCCCCTTTCCGGATACCCGTTGCACGGCTTGCTGCTGCACATGCAGCAATGCGTGACAAAAAGACAGAGGGTTAATTTAACTCTTTAAATTCCAAAACAGCGGCATAGTATGCCCGGATTATGGGGCCGACCTCGATTTCTCGACATATTTTCGTATGCCCTTTACTATACCCTCGCACAAATGCTCCTGATAGCTTGAACTGGTCAATCGTTTGCATTCCCTGGGATTGCTGATAAACGAGGTTTCTATCAATACGGCGGGCATCCGTGCACCTAAAAGCACATAAAAAGGCGCATTTTTAACCCCTTTGTTTTTAATGTGAGTGTACCTTGATTTTAAGTAATTGCATGAAGCATCCTGTATATAACTTGCCAGGAGGTTTGATTCATCAATTTTCGTGTTTTGCATAATATCTGTTAAAATTGTTTGCAGATCACTTATGTTCTTTGTTGAAGTGGCATTCTCACGGGCAGCGACAGTTATCTCTGTATTATCTGTGGCCAGGTTCAGAGAATAGGTCTCGATTCCGTATGTGCTTTGATTTACGGAATCATTGGTATGTATGGATATAAAAAGGTCTGCATTTTTTGTATTTGCTATTGCAGTACGTTCTTCAAGTGTAAGATAACGATCATTATTTCGGGTCATGAGAACTTCGTATGAAAGTTTTTTTTTGATCTTTTTGGCAAGCCGTCCGGCAATTTGAAGTGCAATATCTTTTTCATACACTTTCTTTAAATAGCCGGAAGATCCAAAATCGCGTCCACCGTGGCCCGGATCCACAACGATTAGGGGACGATCCCGTTGCGGTTGTTTGGCTGAAACCCCTTTTGAACGCCGCTTGCCGGTAGCTGCAGTTGCTTTTTTTTGAGATCTTGCCGTGGACCCAGCCTCCATAGAATCTCCCGACATATCCAGGACAACTCTGAACGGGTGCTTGAGTGAAAAAATTTTATATGTCTTAATGGATTTGATATCGACCACAACCCGAACCACATTGGGTGTATACTGGCCTGCACGCAAATTCCTGAGTAAATTATCGTTGATCGGTGTAAATTTTTCTATATTTTCCCCCCGTATGCTGTTTTTTAAATCAATATACAAACGCTGGGGCTTATTAATGGCAGGATCTTTTTTAAGAAGTCTGTGGATAAACGATGTTTCCCGGTTTGCATCAATTACAACACGGGTGTAGGCAGGATTAGACCAGTAACGCAGCCCTGTTACGATTGTGGTTTTATCAACAGCTTTTCCGGTACTGGATTTAGTTTTAGGTTTTGCCGGGGTATATTTTATTTTCGTCTTGCTTGGATGAGTTACTCTTTTTGACTTGCTGCTTTTTGATGCGTTTGTTTCAATGGTATGTATTGCCCCCGTTGCTTTTGCCCGGTATCGGCTTTTGGGATAACGT
>JAFDBA010000034.1 GCA_019313505.1 Deltaproteobacteria bacterium
AAAAAATCGGTATCAAAGTTTTAATGATTAGTAAACTTCGTCATGACTGCCCACGTCAATCAGGAGTACTTGATCTTCATTAATAAACTCAAAAACGATCCTACAATCATCGTCGATACTGAAAGCCCATAATCCAGCGAGCTGACCGCTGAGCTTGTGGGTTCTTAGTTGTGGAAGAAATGGATTTTCCAGAAAACTTTCCATTTTCCCCCGGAATTTCTTTTTTAGTCTTGAATTATTCTTTACTCGCTTTTTGTAAGACCTTTTGAACCCTTGATCCCATGCGGCTTTAATCACTTTCGAGGTCCTCCAACAATTCATTTATGCCACCGCTTTTGACAAGCCCCTTACTAAAATTTTTCTTAGCGTCCTGAGCTCTCTGCGCAAGCTTCCCTCGCTTCAACTCAATTACTTGTTTTCTTATTATCTCCGCAACGTATTCCTTGTCTGCAGAAGGCAGCTGGTCAAATTCATTAATCACTTCATTAACACTAGTATTACTCATTTGATCCTCCTTTTATAAACATAATTTCATTTGACGGCCCCTGTCGTTGATAATCTCAGGACGTTGGTCCTCAGGGAGATCAAGGATGTTCTCGCTGATCAGGCCTTCTTCCAGAAGACATCGAGCTTCTTCAGCGGTTTGATGCCAACTGACTGACCAGGAGATGGCCTTACGAGAATACTCAGCAGATAACTGATGTCCCAACACCATCGTTGATTAGGGCCGGTGAGCTCCTTACGAACCGGAGGGATTGAACGGCCATTATGCCGGCGTTGACAAAGCTTCATGGGGTCTGACCTAGATAAGTCTTTGTTTTTATGAAAGAATCGTTGCAATTGGGGGTATTTTTTCCTCTTAAAGCCTGTTTTTTAGGGTTGAAAAGTGGGTTTTAAGGGTTTTGCCTGGAGTCATTTTGCCTTATCAGATTTTCCTTATTGTTGTTATTTGGGGGGGGTAAAGTATCCCATACCGGGATAAAAAGAACTGAAGGTTAAATCATACGCGACTTTTTCCCTTAAAGTCGATCTGAGGCTGATCGATATATTTCCTTGTCACGCCTTGGACCAACGACCAAAACAAACACTATCACCTTTTTATGGAGCACTTGATAAACAACCCTGAAATCACCAATTCTCAGCTTTCGAAAATCTCTGAGATTATGGGACAGCGGTGCGCCGAATTTTTCCGGTTCACAGGCAAGCTTTTTGTCGATGGTTTTGATAATTCTTCTTGCAGCTGCAGGCCCCACACTTTCCAGGTCTTCATCCACATCTTTGTGATAAATGATTTTCCATTTCATTTTGCATACTTCTTCATCATCTCTTTGTGAGAAATACTCTCCCCGGAATCAAAATTTTGAATCCGTGACAGTGCAAGGGCGGTCAGGCGAAGGTCTTCTATCTCTTCCTCCATTGCCTCGTAAGACTCAATGGACATCAAGATGGCCCTGGGCGCATTATTTTTAAGGATAATGAATTTATCAGTATCTCCGGCCGCAATTGAACTGAGTGTGGCCGCCGTATTCTTAGCAAGATTTGTTGAAGATAAATAATTTTTTATTCGCACAATAACACCTTTTTTATCATTATAATTACATATATAATAACACCTGAAATTACCTTTGTCAAATGGTAATCGTAGGTATTGGGGGTTGTGTATACATGGGGCCCATGGTTTTATGCGTTTCTCTTTTTGTGTTGAACCCCGGTTAAATGCGCTCCGCTGTCCTTCGGAATTGAACTGGGTAAACCGCCCCAGTACGATCTCCCGTCAGGGACGTGGGGGACGTTCTCACTTTATCACTTTATTGAAGATATTGCTTTGTGGTCCGTGGTCAGGCCACGCCAACTATTTGTTTTAATATGAATAAGTTGCCAAAACAGGGTTGGTTTTTAGTCTTAGAACCACTTTTTTGAGCCCAAAAAGAGGGTTTTAAGGATAATAGATATGTGTAGCTAAAATGATCTACAACACGATAAAAGGAAACTCCGGGACGATGGTGAAATATTGACATTCTTTATGTTTAGATCGTTGTGATCGTCAGGTGGGTTTAGAGCGTTCCAGCCTTATGACTTTCTTAGAAATTCATCAGGTGATATTCCTGACTCCTTCAAAATGGCGCGTAATGTTCCTTCTGGCATATCTCCAGAATGATTAGGAACAGTCGTATATCGACTTGTTTCGGAATTGAACCAGATTTCATGGCTTCCTGCTGCCTGACTGTCAAATTCAAATCCTAACCGCTTCAGTCGTTTAATTATCTCGCGGTACTTAAATCCAGAAAGTCTTCCCATTTAAGTACCTATTACTAAAGTATAATCAAATTTATCAGATACCGCAGGAAGAGATACCAGTCCTCCCTCCCTTTCCATCTTCGCCTCAAATAACCGTCGGGCTACATCTCTTGCAATTTCTATAGCTTCAGACACTGTACGGCCTTGAGCAACAAGTCCTTGGATATCATCAGAAGTTGCCAAATAAACGCCTTCCGGAAGTTTTTCAATATGAAGATTTATTATTCGTTCCATGGATAACCTCCCGTAATGATATTGTAATGGGGGACGTTGCTACTTAACTGCGTTTCTCTAAAATATCCCAATTTTCTTCATAGTTGTCAATCAATTTATTGTACATGGGGAGCCCATGTTTTTATGCGTTTCTATCCTTTTTTAAATTTTAAAGCGCTTGGGTCTTGCGGGACAGGCGGTTCCAATATTTCTTTGGCTTACTCTCTATTTCGTAGTTTTAAGCTATCTTGGAAGCGTTCAATTCTTTCCGGATCTTCGGAATTCTTTATGTTTTGGATATATTCAATGAAGAAAGCGAGGAAGACGGCTATGAAGAAGGCAACGATTACTGAAAGCATGCATATTAGTCTTCGTTTTGGTTTTACCCTTTTATCGAGATCCGAAATGATGGGCGGATCGAGGATTTGAAAGCTATATGGATTTTGGGCACGGGCAAAGGTCTCCTTTTCTATTTCTTTGGCGAGGAGTGCATAGATCTTTTCTTTTAAGAGAACGTCAGCGGTTTTTTCTATCTGCTCACTTAAAAACTTTTGATTTTCTACCGCATCCTTTAATGTTTCTTCCCTTAAGGTATCACTGAGCTCCACAAGATAATATTCGACCATCTTTTTTGCCATAGTGGGATCTTTGAGATCGAACTTGATAGAAAGATTTCCTTTTTTAATATCTGTGTTAACCGATAATAGTTCAGTAAGAATTTTGGTGGTATCCTGGATAGTGGGTGGCTCTTCCACATCTGCAGCCCATTTATTATTGGTTGCATCCCAATCTTCTTCATAAATAGCAGGAAGAATGTCGTTCTTATGCTTTTCATATATCTTTTTTGAAATTATCCGGCTGTTTAAGAGTGTCTCGAATCTTTCAAGGGAACCGCCACCACCCAAACCGAGCATTTCACCGGCGATTCCACCGAGGCCGCCGAGAGCGGAAAGGGCAGATGGCATCGCGCTTTTTTCTTCTGCGCGAGGGATGATTGTAGCTTCTGAACGATAGATGTTTTCTAAGCTCAGGGCATAGATCACAGAGCCGATGCCGGTGAGAAAGACAATGCCGATGATGAGCAATTTATGTTTGAGGAGGACAATGAGAAGATCGAGAAGGTTTATTTCGTCTTCTGGTTCAGGATAATATGGGGGAGGATACGGATATTGTGGCTGATTCTGCCCGGGAGCCTGAGTCTGTTTAGAATTATTTTCCTTTGAGTCGTTGGTCATTATTATTGTCCTTCCTAAAAATGCATTCAGCTGGAAAATAAATGGGGTCAACAAAGTCCCATCTATAGTTGAATTCGTGACTTTTTACAAATGCATCAACATTGATTATTGATTAATATTATTTTTGAATAGTGAAAAGCGCATGGAGCAAAAACAGCTCCGCTTTCTCGATTACAGAGCGAGACCTTTGCAGAGCGAGTATATCATATTAATTTAATTTTGTTTATTGATCCAAAAGGGCTTCTATGCTTTGAATCATCACACTTTTTTCCACAGGTTTTATCAGATAATCATCAGCACCAGCCTTCATGATTCGATCTCTATTCTCTTTAGTGTCAAAACCAGTATAGGCTATTATTTTAATATGAGAGGTTTTCGGATTTTCCTTTATTCGCTCACATACCTCAAAGCCATCCATTCCGGACATGTACAGATCCAAGATCATTAGATCCGGCTCAAACTGCATGGTCTTTGCTCCAACCTCAAAACCGTCCAGGGCCTCTTCGATCTTATATCCGTTTGACGATAATATTTTATTGATTATCTTAAGAATCTGTAGATCATCATCAACAATCAGAATCTTTTTTCCTTGAAAAATGTCAACCGCCGAGAGATGTTTCATCTTTTTCTGAATAAAAGATTCCAAACCCTCTTTTCTGATTTTATATTTACCTCCGGGAGTAAGAAATCCTTGCAGTTCTCCAGACTTGACCCATCGCCACATTGTCGTCCGGCCAACGGAACAGATATTTGCGGCTTCTGGTATTGAATAGAAATCCTTTTTCATGAAAAATAGTTACCTCTGGAAAATAAGGCATGAAGAAAATAGAACCTAAAGAACGAGTGGAACAAACGAAACCTAAGTTAAAGGAAATAATTTGTCAAGCAAAAAATGACTCTTGAGTTCGGGATAGAAATTCAAGGTACAAACGTCGCGATAGCAATGGGGGTTCATCCAGGGGGACATGATTTTATGCGTTTATTTTTGGGTTTTTGGGACACAGATTTCCGAAAATGAACACGGATCTTGGGGGACGATGGTGAAATATTGACATTTGCTCTCAGAATACTCGACGCTGGTTGATAGATGCTTGATGATAGATTAAAGGGTAAAGAAAATTGATGGCGTCGTAAAAAGTCCCATATATAGTTGAATTCGTGACTTTTTACGAAACCATCAAAATTGACTTCGATTATCAAACCGTGATAGGATATCCCTATCGTTGCATAAACAACACATCAGATTATACGTTAAACGGCTTTGAAAAATGCTTTGCGCGGTATCCTCGACTTTTGGAACGTTAGGGCATAACAATAAGGTTTCAAAAAGGTAAAACCATGTTGCTGAAAAAATTAAACCCGGCCGTGTCCAAATACTGGCTTATTGCTATGGCCGGGCTGATATGGAGTGCAGTTGGAATAATGCTCTTACATCTTGCTTATATCTGGTTGGCAACTGTCAATTGGCGTTTGGGCTTACCGCTGGGATTCCTTGGTATTATTTCAGCGTTGGCAGCCTATCGTTACGGCTTTTCCAAAATCGCACTTAAAAATATCGTCCGGCTCTGTCTTCTCCCGGATCAATGCTGTATCTTCGCCTTTCAGGCCTGGAAAAGTTATCTGATTATTATCTTTATGATTATGTTAGGCATTACTTTGCGTTACTCACCAATCCAAAAGCACTTCCTCGCCGTCATCTATACAAACATAGGTGGTGCATTGTTCCTTTCAAGCTTTCACTTTTACCAGCGTATCTGGCAGGTAAAAATCTTGAAACAGCCATGTTTGCCGCCTAAAAATGAGTAAAAGAACTTAGGGGCTTCGCACCATAAGTGCTAAGTTGTTTTAAAGATGAACGTCCAACATCGAACGTCCAACGTTGAACATCGAATAATGATGTCGCTTCGCTCCTGTAATTATTTTGAAGTTTTACGTTCGATGTTCATTTATTTTCTTAATCCATTCATTACCTCTTCTGCCGCCTTTATGGTTGCGTCTATATGCTCTGTGTTATGGGCCGCTGATACAAAAAGAGCCTCAAACTGTGATGGGGCGAGGTAAACCCCTTTTTCTATCATACCGTTGTAGTAGGCAGAAAACATTTCAAGGTCACAGGTTTTAGCATCGTCAAAATTAAGAACATCCCTGTCTGTAAAAAAGAGGCCCATCATTGACCCTACCCTGTTACCCATGACACTTATTTCTGCATTTCCCGCAGCTTTTACAAGACCGGCTGCAAGACGGTCTGCTTTTTTATCCAGATTATCATAAAAATCGGGAACTTTGAGTTGTGTAAGAGTTGCAATACCTGCGGCCATAGCCAGAGGATTGCCGGACAGAGTTCCGGCCTGATATACCGGTCCTTGCGGTGCGATATGTTCCATCACTTCACGTCTGCCGCCATAAGCGCCGACCGGAAGCCCGCCGCCAATAATTTTACCCAGACATGTCACATCCGGAGAAATTCCATACAGGGATTGGGCACCGCCATAGGCCACCCTGAAACCGGTCATCACCTCATCAAATATTAGCAGACTGCCTTTTTTTTCTGTAACTTCTCTTAAAGTCTCCAAAAATCCGTCCACCGGCGGCACCAGTCCCATGTTCCCGGCAACAGGCTCAACAATGATACATGCTATCTTTTCACCCTGCTCCTCCATTACTTTCACAACATTGTCGATGTCATTATAAGGTAGCGACAATGTATGGGACACAAACGATTTTGGAACCCCGGGACTCCCTGGAATACTCAATGTGGCAACACCTGATCCTGCCTCCACAAGAAGGGCGTCGGCATGACCATGATAGCAACCGTCAAATTTTACGATCGTGTCCCGTCCTGTATAGCCGCGGGCGAGCCGTATTGCACTCATGGTCGCTTCTGTACCGGAGTTGACCATGCGGACCATCTCCACGGATGGAAGTGCATCAACAATCAGTTCAGCGAGTTTGGTTTCAAGATCGGTGGGCGCACCAAAGCTGGTGCCCCTTTTCAAAACAAAAGAAATAGCTTCAATAACCGAAGGGTGCCTGTGTCCAAGGATCATAGGGCCCCATGAACCTATATAGTCAATATAACCGTTACCGTCTTCATCAAAAATCATACATCCTTGGGCATGATTAATAAAAACCGGTTCTTTCCCCACGTTTTTACATGCACGAACAGGGCTGTTGACACCACCGGGAATAATCTCCAATGCCCGGATAAAAAGTTTATTGGATTTTTCTCTATTCATTGTACCATTATCCTTTCAATTTTAATGAAATTATTGTTATTAAACCTTTTGACTTTTTTTAATGATTACGCTGAAAATAACAGACACAATTTATCAGGTCAAGCAAGCTTTTTAAATAATGGCACAACAAAGATCCCTCAAACAGCTGTCAAAATTCCTATCTTATATCCTCGGACATAAACCGGCTGAGTTCGGCCTGGTTCCGGACCGGGATGGATTTGTGAAAATCAAGGAATTTTTAAAAGCTGTCCATGAAGAGGAAGGGTTAACATATATTCGCAGGTCTGATATTGATGAAATCCTTATCACCATGTTTAATCCTCCTATTGAAATCAAAGACAACTATATACGCGCAAAACATCGTGATAATTTGACCAGGCACGACCCGGCCCATACCCTTCCAAAGCTCCTTTATACATGCGTAAGGAGAAAAGCTTATCCATTTGTTCTGGATAAAGGGATATTCCCCATGGGCTCCAGCCATGTCATCCTGTCATCAAAGCGTGAAATGGCTGAAAGGATGGGAAGGCGAAAAGACCGGATGCCGGTACTCCTTACTGTCCAGACCCAACAATCCCTTGAAAAAGGAACTCTATTTTATGAAGCCGGAGACACACTTTTCCTGGCCGAATCTATCCGGACAGATTGTTTTACAGGCCCTCCCCTGCCAAAACAAAAGGATGCTGCAATTATAAAGGAAACTTTGCCGGAAAAAAGAGAACAGAAATTTCCCGGCAGCTTTATCATGGACTTAAAGGATAAAAAGAGAACCAAAGAGGCCGCCTGGAATAAAGATCTAAAAAAATTAAAAAAACAAAAGAGAAAACCTCCGCCGTGGCGGAAGTAAAGATGGAATCCAATCCTCAAGTTTAATAGGCAATATAGGTTTAAATATTTTATACGGAGTATCGATAAAAAAATTGACAACCTTTTTTAAAGTTGATACGAAATCCACTCCCGTGATAATTTGTGGGCCGTTAGCTCAACTAGGCAGAGCACCTGACTCTTAATCAGTAGGTTCCGAGTTCGATTCTCGGACGGCCCACCAGTTATATCATAATCATTTCAAGTAGTTCAGCCGTTTTTTCCTTCTCGCTTCAATAATTGAAATGTCGCTGAATCTCGTTGAATTAAACAATTTTACGACCAATATGCGACCAATTTTTTAGGTGCCTTTTTTTATTTCTGGATACCGTAACGGAAAAGATGATTAGCAGGATAAAGGATGTTTCTCCTGAAAAATTTATTAGGGGCAAAAGAATAAAAAAACAGGGCCATTGCTGACCCTGCATTAACTGTCATCAAGATTTAGAGGGGGCTCGCTCACCTCCCCAACATCTCCCTCTCAGAAAGGTACCTGGTAATGTATAGGCATGAATTGATCTCAGTATGTGTCACCAATTAGATATCCCTTGTTGCATTTCGGTTAGCAATCTACTATTCTCCAAAGATAATGATGTAGGCACGAAAGTAAGCATCAATGCTCAAAAGATCGACTACAATATGTTGAATGGAGCATCCCTGTAATAGGAAGGAGTAGAGGTTTGACGTTTACAGAAAAAAGAAAACATCCGAGAGTCGAAATAAATAACCTCATATCTTATATTTGCATAGATGATAGCAGCAACCAAACAAAGGAGGGGAAAGGAAAGGCTATAAATATCAGCCAAGGGGGAATCCTTCTAGAAACTCACGACTCGTTTGAATGGCTAGATATTCTAATATTGACCATCAACATTGAAAATGAATCAGTTAGTATTAAAGGTAAAGTCATTTATTGCAATGCAGACGATTTTGGAAAGTTTAGAGCTGGAATCCAGTTCCTTGAAACTAACGAAAAAATCCTATCATTTGTAATAAATCTGTTAGAAACTCATAGCAAATTATTAGGGATAGTTTAACCCACCTGCTGTGATTTAGCCGCTAGTTTCAGCCGGGATAATTCCCAGGCAGGCAGGGAGCAAGGCGGTCAGAAGATCAGAAAGTGAGTCCGCCAAACCGACGGCGGATAAAAAGATGTGTAAAGGGGTCACCCATTAAAGGACAATTTTGGGAGTTGAGGCGCCCGGCTGACAAGGCGCTAAAACTTAAGGAATATCAAGCAGTTTTCGAGTTTTCGCAACGCTGCCAGACTGGATGCATCGGCATTCAAAATGTGAAGTTATTTTTGAGTGAGCCCTAATTATTCAGGTTGTACAAAAATTCTTTTGACTAAAACAAAGAGGATATAAATAAGCAATGCCCATAATAGACTATTGATAAAAAGGGGTATAATTACAAAATCTCCGGGGAAAAACTGCCTCGGATACAATGCAAATGTAAAAACCGGAAAATATAACACCTTAGACATTACCATTAACGATCGACCAAGGAAAGGCAGCTGACTTTCATGTACGTTGGCTGTGACAACAAACAATGCTATGATTGAAATAATCTTCGTGAAAACTAAATGAACCACAGCAATAGCAAGGATTATAAAAATTTTCTTCATAAAGGACCCATTATGTGAATATTTTTGGCTACCACACGAACAAAATTCAATCTTTTAAAAGCGTGCCAGGAAGAACACTTTCGTCACCAAATCTTTCGTATAACGAATCTAAAACAGTATTCAATCTCTGACGTTTTTGAGATGATTGATCTTGATCAAAAAGAGAGAGCTGGATTCCGGTGCCCAAAAAACTGAGTTGAGACAAAGAAATCCCTAAAAGCCTGATTGGTTTTTTAGTTACCTCAGTCTTTTCCAAAAGACGACAAGCAGTTGAATATATCTCCAAACCGTCATTTATGGATTTAGGCAGAGTTGTTGACCGGGTGATCTGAACAAAATCAAAATATTTGACTTTCAATGTGATGGTTTTGCCAGTTAGGCTCTTATGGCGCATCCGTCGGGCCACTTTATCCGCCAAAGTAAGGAGTTCTTTTTGAGCCGCATCCAACAATATGATATCTTGTAGAAAAGTCTGTTCATGACCGATAGACTTCACATCATGTTCCGGTATCACATCTCGTTCATCTACTCCCATGGCCAACAGATGTATTCTGACACCATGTTTCCCAAATTTTTTTTCCAAGACCTTGACTGGCGTTTTTCTCAAATCCCTAAAAGTGTGGATGTTGAGTAGACTTAATGCCAGTTGTGTCACTTTTCCAACCCCCCACATTTTTTTGATTGGGAGCGGATCTAAGAAACCCCTGACACCATTGGGTGGTACAACAGTTAAGCCATCAGGTTTGTCAATATCAGAAGCGATCTTTGCCACAAATTTTGAGGAAGCAACACCGGCTGAAACTGTCAAGCCTGTTTCTATTAAAATTATTTGCTTAATCTTTTTCGCAATATTCTCGGACTGACCAAAGAGACGTATGGAACCTGTTACATCCAGAAATGCTTCATCAATAGACAGTGGTTCAACTAATGGCGTAAAATGATGATATATTTCAAATATTTGCTTAGAGATCTCCTGGTATCTTGACATCCTGACAGGCAGATAGATCCCACCAGGGCAAAGCCGTTTTGCTTTCGCAA
The DNA here is from genome assembly GCA_019313505.1 of Deltaproteobacteria bacterium. Lineage (GTDB taxonomy): Bacteria > Desulfobacterota > Desulfobacteria > Desulfobacterales > UBA11574 > S5133MH16. The sequence goes on from JAFDBA010000034.1 coordinate 10,512, forward strand.
TAGGTTGGGCAGAATGAATCCCGAACTTTCGAGCTTCATATGAGGCAGATGATACCACACCTCTTTCCTTGCCACCCCCCACTATGACCGGTTTCCCTTTTAAGGAAGGATTATCCAGCACCTCAACCGAGGGATAAAAAGCATCCATGTCTAAATGAATGATGTGTTTTGGCTGACCTTGCTTATCCATAAAAATGTATAATTGAAAAACAAATTTGTCCTTCAATCCATCTATATAAATTTTTACACTTTACCACTATCCCCTTCCTTATACCTTTATTTACTGCACAGCAATCAAGGAAATAATTCTCAAAAACACCGAATAGCCAAAGGAAACACCTGTATATTGTATAATAAATAAAAAATTATACAATATACTGTTGACAAGAGGTTCATTGTTAAATAAGTTGTAAAATAAGATATCAAATTAAAGTATTAATTTTATTCTTTAATTAACTGATTTATCTGGGGAATATATAATGTATAATATTTTGGTAATTGACGATGAAGAATCCATTACACGCATGATCTCAATGGCTTTGACGAAATATGGCTTTAATGTCGAGACGACCACAGATAGTTTAGAAGGAATTAAAAAGTTTGATAAAAGTCATTTTGATTTGGTAATTACAGACATTTTAATGCCCGGACTTGATGGTAATGCTGTTGTCCGGCATATACGCAATTCCCAAAAGCGGTTTACTCCTGTTATCGGTGTCTCCGGAACCCCTTGGCTTTTTGAAGATAGCGATTTTGATGCCGTCCTTCCAAAACCCTCCTCAATCAAAACCATGGTTGATACTGTTAAGAATATAACTCGCTCCAATTAAATAGTTGTATTTCACCACATCCCCTTAACATCACCCTCTATATGATCCTCAATCGTATCGTACAATCGTATCGTACAACAGATTGTTAAAATCCAATCCAGTTTACCGTTCAATAATAGGAAACATTAGTGCAGAAAGTGCTTTTCGAGGGCCCTTTTTTTATCTTCGCCAGAATTCCGGCACGAAAAGGATGATCACCGTATATATCTCAAGCCTTCCCAGAAGCATGCACCCTATGAGTACCCACTTGCCCAGATATGGGATCTGGGCAAAGTTATCAACCGGGCCCACCATCCCCAGGCCAGGCCCTATATTTCCCATGGTAGCTGCAACCGAAGCAATTGAGGTTATAAAATCAACCCCCATACTTGCAATCAGCACAGTGGAAAAAGCAAACAACCCTATGTAAAGGCCCATAAACCCGAGTACGCTCCGAACAACATCTTCTGGAACAGTCACGCCCCCGATTTTTATATGCTTAACTGCACGGGGGTGGATTAGCAAAAAAAGTTCTTTGTAGCAGTATTTAAGATAGAGCATGACACGGAGGCATTTCATTCCTCCACCGGTGGAACCCGCAGATGCCCCCAAAAACATACATAACAGTAGGATAATTTGAGACATGGAAGGCCATAGTTCGTAATCAGCTGTAACATAACCTGTGGTGGTAACAATGGAAACCACCTGGAATGCACCAAAGCGGAGAGCCCTGCCGATGGTTTCGTATACAGTTCCATAAATATTGAAAGTTACAATAACTATCAGCAAAAGAACTGTACCGAAAAAAAACCGGCACTCTGAATCCCGCCAGAATGCAAGTGGCTTTCCCCTTAGAAACTGGTAATGAAGTGAAAAATTAATTCCGGCCAGGAGCATAAAGATAATAATTACCGTATCAAAATAGATACTGTCAAAATACGCAATGGAAGCGTTTTTGGTTGAAAATCCGCCGGTGGGCATAGTTGTGAAGGTATGACACAGAGCATCATAAAGATCCATTCCTCCTATCATCAGAAGAATAATCTCTGACAAAGAAATTAGAGCATAGACTTTCCAGAGGACTGTGGCGGTATCTCTGATGCGCGGCTTAAGCTTATCAGGAACAGGACTCGGAACTTCCGCCTTATATAACTGCATCCCCCCGACACCTAAGAAAGGAAGGATCGCCACGGATAAAACGATGATTCCCATTCCGCCCAGCCACTGGATGAAGCTTCGCCAAAAAAGAAGCCCTTTTGATACCGCCTCTATATTCGTCAAAATCGATGATCCGGTGGTCGTAAATCCGGAAACAGATTCAAAGAACGCATCAACGAAAGTGCCGAATTCAGCTCCCAGATAAAACGGGAATGCTCCGAACAATCCTATCGCAGTCCAACCGATGGCTACGATCGCCATTCCTTCACGATGGCTGATATATTGTACCTTTGTCCCCCTGAAACAAATTATCAGTGATAATCCGGAAGCAATGGTTATTCCCATGGATTGGGCCAGGGGAATAACACTTTGATCCTTGTAGTAAAGACCAAAAAAAAGAGGAAATATCATACATATCCCCAAAAAAAAGATTAACATTCCAACAATATTCAGGATAAAAGACCACCGCATTTAAAAATACTCCAGTTTCACTGCAAGGATTTTTTCGATCTTGGGGATGGCTTGTCTTTTTGCAAAAATGATGATCCTGTCACCGGGCTCAATAACGCTCTCGCCAGTAGGGATAATGACGGTATCATTACGAATAATACCGGTGACCAGGGTCCCTTCTGGAATGGAGATTTCCTTTATGGGCTTGCCAACGATGTCCGAAGTTTCCAGAGCCACAGCCTCCATGATTTCAGCCTGTTCATCTTTAATTGATTTGGCCGAGAGCACTTTACCTCGCCGTATATGCTGAATAATAGTATTTATAGCAGAAAGTCTCGGGCTCACAACCTGTTCCAGACCTATCATCGACATCAAGGGAAAGTAACTGAATTTGCTGATTTTTGTAATTATTTTGGGTGCCCCCATCCGCTTGGCAAGAAGGGAAGTTAAAATATTGGTTTGCTCATCGTTTGTAAGTGTAACAACAACATCCATATTCCGGACATTCTCTGCTCTAAGTAGCTCTTGGTTAGAACCGTCACCATGAAGCACCACAGCCTTATTAAGCTTCTCAGCAAGTTCGGTGCAACGATCCGGGTTCTTTTCAATTATTTTGGTATAGACAGAATCCTTTTCAAGCAGGGTAGCCAGCCTGAATCCAATGCTCCCGCCGCCTATAATCATAACTCGATCAATCGGCTCAATATGTTTATCAAAAATCGACAAGGATTCTACAAGTCTATCTTTTTCACTGATAAAATAGATAAGATCTCCCGCTTTGAGCCTATGATTTCCCCTGGGTATAATCAGTTCTTCATCTCGAACAACTGCAGAAATAAGCGGGCTCTGTTTTCCAGTCACTGCATAAATGTCGGAAAGACGGACACCGGCCAGTCGTGCCGATTTGTCTAAATGTATACCCACAAATTTAACACGACCATCAGAAAACTCTTCGACTTCCACTGCACAGGGCACCTTTATAAGCCTGTTAATTGTCTTTACAACTTCGACTTCGGGATTGATTAGCGTGTCAATATGTGGTGCATGCTCACGGAAGATCTCATTATATTTATCATAGTCAGCATGCCGGATGCGTGCTATTTTCTTTGTTGATGGAGAAATTAGGTTTGCAACAAGGCATGCCACAAGGTTGGTTTCATCGCTATCCGTGACTGCAAGGAGTATCTCAGCCTCTTTGATACCAGATTCCTCCAAAATCACTGGACTGCTCCCTGATCCGTTAACTACCTGAACATCAATATTATCAGATACATGTCGAATGGCAGCAGGATCCTTGTCAATAATCACAACATCTTTGTTTTCCCGGGCCAGATGACTTGCAATGTGAAAGCCCACTTCACCAGCACCAACTATTAATATTTTCAATTAACTTTACTCCTTTAGCAAATATTCACAATTAAGGTATTATTTCCATTTTTTATCTGTTATGTCAATGATATCAAATTTTGTGACCCAATTGTGCTTTTAATATTTTCCTATTGAAAAAGGAAGAAGCTGATAAAAAAAACTTGACAATATATTTAAGAACGGTTATTCAGAAATTTTGAATCTAATATGCAGGGTGTCATGAAAAACATTATAGTCATTAACAACCTTATTTGCCTTATTATTCTCCTCGTCGTAGATGTATTTATCTGCCACGGGGCAAAAGGTTGATGATGGCTTGATTTTATAGTAAAATAAAAATTTCAAAATCCGTTATCAGCCACAAAGGCCGTTAACGGATTTTTTTTTAAGGAGATCTGTCTAATGAAAAGTGATCTAGCCAAAAAAGGTGTTGAACGAGCACCCCACCGCTCTCTGTTTAAGGCAATGGGATATACAGATGATGAAATCAAAAAACCCCTAATCGGTATAGCCAATTCGGCCAACGCCGTTATTCCCGGTCATATCAATCTGGACAAGATCGCGGAAGCCGTAAAAGCAGGTGTTTATATGGCAGGCGGAACACCTGTTGAATTCGGCGTAATCGGTGTTTGCGACGGCATTGCCATGAATCATGAAGGGATGAAATATTCCCTTGCAAGCCGTGAACTGATCGCCGACTCCATCGAGGTTATGGCCACCGCCCATGCATTTGACGCCATGGTCATGGTGACCAATTGTGACAAGATCGTACCCGGAATGCTCATGGCGGCGGTGCGGCTCAACCTGCCTGCAATCGTAATCAGCGGCGGTCCCATGCTGGCCGGAGAACATCCTGAAAAGACATGCTCTGATAAAATCGATCTGGTTACGGTTTTTGAGTCGGTGGGTGCAGTCCTTTCAGGGAATATGACCGAAGAAGAGTTAACGCGTATTGAAGATGCGGCCTGCCCCACCTGCGGATCATGTGCCGGCATGTTCACCGCCAACTCCATGAACTGCTTAACCGAGGCCATCGGCATGGGCCTGCCCGGCAACGGTACGATCCCCGCGGTGATGTCGTCTCGTATCCGCCTGGCCAAGGAGGCCGGCAAGCAAATCATGCATCTTCTGGAAAAAAACATTACTCCCACAAGTATCATGACCGATAAGGCGTTTAAAAATGCACTGGCCGTGGATATGGCCCTGGGGTGTTCGACCAACACGGTGCTTCATCTTGCGGCAATTGCACGGGAAGCAAATGTGCCTATGGATCTTAATCAGTTCAACGAAATCAGCAAAGCAACCCCGCATCTTTGCTCCCTCAGTCCGGGCGGAATTCATCATCTTGAAGACCTTAACCGGGCGGGCGGTATTCCCGCGGTGATGAATGAACTTGCCAGGGCCGGCCTGATCGACAATACCTGTCTGACGGTAACCGGCAATACCGTGGAAGATAATATAAAAAATGAAAGCATACTGGATGATGATGTGATTCGATCAACAGACGACCCATACCATCGTGAGGGAGGTCTTGCCATACTGTTCGGCAATCTTGCTCCTGAAGGGTGCGTGGTCAAGCAGTCTGCTGTTCTGGATGAAATGTTACGCCATGAAGGACCGGCCAGGGTGTTTGATTCTGAGGAAGATGCAACCCGGGCCATCATGGATGGTAACATCCATAAAGGAGATGTTATCGTGGTGCGTTATGAAGGACCCATGGGTGGCCCAGGAATGCGGGAAATGTTGACTCCGACTTCAACCATCGCAGGTATGAAGCTGGATGCTCATGTTGCATTGCTTACGGACGGCCGGTTTTCGGGAGGCACCAAAGGCGCTGCCATCGGACATATTTCACCGGAAGCCATGCAAAAAGGACCCATTGCAATTGTTCAGGAAGGAGACCGAATTGCCATTGATATTCCTGCAAAAAAGTTAGCGTTAAAGGTTTCTGATCAAGAAATCAAAGACCGATTATCAAAATGGTCTCCTCCACAACCCAAGATAACCCATGGATATATGGCCCGGTACGCACGCATGGTTTCATCTGCCAGTGAAGGAGCCGTCGTAAAATAATGGAAGGGTAAGTATTCATTGATCATTGGTAAAACAGAAAAATTAATTGGAAAATGGAAGGAAGAGACATGAAACTAACAGGCGCACAAATCATGATGAAGGTCCTGAAAGAAGAAGGTGTTGATACGATCTTTGGATATCCGGGCGGTGTGGTCATCGACATCTTTGATGAACTTGATAAAACCGATATCAAGCATATCCTGGTTCGCCAGGAGGCGTGTGCGGTT
>JAFDBA010000174.1 GCA_019313505.1 Deltaproteobacteria bacterium
TAAAATATTACCCTGGGAGATTTCTTTATCGGCAATCTCAGCCTGGGCCATGGCCCTTTCACCGGCTACAGCAATATATGCACCCACCTTTTCCTCTACATCGTCAATACGATCAAGAACCGCCCTGGTTAGTTCCTGGGAAGATATTTCTTTTTCCTTTAACAGCATGTGGGCTTTTTTTATGGTAAGTTCGTGAAGATTCATACTTGTTGTTCCTTTTTACGAGTTAATCACTTTTGGAACGATAAAATTTCCATCCTCTTTTTCAGGGGCATTGGAAAGTGCCGAATCAGAGTCAAAACTTTGCTTTTCATCATCTTCCCGTCACACCCTGGGTGTCAACTTCTTTTAATGTATCGACATATTCCAATATTGTTCCAATTTGTAAGGCAAACTTGTCTATAAGCATCTTATCCACATCAAGACGGGCAAGGTTTGCCACATGGAGGACTTCCTGTTTTGTTATTTTCATAATATTTTCCTAACCCGGACAAACCGGAAAAAATTGCCGCAAAGGCACGAAGACACAAAGGGAAACTATTTTATTTAAAATCATCTTCGTGTCTTGGTGTCTTGGTGGCGAATATGTTTTGCCATAAAAATGCACAAAATTCAATTTAAGAAACTATCGCTGAACGATGATTGCTTTAATGTTTTCTTTTTTCAACCTGTTGAATGTGCTGCCGGCCTGGGCCCTGTTTTTGAAATACCCTATCCTTACCCTATAAAAGATGCCTTTTCCCGGAATCTTGCCTATGCTTCTGTATGCAGGGTATCCTTTTTTTTTAAACTTTGCCACCAGGTTATCAGCGACTTTTAAATCTTTTAATGCGGCCACCTGAATAGTAAAATTATTATTGTTTTCGGCTGATTCTCTTACAGCGGCGGTCTTGGCTTTTCGGGTGGTTACGGTCTTCTTGGATACAACCGTTTTTTTTGCTTTCGAAACAGCCTTTTTATGCAAAGGCTTTGGTTTTTTTTTGGGTATGTCAGTTTTTAGCCTCTCTTCTTCGCCGGTATTTTTCAGAGCCTCATAAAACCCCATCTTGGTCTTATTGTCCTCGGAATTTGAATCCAGTTTATATCGGTCGAATTCCTTCTTGATAACAGCTTCCTTTAAAGCTGCAAGTTCCTTTTCAAGCTTTTCCATATCAAACCTTACAGGGACGGTTCCTCTTCCCACGAAGATACCGAGGACAAACATCCATGCACATGCAAAAAAGATCAGACTAATCCATATAGCCAATCCTTTGCGCGTCCATTGATGCGAAGATTTCTTTTTTTTAGGCGAAGCCTTTTCTTTTTTTCCCATAATTTTAAACGATAAGTCACAAAGACACAAAAACACCAAAGATTATAATTGACGGTCTCGTAAAAAGTCAAATTTTGATGGCAAAGTAAAAAGCTCCAAATTCAAGGCGCGCAAATTCCGAGGAGCTGGCTATCCGCCGGTCCCGGAGGGAACGTATTTTTATTACGTCGCAGTGACGAGGAATGCAGTGCAACGCGGAAGTTGGACTTTTTACGAAGCCATCATAATTACATTCTTTCGGGGGCAGACACACCCAACAGAGTCAATCCGTTTCGTATGACTTTTTGAACCGCAAGTACCATATAGAGCCGGCCCCGGGACAATAAAGGATCATCAGACAGGACTCTGTGCTTATTGTAATAGGCATGAAAACAGGCCGAAAGTTCCATGAGATAAAATGTTATACGGTGAGGCTCCATGAATTTTGCACTGTTTCTTAAAACCTCGGGGTAGCGGGCCATGGTTTTCAGAAGGTTGATTTCCTCGGGTTCTTTAAGCATTGCCATGGCCCTTTGATCCCCGGTGATATCGTCCATACCCCTTTCCCGCCCCTTTCGGGCAATACTCGATATCCGGGCATGGACGTATTGAACGTAAAAAACCGGGTTGTCGTTGGTCTTTTTCTTTGCAAGCTCCAGGTCGAAATCGAGGGGGCTGTCATAATGGCGGGTTAAAAAAATAAATCTTGCGGCATCTTTTCCGACTTCTTTAACCACATCACTAAGGGTAACAAATTCACCGGCCCGGGTGGACATGGCGACAGGTTTTCCCCCACGCAGAAGATTGACAAGCTGAACAAGTATGACGTTGAATCGATTTCTATTAAAACCAGATGCTTCAATGGCACTCGCTACCCGCGAAATATATCCGTGATGGTCAGCGCCCCAGACATCTATTACCCGTTCAAATCCTCGTTCAAACTTATCCATGTGATATGCGATATCAGACGCAAAATATGTGGTCTGACCATTTTTACGAACCACTACACGATCTTTTTCATCTCCGAACTCTGTGGTTTTAAACCATAAGGCGCCGTCTTTTTCGTATATAATATCCTTATCTCGAAAATTGTTTATAGCGGCTCCCACCTTGCCGGAATCATAGAGGCTCTGTTCACTGAACCAGTTGTCAAACTCGATTCCGAAGTTTGTTAGATCCTGCCGGATCTGTGCAATAATATGTTCCGCCGCAAACTGCGCACAATATGAAATCGACGTTTCTTCATCCTGATCCAGAAGCGTTTTTCCCTTGAGATCAATTATGTTTTTTGCAAAATCATTAATATAATCGCCTTGATAAAAGTCTTGAGAAAATTGAACTTTTTTTCCCAGCAACTCCTTATATCGAAGAAAAACAGATCTGCCCAATGTATCTATCTGACGGCCCGAATCGTTGATATAGTATTCCTTTTGAACAACATATCCACAAAACCGTAAAATGTTCGCCACGCTGTCGCCAACGGCAGCACCCCGGCCGTGTCCCACATGCAAAGGTCCTGTTGGATTGGAGCTCACAAATTCCACCTGGATTTTTTTTCCATTTCCAATATCTGAAGCGCCATAACGGATATCCTCTTGATGGATTTTGTGTAAAACCGGATACCATGACCACATGGTTACAAAAAAATTAATAAAGCCGGGACCGGCAATCTCTGTTTTTGTCAAAATATTGTCCGGATCTGTGACATGTTTTAAAATCGATTCTGCAATCTTTCGAGGGGGCATCTTTTGGACGGATGCCGTGACCATTGCAATGTTTGTTGAAAAATCACCGTGGGATTCTATTTTGGGAACCTCGACTTCAATTTTTGGAAACACTTTTGAAGGCAAATCACCTTTTTCATATGCACGGGTTGCAGCGTTACGGATCAGGTTTATTATTTTTTGTTTCATTTAATTTACACTTTTTTTCTTTCGTGTTTTCGTGATGACTCTCTCTCAAAAAGGTTCCAATTCATAAAGACTTTTTATTCTCAAGTCAAGTGACTTTGCAGGCAACATCAGGGCAAACGCATTTGATTTTGGTGCAGTGTAGCGACGGCATGTTTCTCTTGTAAACCGACTGACTGTTTGAAGGGCTTTAGCACGCGTTAGCTCGAGCCGAATGAAATTATGACTTAACAAAGTAATGGGATAATTTAGCGACGAATTTTTATTAATAACTCTGGCGCGGCTCGGGCTTACGGGTGCTTAAGCACAAGTTTCAGTCGGTTGGAAAGATATACACGCCGTCGTGGAGCGTTCTCCCTGTATTGGGATTCAAATTCGTTTGCCCTGCGAGGCCATCAAAATTATATTGACATTATCCATTTTATGATGTAATTGTTTGAAAAAAATAGCAGTCAGAAGACTGCGGTAAAAATTACTTCATAAAAAAAACACGTAAAACCACGAAGGTATAGGTATCATGAAGATACCGTAAATTTGTGGTTTTTTTTTTGCGAAAAAGGAGGTTTTCATGAAAAAGGGCATGATTTTTACGTTTATTATTGCAACGATCTTCATACTGGCAGGACAGGCTTCTGCACATTTCGGTATGGTTATTCCCTCGGACAGTATGGTTATGCAGGGCGAGAACAAAGATGTGAAGGTGATGCTCTCATTTTCTCACCCATTTGAGGGGCATGGAATGGAACTGGTAAAGCCGGTTGCTTTCGGGGTCATGGCAAATGGCAAGAAACAGAATTTGTTAGGTAAATTAAAAAAGACTGCGATTATGGGGCATACGGCCTGGGAATTGGTTTACTCTATAAAAAGGCCGGGTGTGTATATGTTCTACATGGAGCCTAAACCCTACTGGGAACCGGCAGAGGATTGTTTTATCGTGCATTATACAAAGACGGTGGTTACGGCATTCGGCGACGATGAAGGCTGGGATGAAGAAATCGGGCTGAAAACCGAGATCGTTCCCCTATCAAAGCCATTCGGTCTTTATGCCGGAAACGTTTTCCAGGGGATTGTCAAACTGGACGGAAAGCCGGTCCCATATGCTGAGGTGGAAGTAGAATATTATAACGAAGATGGAAAAGCCCAAGCACCGACAGATTACATGGTTACCCAGACGATCAAGGCCGATAAAAACGGAGTATTTACCTATGCGGCGCCAAAGGCTGGCTGGTGGGGATTTGCCGCTCTGAACACTGCTGATGAAAAGCTGAAGCATAAGGGTGAGGAAAAGGACATAGAAATCGGCGCTGTAATCTGGGTTAACTTTCATGACTGGAAGGAAAAGTAAGCATTTTCTAATAACAGATAATATACTGAAGGAGGAAAACAGTTATGAAAAAGGGATTGATTGGTATTTTCTTAACATTTATTATAGTTTCCTTAATGATGCCTAGCGTTTGTGTTTGCGAGGAGATGTCTAACCACGAACTTATGCAAGAACTAAAAGCTCTCAAAAATCAAATAAGAATTCTCGAAGAGAAACTGAATAAACAGGAAGAAATGTCAAAACAAGAAATTTCCAAAGAGGCTCCCTCCAGTCTTGAAGGTCAAGGCCTGCCGGAACGGGTCCGGCGAATTGAAGAAAAAATGGAACAAAAACAAGAGGGTCTACTGGCAAAATGGGCGGATAAAATAACCCTGAGCGGGCTCATAGA
>JAFDBA010000175.1 GCA_019313505.1 Deltaproteobacteria bacterium
CTTCGATTTTGGCCGGGTTTTTAGACCAGCAAATGTTTGATGTAATCGATTTTGCACTTGAAGGAACGGCTTTGGGGGGCACATGAACCGTTTAGAAAAAATAGAAAGCGAACAAGAATCTGAAACTGCACCTGCTCCGGTCATTGATTCACTGGCGCCAATTCGGGATATGGTAAGTGCTTGCATCCAGTGCGGCACCTGCACCGGTTCTTGCCCCAATGCCTTTGCCATGGATCTCACTCCTCGGCAATTGTGGTACAATGTCATTAGGGGAGAAAAAGAGACAATTTTTCATTCCAAGACCTTCTCCCTATGTTCCGTTTGCTATTATTGTACACTACGATGTCCCCGGGGACTTCCGCTTACCGATGCGATGAGTGCACTCAAACAGATAGCTGCAAAAGAGAATCTGGCACCTTATAAAAAGAGTGTCCGATTTTACAAGAGTTTTATGGAAAGTGTACGCCGTCATGGCCGAGTCAGGGAGATGGAATTTATGACCCTCTATTTTATGGTTATGAAGAACCCTTTGTTGCCCTTTCGGTTTGCACCTCTGGGGATGAAACTCATGAGCAAAGGAAAAGTTAGTGTTGAGCTTCCTTCAAAAGGCAGCGGTACGCTGGAAGCGATCTTTCGTAAAGTAGAAGAATTGGAAAACAGTTGATCAGTTCATTAAAAACGAACTTGAGGAAAAAATGAGGTATTTATATTATCCCGGCTGTTCTTTAAAGGGAACGGCCCTTGATATTTATATTATCCCGGCTGTTCTTTAAAGGGAACGGCCCTTGAATATGATGTCTCCACCCGGGCATTGATGGGAGAACTGGGAGCGGAACTGGTGGAGATCGAAGACTGGACCTGCTGTGGTGCCAGTGCCGCCGAGGCCACCAGCTATCTTCTTTCCCTGTCTTTACCGGCTTGCATCCTGGCCAAGGCCGAAAAAATGGATGACACCTCACAGATCCTTGTGCCATGTTCCGCCTGTTATCTGAACCTTAAAAAGGTTGAGGAAATAAGCCGTAATAATATTGAACTTCTTAATAAAATTAATACTGTGCTTCAAGAAGAAAACCTGCATTTACAGGGCAAGATGAAGGTTCGGCATCTGCTTGACATACTGGCTCGTGATATAGGACCTGCAAAAATTTTTGCAAATTTAAAATCCCCCCTTACCGGCTTGAACATCGCTCCCTACTATGGATGCCAGTGTCTTCGTCCGTACTCTGTTTTTGACGATCCTGAAGAGCCCCGCTCCATGGAACCGGTTATTGAAGCCGTAGGGGCAAAGATTCATCCATGGGATATGGGGGGTAGATGCTGCGGAGCATCCCACATGACCACCAAGCCTGATGTGGCCCTGGAGCTCGTGGCCGCCATATTGAAGGCAGCCAAAGGAGCGGACGCCATCGTCACTGTATGTCCCATGTGCCAGATGAACCTGGAGGCGTACCAGAAAAAAATTTCGGGGATGTCCGGGGAGGACCTGAGCATGACAATCCTTTATCTTCCTCAGTTTTTAGGGCTGGCACTTGGTCTTTCGGAACAGGATTTGCGGATGGATCTGAATCTTTCCATTACTAAAGCTTTCCGGGACAAGTTAAATAGGACGCAGATTTCCGCAGATATACACAGATAATATTGTTATTTTGCAATTTAAGAACCTTGATAATCTGTGTCCAAAAAAGGAAATTCCTATACTATCAAGTTATAATCCGGGACGTTAAATTGCTGCTCAACGGGATGCTGGAAGCCGGTTTATACTGATAGTTGGACATGTAGCAGAAAGGGCTACCCGGACTACATTTGAACCGAGAAGAGCTTTTTCCGGATCAATCTCTTTGGAATGATGTGCCATAATTATCAAATCAGCATTCCTCCATCTTGCAAATTTGAGGACCTCGACATATGGCGTCCCTTCCCACGATTCAAAAAAATGCTCTGCAACTCCCTCTAATTTTGGGCCGTATTTCTCTTTCATTCTTTCTGTGGCATCTTTAATGCTTTCTTCTATATCAGCCTGATCTAATATTAGTGCATCTTCATCGTGGGCAACAGGTATGACGTGAAAGATATGTAGCTTGGCTTGGTAGTACTGGGTCATCCGGAAGGCAAAATCGAAGGCATGACGAGCCGGCTCTGAAAAGTCCGTAGCCAGGACAATGTTGGAGAAGGTCACTTTTACCGACCTTTTTGCCTCAAAATCCTCGTATACCTCAAAGACCTTATCAACAAGAATCTCAGGGTCAAACGGTTTGAGGAGATAGTCAAGCGCCCCTATCTTCATGGCCTCTATGGCGGTCTCTACCGTGGCATAGGCGGTCATCATGACCACGGTCAGATCAGGGTAGGGCTTATGGGCTCTTTTAAGGAGTTCCACGCCGTCCATCCCCGGCATCTTGATGTCCGTAAGCATCAGGTGATATGGTTTGGTTGCCAGTTTATCCAGAGCCTCTTGGCCGGATGCGGCCATCTCGACAGCAAAACCTTCATCTTCAAGCCATTCCTTGGTTGAATCGCGAACGATCAGTTCGTCGTCCACCACCAGAATCCGAAAATCTTTGCGGTCACCAACGGCCTCCATAGTCCAGACCTTAGGAACTTGCTCGGAAACAACCATTACGGGGCAGCGCGCCCTTTGACTCACTCTTTGGAGGCTGCTACCGGCCATCCCCCATTTTGTCGGCAGGTCTTCATCGATCTTTTTTTCATGGGGACCCATAATAATCAGATCAACGGATTTTTTTCTGGCAAAACGCAGGATTTCGCTATGGGGCAGTCCTGCAACAACCTCGATTAAATAATCTTTAACTCCAAATTTCTCGATTTTTTCCTGAAAGTAATTGTTTATTTCTTCTTTTATTTCTTCTACCTTCCCGGAAGGCACAAGGTGTCTTATAGCACCCCATCCATCTGATCCCATGCCGTAGGCGTGAAAAATATATAATTTGGCGTTGCTTTGCTTGGCCAGAGCAAAAGCCATGTCCGCAGCACGTTCACAGGCTTTTGTTGGAGATGCGGCTAAAAGAACGTTTTTAAACATAGTTCCTCCTTTGGTATAGGAGCTGTCCTGTTCAAAGAATGTGATAATGGTATAAATTTAAATAAAAATAACTTTTTCCCTTTGCTAAAGCAATAGACAATTTGCCTGCATCAATTCCCAGTTAAACCCGCATTTCTCAAACGCTTAATCTTCCCCTTTCAGTGCCGGAAGGCTAATAATAAAAACAGTACCTTTCCCCAGCTCGCCCTCGACTGTAATAGTTCCTTTATGCCTGTCGATGATGCCGTAAACCACTGAAAGCCCGAGGCCAAGACCTTGCCCCTCTGTCTTGGTGGAGTAAAATGGATCAAAAATCTGGTGAAGATCTTCGTCGGCAATACCGTACCCGGTATCCGCTACTTTTATTTCGACCATCTCCTTGTTTGGATCGAAGGAACTGATTATGGTCAGTGTGCCGCCATCGGACATGGCGTCGACGGCATTAAAGATGAGATTGATAACGCATTGCTGGATTTGATTAAAGTCCCCCAAAACCTTCGGAATACCCGGATCCAGGTCGGTTTTAATCTGGATATTCTGAAGCATGAGTTTGTGCTGGCTGAGCAGAATGGATTTGTCCAGGAGCTCATTAATATTCATATCGTTAAGTTGCAACTCAGATTTGCGTGAGAAGGCCAGCAGATTGGAAACAATCTTGGAGCAACGGTGGGTTTCACTCTCAACAAGGGTGAGATGTCTTTGAAACTTTTCTTGGTTTTTTTGGTCCAAAGAGCCCCTCTTAATAATCTTGAGCATAAGGCGGATATAGTTCAAGATGCCTGCAAGGGGGTTGTTTAGCTCATGGACAACGCTTGCAGACAGCCTGCCCAAAGAAATCATTTTGTGCTCGTGAAGCAGCCGGGTCTGATCGTCAAACTGCTGCTCCATTCTTCTGATCTCTCTGAGATCCCTGAAGAATCCCACCATACCGATTTCTTCGTCTTCGTTAAACATAACAGTTGCCGAGAGTTGGACTGGAATTTTTTTGCCTGTCTTGCTAATTATATATGTTTCAAAGAGAAAGAGACGGTTTTTCCCACCGTATTTTTCGGAAATTAATTCTTCCTGGATTTCTTCCGCTATTGCTTCAGTGAAAAGATCGTTAAAGAGCATTTCTCCGATCACTTTATCTTCAGAATAGCCCAGCAAGTTCTCAGCCCTCTGATTGAAGACAATAATTTTTCCATCCTTATCCGAGGCAACAATGGCATCGATTGAACTTTGAATAAGGTTGTGTTCAAACTCAAAGTGTTTTGTGAGCTCTTGTTGCAGCCGCTTGACCTCGCTCATATCCTTGAAAAAACCTACTGTGGCCACTTCCTCTTCTTCTTCATATAGTAATGTTGCGGAAAGCAGGATAGGTACAGACAGGCCATCCTTATTGAGAACCTCCACTTCATAGTTAAGCAAACGGCCGGGACCGCCGAACTCAGGTCCGTAAATCATTTTCTTAATCTTCCTGGCAACTCCTTCATAGTAAAGCTGAGTTACATGTATCTTGGAAAATGCCTCCATTTGTGTGTAGCCGAAAATATTTTCAGCGCCTTTATTGAAAATGATAATTTCTCCATCACTATCCGACGCGATGATCCCATCAATGGAACTCTGGATCAGGTTATTTTCAAAATCATAGGCTTTCTTGAGATTGCGCGCCATCTCTTTTCTTTGAGTCTGATCCACACAAACCCCTTCATATCCTATAATATTTCCCTCTTGATCATAGCGTGTGTGAGTTGTGCGCAATACCGAAATCACTTTCCCATCCTTGCGCTTCAAATCAACTTCATAGTTAACTACGTAACCGTTTTGCTCAATCAACTCCTGGTATTTTCGGCGATCTTCAGGTTTCAGATAAATATCTCTTGCTATATCTACCTTAAAAAATTCCTCTTTGTTCTTGTATCCCAGCATATCTAAAAAAGCTTTATTGGCTTCGACATATTTACCTTCTTTGCTGCTCATATACATGCCGACATGTAAATGCTCAAACAATTCCTTGTAATCTTCTATCGAAGCGCGCAGCATTTTTTCACGCTCTTTTATCTCCGTAATGTCTCGATATATGCAAAAGTGGGATATGGTTCCATCAGCGGTTTGCAAAGGTAATTCAAAAATCTCGAAAGTCTTATCGATGTGGGGAAAATGGTTCTCCCAGCGGAGTGTTTCTCCCTCAAATACTTCTTTTGCCCTGCACCAGGGACATATCTCATCACGATTAGCAATCGCCTGATAGCATTTTCCCCCTGTGCCGTCTCCAAAAGCGCTAATGCTGGACTTGTTCATAAATTTCACGGTGTAATCATCCCCGATAATATAAACACCACGCCCCATGGCATCAAAAATAGAAGCAAGTCGTTTGGTTTCT
>JAFDBA010000176.1 GCA_019313505.1 Deltaproteobacteria bacterium
AGCATCCATGTTTTCTGAAGAAGGTATTACTGAAAAAACAATATACAATCTGGAAGGAGGGATCCTTTCCTGGGAAGGCAAGACCCTGAAAGGATTTCCTAAAATACAAGTCTTTGATAAAACCAAAGGGCCTGTGGAACTTTTGCTTACCGCCATGGATTTGGAAAAAGGGGCCTGGCGATTTTACACTTACATTCTAAAAAACTTTGCAGTTGATCCGATTATTCCTACCTTGGAAAAATTGTCTAAGGCGGAAATCGCACATGCCAGAACCGTTTATGGGTTCTGGGAAAAAGCGGCAAGCACTCCCATTGCCTTTGACCAACTTTACGAAAGCCTTAAAGGAGATATCCTTGAAGGTGGGGAAAGCCTCGTGGAGGTGATGGGATACCTGAAAAATATTGAAGAAAACCCGTGTCTGCGAATTTTAGAGCTGGCCATTCATATGGAGTACGCTGCCTTTGATCTATACAAAACCATGGCCGAGCAAGAAAAAGATCAGACCATTCGGGACAGTTTTTTAGCCATTGCCCAGGCCGAAAAAAGTCATATGCGAATGCTGATTCGCGCGCTGGATCAATGCGTTTGATGCCGAAAACTCATTCTTGGAGGTTTTATCATGAAAAATCTTTTTTTTATATTAGTAATTATTTTTACTGCATCAGTTGCCTTTGCTTCGGTACAGGAGGGTAAAGAGCTCTTTGAAAGAAAATGCGATAAATGTCATTCACTTGGACGTTCTTTAAGCAAGACTAAGGATTTAGCAGCATGGAACAGGACAATAAAGAGGATGGCACGACTCTCTGATGGATTCATTACAGAAAAAGATGTAAAAGAAATAGCAAAATATCTGGCTGTTAAAGAACAACCAATTAAACCTGTTGCTTATAAAAAACCAAAAGAAGATGTTAAAGTGCATGGGGAGCATGAGTTGTTTGAGTTTGAAAAAGTCCGGGTTAACCAGTTCATAGAACCTTCAGTGTGTAGTGAATGTCATTCTGAGATATTCAAACAGTGGAGCGGTTCTATGCACAGCAAGGCTTTTTATGATCCTATATGGCGTAAAGCAACAAAGCTGTTTTTTAAAGAAGCGGTATCAAAAGAGGAAATCATTGAGATGAAAGCATGTGTTAAATGTCATACTCCTCTGGGTTTTCGCTCCTATTCAATTTCTTCTCCAGGTGATGATTATGACAAACTTGCACAGCTGCCGGCTCAAGGCATTTTCTGTAACTGGTGTCACAATATCAATGAAGTGAAACATATCGGCGATGCAGGATATGAAGTAGCACCAGGCGGTGGAGAGGACGATCCATCAACAATGCTTGGACCGCGTAAAGATGCAACCTCAGATTTCCATCCTACCAAATATTCTGAACTTCATACAAAATCTGAATTCTGCGGGCTTTGTCACAATGTTTCCCATGCGGCAAATAAACTTCCTTTTGAACAAACTTATGACGAATGGAAATACAGCCCTTATAACACTGGAAATCCTGAAACAACGGTTAACTGCCAGGACTGCCACATGAGGCAAAAGCCGGGCATTCCTGCAACGGGAAAAACCAGAAGGCCCGACAATCCAGGGAAAGCGGCTGATGACGGGCCTGACAGAAAACATGTCTGGACTCACTATTTTGTCGGAGCAAATGCAATGGCTACAAAGCTTCTCAAAAGCGATATGCACGCACAGATGGCTGTAGAACGACTCAAGAATGCCGCGGACTTAGAGATAATCAAAAGTAATTCCTACAGGAAAAATGAACTCTCCAAAATCTTTATAAAGGTTATCAATTCAGGGGCAGGGCATTATCTTCCCACAGGGATTACAGAAGTAAGGCAGATGTGGCTCCATGTCAAAATTACTGATAGCAGGGGAAAAACCATTTTCAGATCCGGCAGTCTTGATAACAAGGGCAATATTGATGAAAACGCGGTATTATATCACACGCAGCTTGGCAATGAAAAAGGAGAGCCTGTTTTAAATGTGGCGCTGGCAGACAGGATACTTTATGACCACCGTATACCGCCAAAAGGGCATCAAGTCGAAAAATATACTTTTCAAATACCCCCGGATGGGGTTTCACCGTTAACAGTTGAAGCAACCCTTAAATATCGTAGCGTTTCCCAGTCACTTGCAAGAAGATTGATTGGTGACAGTGCATCTGAGATTCCTATTGTGGACATGTTTAATTTGGTTGAAAAAATAGAGTTTTAATATTCAGGCACTAGTTATCTGTTAACAGCCAACTATCTGTAACTTAAACCTAAATTGAGCGATCTTTTAACTGGTTCCGTATTCTTTAAGTTTTAACTGCAGGGTGCGGCGGCTGATCCCAAGAATCTTTGCAGCATGGGTACGATTGCCTTCGGTATCCTTCAAAGTCATTAGAATCATTTCTTTTTCGACGTTTTTGAGAGATCTTCCCGGAGTGAGACCGATCTCAGACTTTTTCATCTCCGGATCCAGGGCCCGCAGGGTATCGGAAAATTCGTCCGGGGTTATCATATCTCCTCTAACCATAATCACTGAGCGTTCTACCATGTTTGCAAGTTCCCGAACATTCCCGGGCCAGTCGTAACGCATCAGTATGTCGATTGCCTTGGGCGTAAAGCCTTTTATAAGTCTTCTATTCTTTTCGGCATACTGTTTAAGGAAAAAATCCGTCAACAATGGAATGTCTTCTCGCCGTTCGCGCAAAGGTGGGATGCTGAGGGTGACGACATTGATTCGATAAAAAAGATCTTCGCGGAAATGACCTTCCTTAATTTCTTCTTTCAAGTTTTTGTTTGTTGCAGTGATTACGCGGGTGTCTATCCTAACAGTATTCGAACTGCCTACGGGTTCGAACTCGCGCTCCTGAAGTACACGAAGGATCTTGGCTTGTGTTTGAGGTGCCATCTCTGCGATTTCGTCCAGGAATATTGATCCCTTATGAGCCAGTTGAAAACGGCCCTGCCTGCGTGTTAAGGCGCCTGTAAATGCCCCTTTTTCATGACCAAACAGCTCACTTTCCAATAAGGCTTCAGGCAAGGCAGCACAGTTGACCTTGATCAGGGGTTTTTCCTTTCGCGGACTGTTTTGATGGATGGCGTTAGCTATGAGTTCCTTGCCTGTACCGCTTTCACCGATAATAAGGACGGTGGCTTCAGTTGGAGCAACTATCGAGATTGACTCCAGCAATTTGCGCATCACAGAACTTTGACCAATGATTTTTGAGAAATCGAAGCGATCTTTAAGCTGTTCCTTAAGATATATGTTCTCCTTTTCCAATTGTTTATGCCGCAGGGCTTTATTAATCAGGATTTTAAGTTCATCAATATCGAGGGGTTTGGTCAAATAATCGTAGGCGCCTGATTTCAGAGCCTCCACGGCCGTACTGACCGAAGCGTAGGCTGTCATGATGATGACAGGTATCCCCGGACTGATTTCTTTGATCCGTTTCAGGGCCTCGATGCCGCCAACCAAAGTCATACGAATATCCATCAAAATGAGGTCATAGAAGCGTTTCTCCACGGCGGCAATTGCCGTTTGACCGTCTTCAGCTTGCCGTATCTCGTAATCTTGGGCGGAAAGAACTGCTTCAAGCATCTTCCGATGGGCGGAATCATCATCGACAATAAGGATTTTCGGTTTCATGTCCTTCCTCAAGTTAAATAGGACGCCCCAGTACGATCTCCCGGACCTACCCTGGTTAAATACGCTGCGCTGTCCTTCGGAATTGAACGGGGCACGGCGGGGCAGGCAGATTTTCGCAGATATACACAGATTATAAGACAAAGGTGCTTTAGTGCGCGGAGCGCATCATAGTATAAAACTTGGACATTTAGTCCATAGTGGTTGAATTACTCTACTCGATGTCCGGATAACCCGACTGGAAGTGTAATAGTAAATCGACTACCTTCGGTTTTTCCGGGCAACGGACTCTCAACCTGAAGTTCACCGCTGTGGTTTTCCACGATTTTGTTAACAATGGCAAGACCCAAACCCGTACCTTTCTTTCGGGTTGTAAAAAAAGGATCAAAAATTTTTTTCTTTTTATCATTGGGGATTCCAGGTCCGTCATCTTCTACCCAAATATGCAGCCTGGTGCCCGATTCATTTATATTGGCTCCCACTTCTACTGTTCCCCCGTCATCAACTTCCTGCAGTGCATTAAGCATGAGGTTAAGCAGGGCCTGGGTTATCTGGTTGGCATCCAGAAGAAGGCTGTTAAAATCCGGATTGATCTTACTCCGGATCTTTATATTACGTGATCGGGCATCGGTTTCCAGTAGCCGCACCGTATGTTCTATAAGCTCAAAAAGATTTGTTGATGCAAGTTCGGGTTCCAACGGACGGGCAAACGTAAGCAGATCATTGACTACACTGTTAATCCGATCGACCTCTTTAACCATGATTTCAGCATATTCTTTTTCCCGGGTGCGATCCGAAAGGGAGTGGGCCAGGAACCGGGCAAATCCCTTGATAGAGCTGAGCGGATTACGGATTTCATGAGCAACTCCGGCAGCCAGTTCCCCAATGGCCGCAAGTTTTTCCGAATGTCGGACCTTCTTTTCTAATCGTTTTATTTCTCTTAAGTCTCTGAGCACAATGACGGCACCGGTACAGGTGTTTTTCTCGTCAAGAATCGGCGTGACACTCAGGGTAATTGGAATCAGCGCACCGGATTTCTGCTGGTGAAGGAATTCCCGTTCAAGCACGGGCTGACAT
>JAFDBA010000177.1 GCA_019313505.1 Deltaproteobacteria bacterium
TTAGCATCTTTCATTTGGTGAAGCTGGCTGAAATAATCGGCGCTATCGCAGACCATGCTCAAAATGCCGGCGACATGATGAGAGCCATGCTTGCAAAATAGGGAAGTGGTTTTTTATTTTTATATTGAAATCCTGGTCCTTTGGGCCAGGTCAAAGATAGATGGCTCTGCCTTAAGAATCGCTGCAAGAGTTTGAAGTGAACTAAAGTTTAAAGTGAGCTAAAGTTAAGGAATTCTGTCAATTATATAAAATCAGCGGAGCGAAGCGACACCATAACTTTAGGCACTTTAGCTCACTTCAAATTTTAGTCACTTTTCTAATTTGTCCGGATCAAGAATTGAAACCAAATAAAAAATCGTTAAAAGTATATTTCCTGAGGAACAAAAAATGACCACTAAAGTATATGTTGTTCGTCATGGCCAGACCGCCTGGAATCTGAAGGAAGTATTTAGAGGACGTATGGACATTCCTCTGGATGACACCGGAAAAAAAGAGGTGCATCTGGCCGGTGAGGTTTTAAAAGATGAAACCATTCACGCCATTTACAGCAGCCCCCTCTCCCGTTCTATAGAAACGGCTGAAAATATAGCTAAATTTCAGGATATCGGGGTCACTCCCCTTGAAGCCATTGTCGATATCAGTTACGGTGATTGGGAAGGGGTCAGCCTTGACGAAGTCCGCAAAAAATATCCGGATCTTTATGATCTATGGTTGAAGGAGCCCCACAAGGTAACTTTCCCCAACGGAGAGAGCCTGGAGCAGGTACGTGTGCGCACACAGAATGCCATTGATGACTTACTTGAAAAACATAAAAATGAAAATATCGCCTTAGTGGCCCACCGGGTGCCTAACAAGGTTATCTGTTGCAGCCTTTTGGGAATCGAAAACAGTAATTTTTGGCGAATTCAACAGGATACCGCCAGCACCAACCTTTTCACTTATAAAGACGATCAATGGATCATTTCGTATCTTAATGATACCTCTTATCTAAAAGTTTTGGGGAAATCCGCCCTGTCCGATTTTTAATGGGGAAAATTTATGAAAAAAACCGGCGTGTTTTACCATCCCAGCTTCAGCCGCAGAAGCTATCTTACCAGGGGGGCACGGCTGGAAGATTTCCCCGAAGCCATTGATCACCTTCTCGCGCGTGATAATGTTATCCTATATGAGTCACCTCCCATAGAAGAGGAGTGGATATTGAAAGTACACACTCCGGAACTTATCCGGGGTGTGGAGGCAGATCATCTCTGCTCAACAGCCTGGCGTTCGGTGGGCGGCGTGGTGCTGGCCGGAGAAAAGGTCTGCACCGGGGAAATTGATAATGCATTTGCTCTTATCGGTGCAGGGGGCCATCATTCAGGGAAAGACTATTTTGGCGGGTATTGCTGCTTTAACGATGTGGTCATAACCATCACCTATCTGCGTGAAATTCATAATATTCAACGGTTTGCAATTATGGACACGGATGCCCACCATGGAGACGGCACACGGGACCTTCTCAAAAACGATCATGATGTTCTCCATGTCTGCTGTTGCGGTGGGGAGTACGAGTCGGCGGACGGCACTAAAGTTGACATTCCCGCGCCGGGAAGCCCCCTGGGATTCTGGGGCAGGGGCGACACCGTCAACAATGTAGACGAACAATATGCCGACAACGTAAAGACCGAGTTTTATCCACGGGTTAAAGATTTTAAGCCCGACCTGATCTTATGGTATTTCGGATTTGATACCCATCGGGGCGATTATGGCAGCCTGGGGTTGAGCGGCCGCTGCTATGAGGAAATTGCCCGCTTTATGAAAAAAACCGCCGAAGAGGTGTCCGGCGGCCGGCTGGAAGTAGTTTTAGGCGGCGGCTCCCGAACGGACATTGCCACCAATGTTATCCCACCAATAATTGAAATTCTGGCAGAATAATCAGTTACAACAATTGTCAACAATCTATTTTTTAAACAACTCTGAATGAGATCCGGTTTTTTCTATAACATCTTGTAATTTAATAAGATCCTTATTTTGTTTTTTGATTCTTTTGTAGTCCTTTTTGAATTGGTTAGTATAAAAGATGTTCAACGGTCCAGCTCCCGGAACAATTCCTCGGTACTGGAAACTTTATTAAGTTCTTTCCCTTTTTCGGATTTTCTAAGGGTTTTAGCAGTAAGTTCGTTTGGAATTTTAATTTCAAAAGGTATCCCTTTGTGCAATGTTACTTGTGTTAAATACATTGAAATAGCTTCAGACATAGATATATTTAAAGAACTCAATATGTTCTGAGCTTTTGCTTTAATTGCAGGATCGATTCGGGCTTGAATTGTTGCTGTTTTTCCCATGGGTTACTCCTTATGATTGCAATCTTTATGTATGGACATTCGCAATACACTCAATATAAATCATCGGAAGGAAAAATCAACTAATTTTTTGATTTTCACCGTAATCTCCTTCTTTCTTATCGATTTAGTCTCCCCACCGTAATCAAGTACAACACCGCCTCTTCTTCGCCGTCAACTCCCAACAACTCATTGATATCATCATCATAAAAAGCGCCGATGGGGCAAGAACCGAGATCCATAGCGGTCGCTGCCAGCTGAACGTTCTGACAGACATGGCCCAAATCCATGGGAATGTAACGCATCGCACGGTCACGGTACTTGACCATACACCGGAGCATAATTGCGGTCCAGATAAAGACGACCGCAGCTCGTCGCACCACCGGCTGTCCTAAACAAGCTGTGGTAATTAATTGATTAAAATTGCCGTCTTGCAGGCATTCCAGGGAAAAATCGGCCACATTAAAATGGTAAAGCCCCTGGGTCACCTTTTCAACACGATCAATGTAAAGATAAGTTTCAAAAGGATAGAGCGCGCCGGCCGAAGGGGCGGTTCGGAGCAAATGGGTTCCTGCGCGAGCAGTTACACCTTGAGCTGCCCACATCAGCCTGGACAGTTCCTCAATGGCGAGGGGATCAGTTGTGTAATCCCGTTCGGATCGACGTTTGGCCAGGCATTGCCAGAGGTTGGCCGGACGGCTCAGGTCAGGCTCCGGTAGTTGCAGACGTTCCACTTCCGGGTAGCTTTTGAATCGCTGCGTCGCCGGAATGGATCCAAGATTATCTTTCATGGTGCGATCTCGACAATATTTTGTGCCCTGCACATAACCAAATGCAAGGCCCTGTTTATAAAATGTCATTTTTTGCTCCTTTCATTTAAATGGAAGAATTTTTATACGGCCATATGGTTGAATATTTTAAATTTAAAAAGATTTGCAATTTTGTGTCAATGTTTTTAAATATAAAAAATAATGAGCTATTTTAAAAATAAAGCTTTGGGACTCGCTTCAACTGGACTTCGTTGGACCGACAACAATATGGAGAGGTTTGCAAACCTTGAATCTTTACCTGAACCCCTGAACTGCAGGCAAGGATGTCACTATTGTTGTTATAACCAGCCGATGGTGACACCTCCGGAAGCGCTATTTATAGGACATCATGTAGAGCAGACATTTTCGGACAAAGACCAAAAAGAGCTGATTGTCAAAATTAAAAAGATTCTAAAAACAACAAACGGCAAGAAGCCGGACGAAATTGCAATGATGAGGCACGATTTGCCATGTATCTTCTTGCAAGATGGGATGTGTATGGTTTATAAGGTAAGGCCTGCTGTTTGTCGAACCTGTTGTTCAACAAGTGCGGATCATTGTAAATCGATTTTTGAGTCCAGAAATCACAGGGCCAGGCTTCGATGCTATGAGCAAGTCCGTGAAATTTTAAAAACCGTTCATTTGCACTTGGTTGACCGTTGCCGGAAGATGGGATGTCAGTCTGATTTTTTGTATATTGCAGAGGCCATTTAACGATTATTTTAGACATTCGCAGCCGATTGAAGCATGGTTACAAGGTAAAATGATTTTTCATGTTCATATTATCTAAAAGTATCTTGACAAAACCTTCTTGGAAGGCAATGGTTACACAGTATTCTGACAATCACGATAACCTAAAAGTAAATTGAATGAGGGAAAAATGACTAACGCTAAAACTGGTGATAAAGTAAAAGTTCACTTTACGGGTTCCTTGGAAGACGGCACAGTATTTGGTTCTACGATGAATGAGGAGTCGTTTGAATTTATAATTGGAGAGAAAAACATGCTGCCGGGTTTTGAAAATGCGGTTGTCGGAATGCAAAAAGAAGACATAAAGACAATCACACTGCCCCCGGAGGATGCTTATGGTCCTCATAAAAAAGAACTCGTATCTGCTATGGAAAGATCAGGTTTTCCCAAAGAAATACAATTGGAAGTTGGAAAGAGACTAAGAATTCGCACTCAAGATGGAAAATACACAATGGTTACCATTAAAGACTTCACTGAAGACAGTATCGTCTTGGATGAAAACGATCCTCTTGCAGGCAAAACCCTGACCTTTAAAATCGAACTTGTTGATATTATATAATAAAATCGCAATGCGATTTTATTGTTTTAAGGAGTGTTTATGAATTGCATGTTTTGTGAATCAGAGATTAATGAAAATGATATTATACAAAAAGGACTTGATGCTAGAATAGCTGGTCAAAAAACAGACCCTTTGGAATACAATTGCCCGCAATGTATCCATGTTTGGGTTACTGAAGCCTGTGTGGGAAGACTCCCGCTTGACCCTTTCTTTGAGGATCCGGAAAGGAGAATGGCGCTTAGCAGGTGCATTAGAAAGCTTTGTGAACAAAGCGATGATAACCGTTTACAAGAGCCATTAAGCCTTCAAAAGTTAAACTATCTTTGGATGAAAAAGTAAAAATTCTCCTACTGCTTTTGAGCAACAATATTTTGATAAAGCCCTTTATTAGACCCCTCGGGTGTTTCAAATTGCTCATAAAAAACCCTATAGGTTCCGTTTGGAAGCTTGATCTTTACGCCGTCTTTTGATGCTAAAGCTCCATCCAACAGCCCGCCCAAGGGCATCGGAACATCCTCGCGAATCGACAGCAAAAGGAATGATCCCGAAGGACAGGAAACGCTCCCGACAACCTCCCCGATATCTTCGTAATCCATAAAGTTTTCTTTTAAATGATTCGACAGCGGAAGCAGTAAAAAAGGGTCCCTCCAGAATACCGGACGATATCCGGAATGACTATAGCCGTGGACCATTACTCCATGTGTTCTCACATAAGATGCTGATGGACTGTTGTATGGATTCAATATATCTCCGATGTTAGCACAATCAACAATGAGCAGAAAATCATTGTCGATTACCAAAACGTCATCGATTGACGCGCCACAGTCCGGGCGCATTTTGGTGAGGTCCTGAATCGTTTTAAAACGTTTGGGGTTCGCCAGAGTAAACGATTCCGGATTTTGTGGCATTACGGTTTTCAAAGGACTCTCAATGAACATCCATGTCTGTGTCATGACTCATGCAATCCCAAACACCATCAGGATCACAGTTGTTACAATGATAGTGCTCACCGTAAAGAAGTCTGTGTTTATAGTCAACGGCCTCTTCTCTACGCACCCGGGCCCCACAGTGCGCACAGTCAACATATTGGATGGCTTCTTTTTTCATGAAAATTTAGATCACTCCTCTTGTTTTATGGGTTTATGCATCGGCAGCCCATAAAGCGTATCAATCCAATATTCAAAGTTCTCAGGGCCGCCCTCTGCCACTTCACGCCGGAATTTCGCGCAGATCTCCAGCCCTTTTTCCTTGGCGCCCGGAGGAAACCCTTTTTCATCGGACAAATAGCGTTCCTCAAGCTCATCGATCTTTTTCATATACTTTTCGCAAGTGATTTGCTCTATGGCCATGTTTGCTCCTTTAGATTCCTAACCGTAGCCGTTCACAGGTTCAAGGTTTAGTGAAAGTTTATAAAAACAAGAAGAATCATTCAGAAACTTTCAATCCGTTTCCAACTTCCTCTGCGGCTTTATTCGTCTTTTGAATGACTTCAATAAACGCGTCCGACTGATAGGTTTCGATACCAACCGGTCCCATATCATTAACTTTATCGAAGGCATGCTCTTTTTCAACGTGGGTTGTCAGGGCTTTGACTGCCTCAAACAATCTTAAGCTTGTTTCCCCGTCCGTATCAGAATCTTCCGGTCCGTTTTCAACCTCGCTGATTACCTTTCTCGTATCGACAATTAAATCATAAAATTTGTCCGATAAATGATAGTCCATACCACTGCATCCCCCGGCAGAGGCTTTGTCAAAAACATATTCTTTATCAATATAGGTTACCAGAACTTTTGCAGCCTCAAACAGTGCCAAAAACTCAGCCTTCATTTGTATCCTCTCCTTGATCAGTGCCATCCTGCTCTTTTTCTTGCTGACGTTTATCAATTTCATCCTTGAATCTTTCGGCAAATGCCGTTTTGAAAGCTTCGATTTCCATGGCCTCATCGTGTCTGCCCGAAAAGGTCAAGGCCATGCCTTTGAACACCAGGGCTTCCTCGATTTCCGGGTTTAGGGCCAGGGCATCATCAAAGTACGGCAGGCTTTCTTCGTATTTTTGCAGACCCAGCAGGGCATGGCCCTTGGCCGCCAGGGCATGCGCATTGTCGGCTTGCTCTGCCAGTATTTGATCTAAAATCTCAATGGACTCTTCACAGCGGCCCATATCGTTCAGGGCAAGGGCCTTAGACTGCATGGCCGACACATTTCCCGGTCTCAAGGCAAGCTCTTTGTCGCAGCAAAACACCACCTCTTCCAAAAGCCCCTTTTCAGCCAGTTTCGTGGCTCCATCCATCCAGGTGGTCTGGGATTCCGAACTGACGTCGATGGCTTGCATCATCAGAGCCTCGTAGGTTTGCTCGATGGTTTGACGACCGGTACGCGCAACGGGGACGTCATGGCCTGGGAGTATATTTTCAATCTCTCTTTTCATGAGCTGCCTGAGCCCGTACAGGTAGTGGTCCAGACTACCGCCACCGGCTTTGTCAGTATCTGATATGATGTTGGGCAGTACGGTGTCACCGGTAATGGCCGTTTTGGTCGCCTGGTGATACAGGCAGATACTGTCGATGGTATGGCCGGGTGTGTGGATCGCTTCCCATTTATGGCCGCCCAAATCAAGGGTTTCTCCTCCTTCTATTTCGGTCAGAGAAAATCCGTATTCTTGGAGCGTTTTTTTAAATTCCATGGGACCGGCGGCATGAATGATAATCTCGATCTCTTTTTTTTCCCAGATTTGGGGGATTCTCAAACATGCAGTGGTCACGGTGCCCGTGGGTGAGAACGATCTTCTTGATGTCCAGAACATTGTATCCCAATTTTTCAAGCTCATTAAAAATGGTGTAATCATTTCCCGGATCCACGACGGTCAGAGTGTCACCGGCAAGCAAATAGACATTACTGGAATGGTGATAGCCGATCAGAAACCTGCTGTTTTCAAAGACAGGATGTTCAATCTTCATGATCTCGGCGATGGACAGCCATCCCGGGTGATCCGGCTCTTCCTTGGGGTACACTTCATCCTCTACCAGCGGCTTTTGAGTTTCGTCCGGGTTGTGTTTGTCTTCTTTTTTGAGTTTTTCGGTCATTTTGTTTCCTTTGTAAACCTTTTTAATTATTAATAATTAATTGTTAACTATTATTTATTAATTATTATTTATTGTTGTTTTTTCCTGCGTTTTTTAGAAGTCCTTACGCTTGAACTTATTATTCTACAAAGTTCATCACACTCTTTTTGCAATTCCATACACTCTTCAATTGATAGCATTTTACTCCGTATGATAATTTGCAGCCAAACTGCTGTTTCATTAAGCTCTTTTAACGAGATCTTTAACTTATGTATAAAATCTTTCGAACTTTCTGCGGAACGAGCCTCAGCATAATTAGGCGCAGGCGAAGTTCCGCTACGTAATAATTGACCAGAGACATGTTTTCCAACTGAAGATTTTGGCAATTTTGCAGTAAATTTAATAATGCTCACTGCAAAATCAATAAGTCTCTCCTGAATATCATCGCCTTTAGCCATAGTTAATAACCAATAATAATTAACAATTCTCCAATAGTTAACCATCAACAATTAATAGTTAATTATTAATTATTAGAACCCTGATCCCCGACCCTTGACTAATACATTAAGTCCGAAATGACAAGCCTAATTTTCAGGCAAAACGGCAAAAAGAATCCCCCTCTCCGAACAATACGAAAAGGGGGATGCTTATTTCGATTTGGCCTCTCCCCTGCAAGCAGGGGAGAAGGTGTTTGTTATGGGTTAATGATGGCTACCCGATGTAATCAATAGTAAAATCCAATTTCATCTTGTCATCCGGCCACCACTTCTTGCTCATCTTTTCTTCGCCGGGATAGACGTCTTTGCCATCGATCGACTCGATAAGCAGATCGGCAAACATAAATGCTGTAAGCTCGTGTGCTCTTACTACATCCGGCGGAACCAAAACGACAAGGCCGACCTCTTTGCTGGTTTCCCACTCAAAATCTTCATTGGGAGCAGCGAATTCCTTGCCGGTTGTGCCGGCGTAAAGCTTGAGCAGTTTGCCTTTAACCTTCATTCCCGGCTTCATGTCAAACTCCTCGAACAACTCATCGGATATGTGCCACCAAATGGCTCTCATATTTTGAGCGATATATCCTTTGACAAGCATGGGATCAAAGCCGCAGATACCCACACGACATTTTTCAGGCATATCAAACCTCCTTTTTACTTTCGTTGGTCTCCACTTCATTCAACTGGTCGCGAAGATCTTCAACCTGGCTGAAGCAATAATCCATGAACTCTGTAGCCTCGGATCGGCTGAGATGTTTTGTCTCAAGCAATCTTGTGACATAGGGAAAAAGCTGCGAGTTGATTTCTTCACGAAACTCTAAAAGCACATACTCGTTCTCCCCGTCAGGGGATGCCCAAGTCAGAAAACCTCTTTTCCAGTTGTTCAGCATCCCCTTGAGGGTATCGAGTTCTTTGATTACGTTTTCTTCCATGCTACTTCTTCTTCTTGTCTTCAAAGGCATAGCATTTCTTGACCACGTTGAAATCTGCTACACACCAGTAATGGGGCCAGTGGATCTTTTTGCACCAGCCGATAATGTCTGCAGGCGGAAATTTGGAGCCCTTGAGAACCGGCTTCAAACCGGTGCAGTTCCAGCATATATGGTCACTCGATTTTTCCGGAATCATTATGTTTTCCAGAAATTCTTCAGGTGTTAACTCTGCCATAAGACACTCCTTTCTTTGTTACCAGTCCTTGACTTCACCGGCAGCAAGTTTCTGTTGATACTCTTCCCAGACTTCGGGGGACAGTTTCTGAATATCCCAGTTAAAACCGAAGCTGCCGGCCAAACCGGCAGACGGCGGTTGTGGGCGCCATCCCCGCATCGGTCGGCCCCGGATGCTGAACTTGAGCATTTCGGCGGTACCAGTCAAAAAGGACCTGGGCATGCACTCGTACGGCCGGGTTCGGCCCTCGGTAGCAGGCCTGTAGTTGGAATAGCCGTCATAGGGCTTATCCGCATACAGCGGTCTAATGTCATGCTTCTCGCCGGGCCTTTCTTCGGGGCCCTTGTAATTGAAGCCGCTAATCATGTGAATGTAGTACACAGTACCACACCCGGCACAAGCGATATTGCCTTCCCAATTCCAGAAATAGTATGGGTCGAGGTAGTTGATGGTGTCACAGTCCTTTCCATCTACTTTATGTTTGCACCAAATTATATCACACACTATACCACCTCCTTTTTTATATCCAAGCCTTGTCATACCACTCCTGAATCGTGCTAAGCGGTATGCCGAGCCAGCCTTGGTAGACTTTTTTATTGTCCGCACCTACCGGACGCCAGTGCCAGTTGATCCTGCGGGGGGTTTTTTCCATATGACCGCAGCTGTAACCGCAGTGAACCAGCATATCGCCGAACAAAGGATCATCCAGCCAGCGGACGGTGCCTCTTTCCCTGAAGTGCGGGCTCTCGTAACACTCGCGGTCGTTGCGGACCGGTTCGGCCAACAGACCGGCGTCTTGCAGGGTCTTGGTAACTTCGGACCGGGTTTTATCTTCGGCCCATTTTTCCAGCGCGGTGTAGATTTCCACCTGGGCTTCGCCTTCACAGCGTTCATTATGAGATTTATACTTATCATAAAGACCACCATTTCCGGTGATGGCGCACAGCTCTTTGAAGTCTTCGTCCTGGAAAGCACTGACCATGACATAGCGCGCGCAGAACTTGTCCTGCGGGTTGTCAGCATCCGGAAAATCGGACTTGCCGCACAGGATAATGCCGTGGGCACAGAGCTGGGTGTCCCAGTTGCCCCAGCGTTGACGCACGACACCGAACTTGCCGTACATGGGAAAGCTATATCCGGACATGCGCGTCGGGACCTGCACCTGGGAGAACTCGATCATGGTGCCCAGCCCGGTCTTGCGGCGATGGTGAATGGCCGCCAGAATGGAGCAGGAGATCAGGTTGCCGGATTGCCAGTCAATGACCCAGTTGGTCTGCTTGGTGGCATGGCCGCCCATGTACTCGTGCATACCGGTCACCGAAGCTAATCCGGCGTGGGCCTGGCCCAGGATGTCGTAGGAACCGCCGAAGATTTTGGGACCGTAGCCGAAACCGCCGCCCCAGACATAGATGAACCGGGGGTTGATTTCGGAAAGGTACCTGTAGCTCATCTTCCACTTGTCCAATGTTCCCGGCCGATACAGCTCGGTCAGCCCGTCGAATTTTTTCACCAGCCCGTAAAAGACGTCCACCATCTCGGGAATGTGGTAGTCCATGGTCAGAAAGTACTTGTTAGGGTTGGCGTTGGTGAACCCGAGACCGGTTCCGGTCATGGGACGCGTGTCATGGAGCGGATACAAATAGCACTCGTTAAACGGAGAGGTGTGCCGCATGGCATCCCCCATCCTCGGCATCTCGATCTTGACCACCTGGGCACCATGTTCGGCAAGGTTGGCCACAGAATGAGGCGTGAAGATGTACATGGTGCAGCTCAGCCACTTGATGCCTTTGAGCGCCATGGGCTTGGTGTGTTCGTTGCCCACGTCAAAGAGATTCTTGCAGTACTCTTCGTAGGGCATCTTCATCTCATCCATTTCGCCTTGACTTTTGGGGCCTGGCAGGTCTTCTATGCGTGTTACTCTTGGGTCTTTTGCCATTATATCACCCCCTTCTCTTTAAGTTCATTGACTTGGTTCTGGTCCATCCCAATCCATTTCATGTAAATTTCATAGTTGTCATACCCAATATCCCTGCCCATCCATTTGCACCTGAAGGGTGCATAGACCTGATAGGAGGACGGGCTCGATGCGATCAGCAGCGGGCCGTAGTCGGTCTCGTGGACATACTGCCAGGGGCGGTACTTGAAATGCGGAAATTCAGCAACCTCATCAATAAACATAACCGGCCCTGCTGCAAGCTGGTACTCAAGCAGCTTGGCCTCAGCTTCGACCCTGTTCTGGTCTCTGAGCCATCGGGTTGTCACTGTATAGACCTTGATCAGGGCGTGCAGAGCGTTCCTGGCCCCCACCTCCTTTAGGAAGGGATCTTCGTGGATCAGCCGGCCGAACTGGTGGTAATCACGCTCCAAGCAAAAGCCGATGTTATACCACAGCTTGTCGGTCTGCCCGCCGATCATCATGTAGCCGTCCTTGCAGGGGTTCCAGGCATACTGGTTCAGGTTGGGGTCCCAGCCGCCGGATCGGCCTTTGATACTGGCATTGAACCCGTACCAGGTGATATCAAAGTCAATCATATCCATCAGCGTTTCAGAGCCGGTACACTCGATCATCTGGCCGGTGTTGCCTAATTCGTC
>JAFDBA010000035.1 GCA_019313505.1 Deltaproteobacteria bacterium
AACCGGAGCAGGCATAAAACGCACCGTATTTTCCTTGCTTTATAAGCATCGGCTTGCCGCATTTTTCGCAGACTCTGTCAGAAGTTTCGTCAGAAGGAGGCTCAACCGGATGAATTACACCTTTTTCATCCCTGGTGTAGTTTCTGGTATAGGTGCATTCCGGATATCTACTGCAACCCAAAAAATGTCCGTTTTTGCCTACCCTGATAGTAAGCTTTGAATTGCATTTGGGACAGACCAGATCCGTTGGCATACCGACGGCTTTTAAACTGAGCATATCTTTTGAAGCTGTTTCGAGTTCTTTTTTAAAAGAGTTGTAAAAACGTGATAGGATTTCAATAGAATTGACCTCTGAAGCTTCTACACGATCCAGGTCATCTTCCATTCTGGCGGTAAATTCCACATCAAATAGATCGGGGAAGCTTTCCACTATAAGGTCATTAACAATAAATCCCAGTTCGCTTGGTCTGAAATACCTTTTTATCAGGTCTACATAACCTTTTCCCCTGATTGTGGACAGGATGTTGGAATAGGTGCTGGGGCGGCCGATCCCGTTTTCTTCGAGTTCTTTAACCAAAGATGCTTCGGAGAATCTTGGGGGGGGCATGGTAAAATGCTGTTTGGGTTCTAATTTGTTGAGTTTCAAAACCATGCCTTCATCAAGTTCGGGAAGATCATCTTTTTTCTTTTGGCTTTTACTTTCGATTTCCTCGTCCACAGACATGTAAAGAGCCATGAAACCGGGGAACTTTACTGATGAACCGCTTGCGGTAAACAGGTAGGAGCCTGCCACGACAGATACGGTAACTTTATTGATAAGAGCCTGTTTCATCTGAGACGCAACAAAGCGCTGCCAGATAATCCGATATAAAGCAAGCTGGTCTTTGGAAAGATACGGTGCTACTTTTTCAGGGGTGTTAAAGACCGATGTGGGTCGTATGGCTTCATGGGCATCTTGAGCCTTTTTACGGTTTTTGAAAAACCTCGGCTTTTCAGGGGCATATTTATCTCCGAATCTTTCCCTAATAAGTTTTAGTGCCTCAAGAGCGGCTTCCTTTGCGATTCGCGTGGAATCTGTACGCATGTATGTGATAAGCCCTTCGGGTTCACCGGGCCCAAGGTCTATACCTTCGTAAAGCTGTTGTGCTATAATCTTTTCTCCAGCCAGATCTTTCAAAATGGAATTTGATTCCTTTTCATCGGGGATTTTAATTTTCTTCCCATTCTTTTTTACCAGCTTTGCCGTAAACGGTGGTGGTGCGTTGTTCTCCAGATGAGCTGTTATCGACCAGTACTCTACTGACTCGAAGGCCTGAATAGCCCGCTCCCTTTCACAGATTATCCTCACGGCAACGGATTGTACCCGCCCGGCACTGAGTCCGCCTTTTACTTTGCGCCATAACAGGGGGGATACCTGGTATCCGACGAGTCTGTCTAAAATCCTGCGAGCCTGCTGGGCTTCATACTTGTTACGGTTTAGATCTTCAGGTGATGTGATAGCATTTTTAATAGCATTTTTTGTAAGCTCATGAAAAAGGACTCTGTGGAATCTTCTCCCCTTTTTTTTGAGAATTTCGGCAGTATGCCATGCGATGGCTTCACCCTCCCTGTCAGGGTCGGGGGCAAGATAAATATCTTTTGAATCCCCCGCAGCCTGTTTCAAAGATCTTATAACTTTCTGTTTGCCAGGAATGTTTCTATATTTTGGTTTGAAACCTTCCTCAATATTGATGCCGATTTCCTTTGCCGGAAGATCCTTTATATGACCGACGGTTGCAGCCACGTTGTAATTCTTACCGAGATATTTTTTTATAGTTCTAACCTTGGTTGGTGATTCTACGACGACAAGTGGTTTGATCACAGTTTTACCTCATTCCATTATTCCAATTTGGGGCGAAGCCCCATAAGCGTTAAGTTATTTTTTTAACATTCACAGGTTACATTTATGCCGCACAGGGTTGTTTTAAAAGATGAACGTCCAACATCGAACATTGAACGTCGAACATATTAAAAGATGAACGTCCAACATCGAACATTGAACGTCGAACGTCGAATAATGATGTCGCTCCGCTCCGCAGTTTAATTTCATTTATTTTCAAAAATCAGATGTCAAATCTTGAATGGCTATTTATGTTTCCGCATCTTTTTTTATTCATCATTCGATGTTGGATGTTGGATGTTCGATGTTCATCTTTTTTCCCCTTTACTTCATGACTGCCCGGGAAAAAAGCTTTCCAGGGGATTGATGTACAATACTTTTTAGCTCAAGTTGGAGCAGAATGCTAGACAGTTTGCCGGGTTTCATGGAAAGTTTTCTTGCAAGGTCATCGATGTGAACAGGATACGGATCAATGGCTTCAAATACAAACGATTCCTCGGATGACAATTGCTGGATTCTTTCCATGGTTTCATTACCGGTTTTATTCTTTTCAAAGGGAGCTTCAATAATATTTGAGAGCTCTTCCATAATGTCCTGGGCATGTTCAACCAGTTTGGCTCCCTGTTTTATAAGAGTATGTGTTCCGGTGCTTTTGAATGAGTGAATGCTTCCCGGGATAGCAAATACTTCCCTGTTTTGTTCTGCTGCAAGGCGTGCTGTTATTAGTGATCCGCTTCTTTTTGTAGCTTCAACAACCACGGTTCCGAGGGAAGTGCCGCTGATTATCCTGTTTCGCGCAGGGAAATTATGTGCTTCAGGTTCGGTCATCAAGGAAAATTCCGAAACAACGGCACCGTTTTCGGCGATCATATGAAAGAGTTTGCGGTTCTCGGCCGGATAAATTATTTCCAAACCGCTTCCTAAAACCGCGACAGTATTTCCTTTGCCCATCAGTGCTCCTTCGTGGGCAGCTGAATCAATGCCAATTGCCATGCCGCTGACTATAGTCATTTTAAGCGAAGCCAAATCCTTGCACAGACGTTTTGTCGTGGAGATGCCATAACTTGTTGCATTTCTGGAGCCAACAACCGCTATGTTTTTAAAGGAACCGTTAAGACTGCCGAAAACGTACAAAAAAGGCGGAGGATCAGGTATTTGAAGTAAAAGGGGTGGATAATCAGTATCCGACATGGTGACAATTTTATAACCTTTATTCATCACAAGGTCGAGATCCTTTTTAACCGAGTCAGGAATATTGTGCTGTTTTACTGCGGCGATAAGACGAGGGGTTATGCCTTCTACCTCAAGAAGATCCTTTCCGGAAGCTTCAAGAACATTCTCAGGTGAATTGAAACGATCTATTAGTCGCTTGAAAAGGTGATTTCCTATTCCCGGAACACTTTTCAGAACAAACCATGGCAGAATGTTTTCCACTTATTTCTTTCCACGACCCTGCCATGCAAGGAGTATGGGGCTTGCAACGTAAACCGATGAGTAGGTTCCGACAATAACGCCTATCAACATTGCAAATGCGAAATCATGAATAATTCCGCCTCCCAGCACGAACAGAGCAACAACCACAACAAAGGTGGTTAAAGTGGTCAGTACTGTTCGGCTGAGAGTCTCATTCACACTTCTGTTAATTATGATTTCCAGGGAACTTTTATGATGTTTCCTCAGGTTTTCCCGGATTCTATCGAAAATAATGATGGTATCATTTAATGAATATCCGATGATGGTGAGAAGTGCCGCGATAATCGGAAGGGTAAATTCTTTGCCCAAAATTGAAAATATGCCAACAGTAATGGTGACATCATGGACAAGGGCCACAATGGCTCCCATAGCGTATTTCAGCTCAAGAAACCAGAAAAGCACAAGGGTTACTATCAATGCGGCTGCGATAAGATAAGGGACGCTGACATTAAAAACAGAAAGAAGATATACAGCACCCATGAGCGTGCCGGCCATAACTCCGCTTAGAACCCATTTGAATTCAAAACGGCCGGATACATATATAGTAATAAAGAGCAGGGCGTAAAACATGGCGAAAAGAGCTTTCTCCCGTAGGTCTTTGCCCACCTGAGGCCCGACCATCTCAACACGACGAATGTCGACTTCATCCCCTGTTGAGGCTTCCAGGGCTTTTTGTACTTTTGAAGAAAATCCCTGATTGGTCATAACAGACATATCGGTCCGGATAAGATATTCGTTATTGCTTTCATCACCAAACTGTTGAACTGATGATTTGTCTAAATCTATGGAGGCAAGGCCGGATTTTATATCGTTCAGGCTTTCAGGGGTGCTAAACTTTACCTGAATCAATGTACCACCGACGAAATCGATGCCATATTTGGGTCCTTTATGAATCAAGAGAGAGGTAATACTGATGAGGATCATGGCCAGGGATATGGAGAAAGCAATTTTTCTCTTACTGATAAAATTAATATTGATATCAGGTTTTATAAGTTGCATTAATGATATCTCCTAAGATTGATGACGTTGTCAAAAGTCCCATCTACTGCGTTGTAGTATTTTTTCAGCCACTCGGCATACTACATGTATGGCCTCGTTCCTGAAAAAATATTACGCCTTGTATATGAACCTTTTTACTTAGCCATCTAAAGTTGAATTAGTGACTTCTCACGAAACCGTAAATTAAAATAGGTTAAGGTATAATTAAATGCTCAGGCTTTTAACTTTTAGTTTTACTAAGAAATAGTCGAATATTAACCGGGACAGAAAAAGGGCTGTAAAAAGACTGGAAAGTACGCCTAAACTGAGCGTTACGGCAAATCCTTTGACAGGGCCGGTACCGAACTGGAACAGGACAAGGGCTGCGATAAGTGTTGTTACGTTGGCATCGAGAATTGTAAGAGTCGCCCTGTTATAGCCCGCGTCCACTGCCGCTCGCGGTGTCTTCCCTATATTCATTTCCTCCCTTATACGTTCGAATATTAGAACATTGGCATCAACGGCCATGCCGATGGTGAGGATTATCCCTGCGATACCCGGAAGTGTCAAAGTAGCCTGGAAGCCGGCCAACCCCCCGGCAATCAGGATAATGTTAAGAATCAGCGCAAAATCTGCGATAAGCCCTGCACCCCTGTAATAGACAATCATAAACAGGAGAACGAGGATACCACCTGTGAACATTGAAATGAGCCCCTTTCTAATAGAATCGGTCCCAAGAGAAGGGCCCACGGTTCTTTCTTCAAGAATATTGACCGGGGCAGGAAGGGCACCGGCACGAAGGGCAATGGCAAGATCACGTGCTTCTTCAGTGGTGAAACGTCCGGTAATTCGGGCTTGGCCGCCTGTGATCTTTTCCTGGATGACGGGTGCTGAATAGACCTTGTTATCCAAAACGATTGCAAGGCGCTTTTTTACATTTGCTCCTGTTATCCTTGCAAAATCTCTTCCCCCTTTTTTGTCGAAATTGATGGAAACGTAGGCTTCGTTGTATTGAGAATCTATTTGAACCTTTGCATCAGTTAGATGCGCACCGGTTAAAAGGGTCCGTTTTTTTATAAGATAGGGAGTTTTTATGACGCGATGTGTTTGTGGATCTTCTTTAATGCCATAGAGAACCTCACTGCCCGGAGGCACATTCCCTTGGAGGGCGGCATTTAGATCATGGGTTTCATCCACCAGTTTGAATTCTAAAAGAGCGGTCCGTCCGATAAGATCTTTTGCCCTTTTTGTATCTTTGATTCCGGGGAGTTGGACAAGTATCCGTTTTTCACCTTGTAGTCGGATATCCGGTTCACTAACACCAAACTGGTCGATTCGGTTTCTGATGGTTTCAAGGGCCTGTTCGGTTGCCAATTTCTTGATTTGATTGGACTCCTTGTCAGGAAGATCCAACAACATCGTAAGGATTTCGTCCTGGGTCGATTTTGAAAGGATACGCAAATTTTTAAATTCTTTATCGAGCAGTTTTTCAAATTCATCGATGTTTTTCCGGCCTTGCAACTGGACCGAAATTCGGTTTCCATTTATACGATTCAAGTCGATATGGCGGATGTGCTCCTTCTTTGAAAGACTTCGCAATTCCTGGCTAATACGTTCTATGGTGCTTTCCAAGGCTTTTTCCGTATCGACTTCAAGAGTGAGGTGCATGCCCCCTTGAAGATCGAGCCCCAAGTTTATTTTTTTATGGGGCCACAAAGATGGTTTTATGGTCGGAAGAATGTGAATAACAGCGATGACAATAACTGCAATAACGGCAACAGCCCGCCATGAGAGATTCTTCAATGATCTTTTCCTTTTCTGAAGTTACTCCTAAAATAAAATGCAGTCCACTTATCCACGATTCAGGTTAGAGTGCATCACGCTGAAGGCGGAAAAAACTTGTGCACAAGTGATCGTAAAGAAAGAAAATCAGTTATTTATTAGTGGCCTCTAAGGATAGCTGTATTAATCAGTTCTTCTTTTTTTTTGCTTCCTGGGACTGAGATGAAGACTGGACTACCTGGGAGACATTGCCGCGGGCAACCTTTACACGGACCTTGTCAGCTATTTCAACCGTCATCGTGGCCTCACTTACAGCGGTAATTCGACCGTAAAGACCTCCACTTGTTATGACGCGGTCTCCCTTTTTAAGATGGCTTATCATTTCTCGATGTTCTTTGGTTTTTTTCTGTTGTGGTCGAATAAGCAGAAAATAGAATAT
This sequence comes from Deltaproteobacteria bacterium, assembly GCA_019313505.1. Classification (GTDB taxonomy): domain Bacteria; phylum Desulfobacterota; class Desulfobacteria; order Desulfobacterales; family UBA11574; genus S5133MH16. Next base: position 6,552 of record JAFDBA010000035.1, read on the forward strand.
AACGAACATCAGGATAATCGGGACCAATGATGAAAATCCTCCTCCTCCCTGGCCTGTTAAAGCCCCACCCTGACCCATTGCATAAGCTATATTTGTCAAGATAAATCCTCCTTATACTTGTTTTAAAAAATTATAAAAATGGCGCTGATATACTGCAATTGATTGCATACGTCAAATGTTTATTTCAATACAACAAATCGGGTCCTTGAAACCGGCTCAAAGATCAATGGCTTTGAGTTAAAAAATAGATCGAAGTGCTGGAGGTTTAGGGGCACAGAAGTGACGGTTTGTCTGGTCCTCTGGGTTCAACTTTTTTTCAGATTAATCTGACGATATCCATAGTGTTTCACCGTCAAATTGAATGCGATTTACATGTTCATAATCGATGAGATCCAGAAGTGCGAAAATTTGGTCCATATTATAGATAACCACCTTGCTCAAGGGATAGATCAGGTTAAGACCAACATCTATTTTGTGTTCTTTTATGTTATAAATATTAACCGTACTTTCAGAAAATTTAAGAAGTTTACCAACCCCCGAACTTTGCCCTCCCCTTGCAGGTTCGTCGGCAAGTGGTGACAGTGAAATGCCTTTATGAGCAAAATAATCTTTCAGGAAATTAAAATGTATATTCCAGATATTGTCTCCGGTTTGAACAACGTGTATCCCGAATGCTTCTGAATTTTTCATGGGATCCGTTTTGTTTGACTTGAGGTCCTTTTCAACAATACCGCCACTTTTTATACGTATTTTATCCAAAATTTCCTGCATGGAAACCGTTGAATCGCCGATTTTTAAAGATTCATCAGATCTTGCAATAATGTCAACTCCTTTTTCAATTCCATATTCTGCCTTGCGCTTTTGCATAAGCGTTATGAGCGCTTTGTCTTTTTCGATGTTATTGTAATCAATGACAGTTTCTGTTGTTGCAGGAATATGAACTTTTTCAGGCATGTTCTGAGTCGTTACTTTTGAATCTTTTTTTAACCAGAACCATAAGCCGGCAGCTGTGACAAGGATAATAAAACTTACTATAATTCCTATGGCTTTGCTTGATATTTCAGCGGGTTTTTTGGGCATGATTTAGTAGAATCCCTGGTGTTTTGGTGGCAAACAGTTCTTGGTTCCGGCCCGTCCGCCTTACTCCGCTTGGCAGGAGGGCGGGCTTGTCCGGGTTAGACTTGTGTTTTACTCTTCACAAATAATCTTACTCATGCCGTGGACTATAGTGTTGTCTCCTTCGATGGTGATGGAAAGATTGCGCCTTATTTCCAGATCAAGAATCTCCTTTCGTTTCTTATTCAAAAGATAGTCGGCCACAACCGACGGAACGATTCCCTTTACTTTTGAGATGTTATCTTTCAAGGTTTCGAGACGAAGTTTGCGGAGAAAGTCGAGAACCAGCATCTCAGTGGAAGGTATGAGCCCTTTGCCCCCGCAATGGCTGCAGTATTCAAAACTGCTGAATTCAATTGAAGGCCTGAGCCGCTGTCTCGACATTTCCATCAGCCCGAACATTGAAATTTTGCCGATCTTTGTTTTGGCCTTGTCATTTTTTACATTGTTTTTGAGGGTCTTAAAAACTTCTAATTTATTCTTTTGATCTCTCATGTCGATAAAATCGATTACTATAAGACCTCCCAAATCTCTGAGTCTAAGTTGACGAGAAATTTCTTCGGCAGCTTCAATATTGGTCTGAAGCGCGGTCTGTTCAATAGATTTCTTTTGAGTGGCCTTGCCTGAGTTGACATCAATAGCAACCAGCGCTTCTGTCTGTGCTATTACAATATGCCCTCCGGATTTTAATTTGACACGACTTTCATATATGGATGCGATCTGTTCTTCCAGTTGATATTTTGTGAATATGGGACGGTCCGTTTTGTAGTGTTTGACAATCTTGGTATGTTTTGGGGAAATGATTTTAACAAAGTTTTTAACTTCGTGATATACTGCCACATTGTCAATAAGGATTTCGGTTACGTCGGGGGTAAAATAGTCACGTATGGATCTTAAAACCAGGTTTTGCTCCTTGTAAACCAGTGCCGGGGGTTTTGCTTCGGTGGCATCTTTTTTGATGTTTTTCCAGAGCCGCAAAAGATATCTTAAATCCCCGGACATGCGCATCTTGGTACAGTTAATCCCTGCGGTTCGGACGATGATGCCGAATCCTTCGGGGGACTTGAGTTTGTTGATAATATCTTTAAGGCGGCCGCGCTCATCTTCATCTTCTATTTTGCGTGAAATGCCCCGGCTATCGCTTCCGGGCATAAGCACCACGTATCTCCCCGGGAGAGATATATAAGTTGTGAGCATGGCTCCTTTTTTCATGAACGGGTCTTTTATGACCTGTACCAGGAGTTCCTGACCGTGCCGCACCATTTTTTTTATGGACCTGTCTTTTGAAAGATTGTCCTGAAAATAGTCGCTATGGATTTCATGCTTTTGAAGAAATCCATGGCGATCAGCCCCGTAATCTACGAATACGGCCTGGAGGCTCGGCTCAACACGTGAAATAACCGCTTTGTAAATGTTGCCGTGAATAATTTCCCTTGCGGCACTTTCAATATGAAATTCTTCGAGTTTTAAATCTTTTACTTTTGCAATCCTGCATTCTTCAGGATCTATGGAATTAATAAGGATCTTACTCATAAAATATGGGTCCAATTACACCAGGATTGATGCTTTTATTTTAGGTACTTGCTTTATTAATGAATATGAAATTGTTATATACAAGTCAAACGATTTCTTATAACTTGCTATTTGCATCATGTTATGGCATGAAAAGTTTGTTGTTTGAATAATTGATAATGGCATGTGAAATTAAAGTGTTGCAAGTATGATTATGTAAAATCTAAATCCTGTAAGTGAGGTAGAGTATATAAATGGATGAAAGGTATGATCCTAAGAGAATAGAATCCAAGTGGCAAAAATACTGGGAAACATCGAAGCTTTTTAATGTTAAAGAGGATCCTGACAAGGAAAAATATTATCTTCTCGAAATGTTTCCCTATCCCTCCGGTAATATACACATGGGACATGTGAGAAACTACACCATTGGAGATGTGGTTGCAAGGTATAAAAGAATGCGAGGATTAAATGTTCTTCACCCCATGGGATGGGACGCATTCGGTATGCCTGCGGAAAATGCTGCAATTGCGAACAACAGCCATCCAGCCAAATGGACCTATGAAAATATTGAGAAGATGCGGTTTCAGTTAAAGAAGATAGGTTTTTCCTACGACTGGGACAGGGAAATTACCACTTGCAGTCCTGAATATTACCGGTGGGAACAGTGGCTTTTTTTAAAAATGTACAAAAAGGGAATGATCTATCGCAAGAAATCTTTTTTAAACTGGTGCGAGCGTTGTCAGACGGTACTTGCCAACGAGCAGGTGGAAGCCGGTTTGTGCTGGCGTTGTGGCAAGACGGTTCGACAGAAAAAACTCTGGCAATGGTTTTTTCGTATTACAGATTACGCGGAAGATCTGCTGGCATATTGCGACAAACTTCCAGGATGGCCTGAAAAGGTTATCACCATGCAGAAAAACTGGATAGGGAAGAGTATGGGTGCGGAAATTCGGTTCCCCATAGAGAATACAAATGAACAGATACCGGTTTTTACAACCAGGCAGGATACTGTTTATGGAGCAACTTTCATGTGTCTTGCTCCGGAGCATCCGCTGGTGCTAAGTTTGTCGAAAGGGACCCTCCAGGAAGAGAAAGTTTGCGAATTTGTCGAACATGTATCCATGCAGGACCGATCGAGCAGGGCGGTGGAAAGTTATGAGAAAGAGGGCGTCTTTACAGGCGCCTATTGCCTCAACCCCCTGAGCGGCGCACGGATGCCGATTTATACAGCGAACTTCGCACTCATGGAGTATGGTACAGGTGCTGTTATGTCCGTTCCCGCACATGACCAGCGTGATTTCGAGTTTGCTCGAAAGTATGGTCTTGACATCGTGGTGGTCGTAAACCCCTATGATGACAATCTCGATTCAGCCACCATGACCGAAGCTTTCACCGGTGAAGGTGTGATGGTCAATTCCGGTAGATTTGACGGCATGGACAATGTCAAGGCGCTTGATGAAATCGCTTCTTTTCTGGAACAGGAAGGAATGGGCAAAAAGACGATAAGTTTCAGATTGAGAGACTGGGGTATTTCAAGACAGCGATACTGGGGTGCACCGATCCCCATAATTCATTGTAAAAAATGCGGCATCGTTCCTGTGCCGGAGCAGGATCTGCCCGTTCTGCTCCCGGAAAATGCCGATCTTCTCGAGGGCGGAAGATCACCCCTTGGGACCCTCGATTATTTTGCAAAGGCAACATGTCCGGCTTGCGGCAGCCCTGAGGCCAGAAGAGAGACCGATACAATGGACACCTTCGTGGAATCTTCATGGTATTACGAAAGATACTGCAGTCCGAATTGTGACAGCGAAATATTTGATATCAAAGCTGTAAATTACTGGATGCCTGTTGATCAGTATATAGGTGGCGTTGAGCATGCTATTTTGCATCTGCTCTATTCAAGATATTTTACACGTGTGCTGAAAGACTTTGGACTTGTGAAGTACAAGGAACCTTTTACCCGGCTTTTAACCCAGGGGATGGTCTGTAAAGAGACGGTTTCATGCCCGAAACACGGTTTTCTTCTTCCCGAAGAGGTTGAAGGAAACGGCGCTGATCAATATTGTAAAAAATGTGGAGAGGTGATTACCCTTGGTCGTGTTGAAAAAATGTCCAAGTCAAAAAAAAACGTTATCGATCCGAATATTCTTCTTGAAAAGTACGGTGCTGATACAACGAGACTCTTTTGCCTTTTTGCAGCCCCTCCGGAAAGGGATCTTGAATGGAGCGAGCAGGGTGTTGAAGGCGGTTATCGTTTTCTGAATCGTGTCTGGCGCATTGCTTTGAACTGGATTGAATCAATCAAGGATGCAACTTCTTTTAACGGGAGCCCCGATCTTCTGGAAGGCAGAACCCGTGAACTGTTCAAAAAAACTCATGTGACCATATATAAAGTTACAAAAGATATAGAAGACCGGTTCCATTTTAATACTGCAATCAGTGCAATCATGGAGCTTGTGAATACCATGTACGGAATCGATCCTGTAAAAAATGACACTCAAGATATCGGGGTCATGCGATTTGCCATGGAATCTGTTGCCCTCCTTTTGTCGCCGATTGTCCCACATTTTGCGGAAGAGCTCTGGGAGACCCTGGGATTTGAGACCAGTGTTCTGTTGGCGTCATGGCCGTCATACATGGAAGGTGCCCTGTTAAAGGATGAACTTTTGATCGTGATTCAGGTAAACGGCAAACTAAGAAGCAGGTTCCATGTTGATGTGAATGCAGACGAAAATACCATCAAAGAATTGGCCCTTTCGGACAAGCGGGTTCAAAAATTTATAAATAATAAGACCATTAAGAAAATTATTGTGGTTAAGAACAAACTTGTGAATATCGTGGTATGAATGATGAAATCAACTTCAGTAGAATTATTGTTTGTTAAAAAGAGATATGCCTGGGCAATCATTTTATTTTGGTTGCTTTTTTCGGCTTGCGGCTACCAATTTACCGGCGGGGGAAGTTTTCCATTCGGTATAACGTCGATTAGTATCGAGATGTTTAAAAACCGCACCGCGGAAACCGGGGTGGAGACTATAATTACAAATGACCTCATATATGAGTTTACACGGCATAAGCAGGTGGTTGTAACCGGAAGTGATAAGGCCGATGCAATTCTTATCGGTGTTGTTAAATCGATAAGTGAAAGAACGATTTCACACAAAGGGGAGTATACCTCCGATGAAAGACGGGTTGTGCTTAATCTCGATTTGCAATTAACAAATAGATCCGGCGGGGTAATATGGTCTGCAAAATCCGTTTCCGACAACGAGGCCTATAAAGTGATGTCCAATAAACAGTCCACAGAACGTAATAAACGAGATGCGATCAAAGTCCTTTCCAAAAGGCTTGCGGAAAATATTTTTAATAATTTAACCGCTAATTTTTAAAAAAAATGCCAATCCGCTCCACAGCCAGGCGGGATGAATCGGCGCATTAAAATGTGAAGTTATTTTTGAGCGAGCCCTTAGCCCGTGAGAAATTAGGGTTATGCTCAGATGGTGTTTATAAGTCTGGAGAGGCGGGAAATTTTTCGGGATGCGGTTTTCCTGTGGATCACACCTTTTTTTGCAGCATTATCGATTATAGATTTTGCAATATCGAGTTTATTCAGTGCTGCTTCATTTGATTGTTCGCTCACAGCAAGTCGTACATCTTTAACTATGTTCTTTATCCTTGTTTTCAAAGATTTGTTGCGGAGGCGCCTTTTCTCGTTCTGGCGCGCACGTTTTATAGCGGATTTATAATTAGCCAACTTTATAAGCTCCTTTCAATCTGATATTGTCAATAAAAACAGATTAAATACAGAGTTACTGAAGATATGTCAAGCTTTATTTTACCTAAAATCTGCATTAACTTTTTTCGAAGAGGCTTGCAGAATTGGGTTCCTTAAAATTGAATTTTGTGCATTTTGTAGCAAAAAAAGTTTGATCACACCACGAAGTACACGAAGAGCACGAAGGTTATATATTTTATTCTTTTTTTCCTTCGTGATCTTCGTGGTAAAAATAAAACAGATCTTTTTTGCTTCCGGCTTGTCCGGATTAGGTTTTAGCTCATAAATTTGAATTTAATAATGAACCGATCAACAAATAAGCCGACCACTGAAAACCACCGTGTGACAAAAGCTGCCGGTGTTGTTGGATCAGCAACTTTATTGAGCCGCATTTTCGGTTTCATAAGAGATGTTGTGATTGCCTGGTTTTTTGGTGCAGGGCTCGCTTCGGATGCTTTTTTTGTAGCTTTTAGAATTCCCAACCTTTTAAGAAGGCTTTTTGCCGAAGGTTCTTTAAGCGTAGCATTTATTCCCGTTTTTACCGAATACCTCACAAAACGTGGGAAAGATGATGCCTTTGAAATGGCAAGGTCCGCCATAAGGCTTCTTTCCGTGGTACTTGTTGCAATCGCTATAGCAGGTATTTTGCTGTCCCCAATTATCATCCGTGTTATCGCTCCCGGGTTTGTCGCTTCACCCGAAAAATATTCACTTACGGTTTTTTTAACCCGTATCATGTTCCCGTATATTTTCTTTATCGGACTTGTTGCGCTTTGTATGGGGATACTTAATGTACTTGGTCATTTCGCCGCACCGGCCCTTGCCCCGGTTTTTTTAAACATTTCCATAATAGGCTCAGCATTCTTAATTGCACCTCACATGGCCGATCCTGTTACCGGGATTGCCATCGGGGTGCTGATCGGAGGATTTTTTCAACTAGCACTCCAGGTGCCGTTTCTTATAAAAAAAGGATTTTATTTCTGGCAAAAGGCAAATATTTACCACCCCGGTCTAAAAAAGATCGGCCTGCTCATGGTCCCAACCATATTCGGCGCTGCTGTCTATCAGATCAACATCATGGTTGGAACCCTGCTTGCTTCTTTGCTGGCCCAAGGTAGTGTTTCATATCTTTATTATGCTGACCGTCTGGTACAGTTTCCCCTGGGAATCTTTGCAATAGCTGCGGCCACTGCTGTTCTACCGAGTCTTTCCAGGCAGGCGGCGGAAAAAGATTTACAGGCTGTCAGGGATACGTTTTCATACGCCATGAGAATGGTCTTTTTTATTACCATCCCTTCAATGGTCGGCCTGATTGTTCTAAGGGAACCTATTGTTGCACTGTTATTTAAAAGAGGGGCATTTGATTCAGAAACCACACGTTTGACTGCATATGCGCTTTTGTATTATAGTGTGGGTCTCTGGGCTTTTTCAGCGGTGCGAATTGTTGTTTCCACGTTTTATGCATTACAGGATACAAAAACGCCGGTACGAATTGCAGTGGTATCGGTTTGCGCCAATATAATATTAGGAGTCATTCTTATGGGACCGATGGGGCACGGTGGGCTTGCACTTTCCACCTCTCTTGCTTCAATGCTGAATCTGGGACTTCTTATCAGGGCCTTGAGGGCAAAGCTTGGTGCGCTGGGGTTGAAAGATATTACCAAATCTGTTTATAAAGCAACGATTTGTTCAGGGATTATGGGGGCTGCTGTCTGGGCCACTGCGTTGTTGATTATTCCTGTGGAAGACGGGACAATATCCGGTCTTTTCTTCGGGCTCGTGGGAAGTATCGTGACAGGTCTTGTCATCTATGGTTCTTTTTCCTTATTTTTTAAGAGCAAGGAACTAAAAAATGTTCTGGCTATGGTCGGGAAGGGGATAGATAAAAAGTGAATTCAAAGAAAAACATTTTCCTTGCTTTTGGAATAGTGGCATTGTTTTGCTTGCTAATCTTTATTATATTTGGTGAAAATGGTTTTGCCGATTTAAAACGGCTGAAAACGGAAAGAAATATTCTATTAAAAAAAAATGAAGAACTGATCCAGAAAAACCTTTCTTCATGTCGCGAAATAGAAAGATTAAAGAACGATCCCGAGTATGTGGAGAATGTAGCCAGGAAGGAACTTGGCGTGATAGGCAGGGACGAGGTTGTGATTAAGGTAAAGAAAGGCACTAAAAAAAATGATGGAAGATAACGTTTTTTATACCAGGACAATGGCCAAAGTCCATGCAGGGCAGGGGAATTTGGGTAAGGCGGCAGAAATCTATCAATACCTGTTAAAAAAAGAACCGGGTCGACAGGATCTCATTGATGCACTTTCTGAAATTGAGAACAAAGGTTTTAATAAAGATCGAGAGAACCTTTTCATGTTGTTCAGTGAATGGGCCGATCTTTTGCTCAAGTATAATAAATTGCAACGGCTTAGAAAACTAAAAAGTTATATCGGTGACGAGAGATGAAAAGTGTTGTCAAGAATAAAAATATCGTACTGGGTGTATCAGGAGGGATTGCAGCATACAAGAGCGTCGAACTTTTAAGGCTCCTTATCAAGGAGGAGGCAAACGTCAGGGTCATTATGACTAATAATGCCTTAGAGTTTGTGGGGCGTCTAACTTTTGAGGCCTTATCGCGTCAACCTGTCTGTACCGGCCTCTTTGAAAAGGTTGATGATGCCTCAATAAGGCATATCGATTGGGCTAATGAAGCGGATGCTGTGATTATTGCACCGGCAACGGCAAATATTATCGGCAAGATTGCCTGGGGGATTGCCGATGATGCTCTGAGCACTTTCATTTTGGCGGTAACATGCCCCGTGATAATCTGCCCTTCCATGAACACGAATATGTATGAAACAAAATCGGTCAGGAGGAATCTTGACAGACTCAAGTCTGATGGACATTTTGTCATAGAACCGGAATCAGGGGAACTTGCTTGCGGCATTACAGGACCAGGTCGCCTTCCTGAACCCGAAGATATACTTGACAGGCTTTTATCCTATCTTTCACCCAAGGATATGAAAGGTAAAAGGATACTTGTTACCGCCGGTCCGACTCGCGAATCGATCGATCCTGTTCGGTTCATCAGCAATCCTTCTTCCGGCAAGATGGGCTTTGCGGTTGCAAGGGCTGCAGAACAAAGGGGGGGCAATGTCATTCTGATTACAGGTCCGACAGAACTACCCGACCCACATAATGTTATGGTTGTCAGGGTTGGTACAGCCCGGGAAATGGCTTTTGCTGTATTTGAGCAGGTGGAAAATTCCGAAATCATTATTAAGACAGCGGCGGTTTCCGATTACAGCCCAAAAGAGCAGGCCGGCCAGAAGATCAAGAAGGAAAAGGATGAACTGGTTTTGGTGCTGGAAAAAACCCGGGATATCCTAAAAGAGGTTGGGATGAGAAAAGAAGACCGGATACTGGTTGGGTTCGCTGCAGAAACGGAAAACCTGGAACAGTATGCTGGGAAAAAACTGGTTGAAAAAAACCTTGATATTATTGTGGGTAACCTTGTGGATCGATCTTCGGGTTTCGGTACTGACACCAATAAGGTGACCATGTTCTATAAAGACGGCACAAAAGAGGTGTTCCCTGAAATGCAAAAAGATGATGTGGCCCACACTCTTCTGGACCGGATATTATCAGTCGACGGGGCATTATAATCATTTATTTGGTTGTTAAAAACCTGGTCCTTTGGGCCAGGTCAGAGTTCTTCGGCTCTGCCTGAAGAATCGCTGCAAGAGTTTGAAGTGAACTAAAGTTTAAAGTGAGCTAAAGTTAAGGAATTCTGTCAATTATATAAAAACAGC
>JAFDBA010000178.1 GCA_019313505.1 Deltaproteobacteria bacterium
TTTCTATACTTTTGCTTGTGCTATAAAAAAAGACGGCTCCGCATTTTTCGTTCGTTTTTTTCTCCCATAAGGATTCATATCAAAACATGAAATATCATACGATTTTATATCCTTTTCCATGATAAATTTCCCAAATAAAAAAGCCAGGAAGGTCTTTTCCCCATTTCTGGAGCAAAATGCCTTCGTGGCTTTTTTTTAGTGGCAAAACCACCGCTGACAACCTTGAAAAAGGCTGTTCGCTCAATGGTCTTTATATTTTGTCAGTATGTTGTAACAAGTTTGATTGACTAACTATCACCTTCGGGTGATTATTAAAAACAATTAAATAGTCAATTCATAACATCGTGTCAATATGTTTTATTGTTTTCAGACGCGGATTTCACCCCCGTGAAATTTGCTCCGTATTTCATCCCAGTACGATCTCCCGGATTAAAAATATTTTTCTTTTTTAAAAATCCGTGCAATCCGTGTCCAAAATTATAAATCTTTAAAAGACTACAAAACCTACTTGAAAATGATTTGTTTTTGTAATATGAAATTAATATTAAAATTCAAGCAAGAAGCTTGTTTCAGATTAAAATAGTCAATTTAATACAGATAAAAAAATAAACCGCAAACATAAATGGTATTATGAAAATACCGCATGTTCATGCGGTTTTTTGCGTTTCTGGAGAGTGTTATGAATCCGGATGATAATAGTAGGCTGATCATAAATCTTGAAGGCATATTCTTTAAATATCCCGGCACAAGCGAAAATGTCATTGACAACCTTGACCTGGAATTTTACCGTGGAGACCGGATCGGCCTTATGGCGCCCAATGGCAGCGGCAAAACCTCGCTGTTTCACATTATCATGGGGCTTTTAAAACCGAATGCCGGCAATATTAGAATTTTCGGCAAACCGGTAATTACGGAAAAGGATTTTAAAAAAGTCCGTCTCAGGATCGGCCTGCTTTTTCAAGATGCCGACGACCAACTGTTCAGCCCAACTGTTTTGGAAGATGTGGCTTTTGGTCCCCTGAACCTGGGTAAAACCCCTGATCAGGCAAAAAAGATTGCAATAGACACCCTTTATGAACTGGGACTGGATGGTTTTGAACACAGGATCACGTACAAACTTTCCGGCGGAGAAAAAAGACTGGTTTCCCTGGCAACAGTTCTTTCCATGAAGCCTGAAGTCCTGCTGCTTGATGAACCAAGCAACGGACTTGATGAAAAAACAAAAGCAAGGCTTATTGATGTGCTGGCTAATCTTGATCTTTCCTATATATTGATATCCCATGAAAGCGATTTTCTTTATGATCTGACAGATTCCATTTATACGATGGAAAACGGAAAAATTATTCCAGGTGAAAAAATACATCGACATCTTCATACTCACCCCCATATAACTCACGGGCAGAAGTAACAAAATTCGTACGTATTCAGGGGGAACAAGGCAAAGTGCTAACCATCTAAAATTATAGACAATTTTGGCTACTTGTAACCGCTTGAAATAATTGTAAAAAAATCTAGACTTCTCATTTTCTATATGTTATGCTTCCAGCATGGAAGCAAAAAGACCATTTTCTCAGCTCGATTGGTTCTCTACACCAGAATCTGTTGGAAGCATAAAGACCATTTTCTCAGCTCGATTGGTTCTCTACACCAGAATCTGTAAGGGCCTACATAGTCCATCTTGAACAACTAATCGGACAGATGCAGCAACGGCTGGATCTGCTTGAGAACCAGAATCTGTAAGGGCCTACATAGTCCATCTTGAACAACTAATCGAACAGATGCAGCAACGGCTGGATCTGCTTGAGAAACGCACTGAAAAACTTGAAGCTCAGACCAAAAAGAATTCTCAAAATTCCAGCAAACCGCCATCTTCTGATAGTCCTTTCAACAAACCAAAAAAGAAAACCAAAAAGAGGAAGCGAAAACGTGGCGCCCAGAAAGGGCGAAAACGTGGCGCCCAGAAAGGCCACAAAGGGCATCAACAACAGATGCTGGAACCAACCAAAATTGAAAACATTATCCCCGAAGGTTGCGACTGCGGCCGATTGGTTATAGATCCTGACAGCATAAAGCCCTTTTATACGCATCAACATATTGAATTGCCTGAAATCAAAGTCGATGTAACTCATTACATTCTGAACCAGGGCAAATGCAAATGTTGTGGAAAAACTGTTAAAGCCAAAGTTCCATCTGAATTTAGTAGCGGATATGGCCCAAGGCTATCGGCGGTAATTGCCGAACTGTCTGGTTCCCATGGCGCAAGCAGAGAAACAGTACAGGATTTTTGCCATTCGGTTTTAGGGTTTCCAATTTCAACCGGCGGTATCCAGCGGGTTATCGATCGAACATCCCAAGCTATTGAACCCATTTACAATGAAATTGGAGATCAAGCCCGAAAAGCAAAAGTAAATGGCGTTGATGAAACATCCTGGTTTCAGTCCGGCAAACTGCAATGGCTATGGACCATGGCAAATAATGTCGTTGCCTTTTTTATGATCCATCCCAATCGGTCCAAAGAAGCTTTTTTACAGCTAATTGACGATTGGAAAGGAATTCTTATCAGTGACGACTACGGAGTATATGTCAATTGGGTAAACAAAAGGCAAAGGTGTTTAGCACACTTTATCCGAAAAGCCAAAGGCTTGGCCGAAAGAGAAAATGAATCGATAAAGGCTTTCGGCGAAAACATTTTAAAGGAGCTACGGTTGCTTTGTCACTGGGCTAAAAAACCTCCCGATCAAAAACAGTGGGCCAATTTTTATTCAAGATTCCTTTTGCTTTTAATGCTCTATGAAGGTGCGGATAACGATGCTGGCCAGCTTGCACGTTCCATTGGCAAAGAACTTGAATCTCTATGGGTTTTCCTTGATGAGAATGGTGTAGAACCTACCAATAACCGTTCCGAACGAGCATTAAGGTTTGCCGTATTGTGGCGAAAGCGTAGCAATGGAACCCAAAGCGACAAAGGCAACCGTTGGGTAGAGCGCATCCTCTCTTTAAAACAAACCTGCCGTATGAGAGCTTTGCCAGTATTTCCTATTCTTGTTAATGCTATTGATGCCTATTTCAAAGATCAAACCCCTAATTTACAGTGGGTCGCCGCAAATTACTAGCTATGCCCCCTGAACAATTACTTATATGTCATAGACACGGATTACACAGATTTACACGGATTTTTAAAAATATTATAAATTTTATCGAGTGGGACCTTCTTGCATTACAAGAAACGCAAAATTGTTATACTCAATTCAATCCGTGTTAATCCGTGTCCAATAATCAGAAAGTAAACCCATGCATGATATTAATTTTACCCACGAGCACGAACTTAAAGAACATGATTTTTTAGGCTGCTGTAAGGATTGCCAGGCCAGCCTGGATATTATAAAACCCCACATCATGGGATTTGCCAAGCGGATTAAAAAATATACCCGAAAGATGCTGGCGGCACTTAAGCCTGACGATCTTTATAGGCTCTATCAGCTCATAGATGATCTGGCCCACATGGAAACCGGCACGCATCTTGCCGGACTGATCCTGGACGAGCTGGATATCCGGCGGGAACTCCCGGTGATCCGTTCCTATTATTCTGCATTTTTCAGTATCCATGAGAAACATCTGGCAGAGGAGTTGCTCAAATCGGAAGCCCCGTGGGAAACTCTGAAATCTTTTCCCCTTTATCCGCGATATGAAGCCCTGGTGAGAAATCAAATCGAGGCTGTACATACCGCGCCCGGCAGCATACTGGCCTTTATCGGATGCGGTTTTGTGCCCATGAGTCTGATTCTCATGAACCGTCTTTACGCCATCAGTTCCATGGGCCTGGACAACTCTGCCGAAACCGTCAATTTGTCAAAAAAGGTTATCCAATGTCTTGGACTGGAAAAAGAAGTCGAAATTATCCAAGGGGATGAATCCAGGCTTCGGGATCTTGATTGGGATCTTGTGCTGGTTGCAGCCCTGGCGGAACCCAAGGCCCGTATCTTCCAAACGCTTCGCAAAATTCTGAAAGAACGTAAAGAGCATGTTCCTGTTATTTTCCGGACATACACCGGAATGCGCGCCGTCCTGTATGAACCGGTTCAACCCGGCGATATTCAAGGATTCACAATTGTCAAGGAGATTCTTCCCACAGGGCGGGTTAATAATACAACCGTTTTTGCGGAGTTGGATGAATGAAAGAGAACGAATTCGAGTCAATCAAAGATGAGTTTTTGGATATTTATGCCGTCATCTGCGATCTAACGGATGATGAAATTCTTAACGGTCCTGAAGATATCTTCCGTTCTCATTTTGAAAGACTGCAACGCCTAATCGCAAGGAATGTTGAAGATCATCTGGCGGACGAGCTGCTTTGCGACCGGGAATTCCGGTCGATCACAAAACACATCTCCCATCTAAAAACACTTAACGGGCTTAGAATGGAGATCAAGTGTGCACAGTCTATTATCGCCGCCCCCGATCCGTGGATCGCCGTCCAGGGTTTTATCTATTATCCTAATTATCTCCGGCTGGCGGATATGGAATACCGGGGAGCAGGGCTGAAACCCGGAGACCGGGTGGTGTTTCTGGGGAGCGGCCCGTTGCCCCTCTCCCTTATCTGCCTTTGCAAACAATACGGTGTCCAAGGCATCGGCATCGAACAGGTTCCGGAATATGCGAAGCTTTCCCAAAAACTTGTTGAAGCCCTTGAATTAACCGAACACATTCAAATTGTTCAGGGAAACCATTTTTCTTTGCCGCTTAATGAGGAATGCATGCTTGTGATGGTTGCCGCCGATGCAGGTCCCAAGGATGAAATCTTTACACATCTTGCAAAAACGCTTCCGAACGGAGCAAAACTTTCTTACCGAATCTATGAAAAAGGTTTAAGACGACTTATGGATGACCAGGCGGCTTTCGACCCTCCTCCTACGTTTAAGGAATACTTGCGCATCCGCCCGGAACCACCGGTGAATAATACTTCGGTTTTTCTTGTAAAAGATATCAAGCGACAACGTATGAACTTAGCGTCCTTCGGGCAAACTTAAAAAATCTCTGACACGGATTTCACTGATTACACTGCCCTTTATTTCATAAATGCGGCAGCATTTATGAAATGTAACCATTATTTGAACAATGAACCATTGTTCAAACAACATAAACCTAATCCGTGGCCATCAGTGTAATCCGTGTCTAAAAAGGAAATTCCTATACTATGGACTTAGGGGCTTCGCCCCAACTGGCCTCCGGCCTGGAGGGAATATTGGAGTAGGGAGATTGGATGTCAGAAGAATTATTGAAGATCACCAGGACGGTTCCAACCCCTTTTCTTCTCGTGGAAGAGGAGATCGTCAGAAAAAATATCAACCGCATTCATGATTATGCAAACCGGCATGGATTTTCGGTTCGCCCACATATCAAAACCCACAAATCACTTGGAATAGCTCGCATGCAGCTCGGTTCCGGTGCGGTCGGCCTGGCAGTTGCAAAAGTCGAAGAAGCCGAAGTCATGGCAAGGCTTGGACCTGTCGATATTACAGTGGCATATCCTGCAGTCGGATCAGCCCGAATGGAGCGTCTTTCTAAGCTGTCTCTGAAACAAACTATAAGGGTTGCGGTTGACTCCGAGTATCTCCTCAACGAACTCGGAAGTGCGGCGCTCAAACAACACACCACCATTGGAATCCTGGTTATGTTTGACGCCGGGCTTCACCGATGCGGAACCGCCGATCCCGGGCAAATCGTAAAGCTTGCTCAACATGCAGAAACACACCCAGGTCTTGGTTTTGACGGCATCCAGATGTATCTTGGGAATCTATATGGAGATGCTGCAAGAGATCCGCAAAGTTTTAAGCGAATCAATCGGCTATGGGAACCGGTATATAAATCTCTATGCGCCGCCGGCCTTCAACCTGAAACCATCTCTTCCGGTTCAACGCCGTCCCTTGAGAACACGCATCTTGTCCGTCATGTCACCGAAATCCGGGTGGGAACCGCTGTTCTGAACGATTATTTTGTGCTCAAATTTAACCATTGCGCCCTAAAAGACTGTGCCGCCCGTGTGGTGGCAACCGTTATTTCGGACGTGGTCCCGGGACGGGTAATCATCGACGCCGGTTCAAAGGCCCTTTCTGCAAAACAATTATTACGTCATGAGGATCTTGAAATGGGATATATCGTTGAATACCCGGATGCCAGGATAACCCGCCTGCACGAAGAACACGGCTGGCTTGATGTCAGCTGCTGCAATCATCCCCCAAGGATAGGAGAGCGGCTGAGTATTGTTCCGGTAAATGTGAGCCTTTGCGTTAACCTGTATGATCATTTTTATATAGTCACCCGAAGCGGCAATCTGCAAAAAGAGCGGGTTGACGCAAGAGGATGCCTTGTCTGAAATCACCATCTATGCACCCCCTATTGCAACGGAAGTTGAATCAGCAAATAAATGGCACCAGTGAATCGGTGACAGGGAGAAAAGGCTTTATATATTTCGCCGTTTCTCCGACACTCCGTTTCTCCGGTTCATTCTTTTAGAGTTTGAAATTCGGATTCCCTTCCCTCTCCACCAAAAGAAAATTCCGGAAAGGCCAAAAATGATGGAAAGTCCCATCAAAGCCTTTTCATATCTGGATAGAGCGCTTTGAGCAGCTTTTGCAGACTGTGTATCTTCTTCCCGGACTAACTGCTCATTCACTGGTACGGTGACCTCCAGGCGGTGACCCATTTCATCATCCACGACCACTTGCCAATCGCCTGCGACATCCGGAAAAAAACAGAACCGACCGTTTCGGTCTGTCCTGCCCGACTGAAACGTTAATTTTGCCCCGGGAGCCGAAATTTTTACCTTGGCGTAGCTCATGGCTTCGCCCGTGTCATATTGTGCGGTGACCACGAGGCCACCCTCCTTCACCGTCCCCTTAACGCCATGGGCAAAAAGAGAGGATGGCAGGAGAAAAGCCAGAGTCGCAATCAAGAACATGCGCTTTCTATATGTCATGATTTTGCCCTCTCCTAATACTGAAATAGAAATAGACCAAGATGCCTAAACCGATTGTTCCTAAACCAAACAGAGAGGCGATGGGCCTGCTCCTGATGGAAAAATAGATGATCCAAAGATTGCCTAAAATGAATACAAACGGTGTTACTGGATATCCGAAAGTTTTGTAATCTCTTTTCAAAGCAGGTTGTGTTGTCCTGAGTAGTATCATCCCCACCACGGTTAGCGTGGCGCACAATGAAAGGGTAAAACCGATGTATATGAGCAACTTGTCAAAAGAGGCGGTGACGACCATGAGGATGGCGATACCTGCCTGCAGGAAAATGGAATAGGCCGGGGTCCTGCGAAGACTGCTCACCTTTCCGAAAAGCTCAAAGAAAACCCCGTCTTTTGCCATGGCATAATAAACCCTCGGTCCTGTCATGATCATGGCGCTTAAGACGGAGAGAAGGGCAATGGTAATGGCGCCGCTAAAATATCGGCTCAGATGTTCGCCAAATAAAGAGACCGCGGATGTTGCTCCCACTTCAAGGACCCCGCTCATTTGTTTTGCATCAAGTGCATAAATATATACAATGTTCAACAGGAGATAAAGGCACAATACAACAAACGTGCCCGTAAAAAGGGCAAGGGGGATGTTTGT
>JAFDBA010000179.1 GCA_019313505.1 Deltaproteobacteria bacterium
AGCCTCATTATCAACCATAACTTTGATTAAACCAGGGTTTGCTTCCTCGATAGCCGCTTTTGTCTGAAGTACCGGGGCCGGACATGCCAGACCCCTGGCGTCGATCTCTTTCATGGCTTTACCTCTTATGTTTCTGGTGGGACTCAAGGCCTTTTCCCAACAGGCGATAAGTTGTTTTAAATTATGAACATCCAACATCCAACGTCGAACGTTGAACATCGAATAAGGATGTCGCTCCGCTCCTCAAATTATTCGAATTGGGGCGAAGCCCCTAAGTTCTTTTAATGAAATTCTTGTCCTTGTTTTTGTCTTTCATTCACCATTCGATGTTGGACGTTCGATGTTCGATGTTCATCTTTTAATAGGTTCATCTGTTTTACCGATGAAATTTTCTTGTGTCAGATACTCATCCACGATCTTCTTGGTTTTTAACAGTCCCTCAATTTCCCTTATTTCGATAACCCATCACTCACAACCAATAGCTTTTAGGAGAGAAAGACGGTCTTGAATTTCCCCTCGGATAATTCCATGACCGTATCGGCAATTCTTTTCACTTGATCCAGGTAGTGGGAAACTATCAGGAGCGTACATCGGCTCTTGAGACTTAGCAATAGTTCTTCAATGACGGCACCGGCACCGGCATCCAAGGATGATGAGGGTTCATCCAATAGCAAAATCTCCGGTTCAAGGATCAGGGCCCTGGCAATGCAGATCGTCAGTTAGCCGATCTTTGACTTCTTCCCAGAGAAAGGCTCTTTTCAAAGCTGTTTCAACTTTCATGGAAATATGGTTTCTGTCTTTCAAGCCTGCTAATTTTAACGGAAACCCAACATTTTTATATATGCTCATGGGCAGTGGATTGGGAACCTGAAAAACCATCCCAACCAAACGCCTCAATCGGGGAAGTGGATAAGACGGCTTATATATATTGCAGAATCGATTGTCAAATCGGATCTCTACCTTTCCTTCTATCCTGGCCTCGGGAATGCTTTCCCACAGACGGTTTAAGGTCATCAGAAAAGTAGTTTTACCTTTGCCCGAAGGGCCCACAATGGCCGTAATGGTGTTTTCCGAAAAGCGGGCCGTGATATTATTCAAAACCGGATGCTCACCATAAGAAAAAGAAAGACCATCAATTTTTATTTTTTCCTTATTTTCCATAAACAGGTTTTTATAACCCTTAAAATTTAATTCATGGTTTGTAAAGAACGTGATAAGTCAGACGATGTTTAATAAAGAATGCAATCGCAAACAGCAGTCCGCAGATAACCAACAGAATTATCGCCGCCCCGTATCCGCTCAAAAGTTTTTGTTTATTAGAATATTGGGAAGAAATATAGTAAATATAAAACGGGAGCGCCTCGTAATTTGAAAAAACGGACTTTGGGACTCCTGCCGTAGCCACAACGCCGGTGAGCATGATCACAGCCGTATCCTCAGCGCACCTGCCGATGGACAATATAACACCGCTGGCGATACCGGAAAGGGATCTGGGAATCAGGACATGAAAGATATTTTGTAGTTTTGTAGCGCCCAGCGCCGGTGCTGTTCGTCGTATGTCTTCAGGGAGATTTTCCAAAGAGACCTGGGTGGTGCGGATAAGGTAAGGTAAAACCAGAAAAGCCAGAGACAGAGCAGATATTAAAAGGCAAGGATAAATCCGGGAGGAAAAATAATTGTGCAAAAATATGGCAACCGAAAACCCGAACAGCCCTACCACTATGGATGGAATTCCAGCCAAAATATCGAAAAACAGGCTAAAAACCCTTTTTACAATTCCCCGACAATATTCTGCCATGTATATACCGGCTGCAAGTCCTATGGGTATCGCGAAGGAAACGGACAAAGCCACCAGTGCAAATGTGCCGAGAATTGCCGGGAACAGACCGTCAAAGACCTGTTTGCGAAAAAAAAGCGCATCCATAGGATCGGTTTCTCCAAATATGAGAGTGATGTTTATCGTGCCAAGGCCTTTTATAAGCAAATAACCGACTATACAGGAAACGGTCCCCAGAAGAACCATAGCACAAATCCACGAAAACCCCGTCACACCTTTTTCCAGCACACGATTCATCATTTTCTTCTCCAGGGCATCAAATCAAAAGACCGAACCGATAAGGTTATGAAAGTGGTGAAGAGATAAAGGATGATGCCGCAGGCAAAGAGGGTTTTAAATTCCAAACTCTCAAAATCAGCGGCGATGATCAAAGCGATATGTGCGGTGAGCGTTCTTGTCGAATCCAGAACAGAATCAGGAATCGCCACCGCATTTCCCGCAATCATCAATGCAATCATGGTATCCCCCATAGCCCTTCCCAGGGCCAGAATCAGCCCCGTTATGACTCCTCGCAATGAATAGGGCAGAATAACATACAGAATTTTTTGGGCTTTATTTCCTCCCAATGCATCCACTGCATCCAGGAAAGGTTTTGGCACCTGGTCAAAGCTGTCCGAAAAAAAGAGAATCATGGTGGGTGAAATTAGAATTGCCAAAAGTATGGATGCAGACAGAATACACATTCCTGACCCGTGTTCGAATAGCTCCCGGATTATGGGAACCAGAAGGAAAATACCAACAAATCCATAGATAACCGTAGGAATTCCCGTCATCATCTGAACGATTTTTTTCAGGACCCGGCCGAATCTTTTGGGCCCCAACACACTGATAAATGCTGAACACCCAAGGCTCAAAGGAAAAGCAAATACCAAACCGATAAGGGAGATAGACAGGGTTCCCACAATCATGGGGTAAATACCATAAGTGCCGTAATCCGGCAACCAGGGTTGTGAAAGCAGCTCAAAAAATTGACCTCCCTTAAACAAAGGGAAGCCCAAAATCACCATGAATCCGAAGATGAGGACGGTAATTGAAAGACTCAGTACTGCCGCAATCCAAAAGAATTTTTCTATAGAGCGATCAATGAGCTTCATTATTGAACAGGGATAAATCCTTTTTCAGACGCAATTTTCTGGCCTTCAGGGCTAAAGATAAAATCAATGAACTTTTTTGTCAAACCCGAGGGTTCGCCCTTTGTATTACTGTAAAGTCCTCGAGCGATTTGATACTTGCCCTGTTTCACATTTTCCAAGGTCGGTACTACCCCGCCTAATGCAACCGGAGCCACACTTTCGTCAATATAACCGACGGACACATACCCGATGGCATAAGGATCACTCGATATGGCCGATTTCATGGCTCCATTTGAAACGACGAAATTCGCCTTGGCGGTAATCTCTCCTTTGTCGAGGGCCTTTTTCCAGAATACCGCCCTTGTACCGCTGGCCTTGTCCCTGGTGTAAACATTGATGGGCTTGTCCACGCCGCCTATGCTTTTCCAATTGTTAATTTTCCCGGAAAAAATATCAATAAGCTGGGCCTTGCTTAGTGCTTTTACCTTATTCCCCGGGTTTACGACAACACCGACTCCGTCAATAGCCCATTTAAACATTTTCAACTGATATTTATTGATCTCCTTATCGGTGGGTTTGCGGCCGGAATTTCCGATATCCACAAGGCCCTCACCCACCTGCTTGATGCCGACCCCTGATCCGCCTCCGGCAATAATGATCTGAATATCGCCGTTAAAGGTCATAATCCGTTTGGCTGCCTCTTTCATCACCGGAATGTGGGCCGTGCCTCCTGCAATTCTCAGAGTTCCTTTCATGCCCTCAAACAGGTCCAAATTTCCTGCAAAAGCAGATAAATTTCCCGCCATCATAAAGACAAAGATCCATGCCAAACAACTTGCTCTTTTCATAGCTATTCCTCCTTTATTTTGAATACTAAAATCTAATTACAAAGGATATTACGATTTGTCAAACTGGAAAATCCGATACTTAAAGGCCGTTTTCATAGAAAAAACCGATCAGTGAAACCGGGGGATAACCTGAAAGGAAATAAAACTATATGGTTATTTAATTCTATTAAATAAATTAATAATTGACAATAAATAATCTATATAGTATAAAATGATAATGAAAATAGATCTTACATTTATCGGGAGAAACATCCGTAGATTAAGAAGGCAGCGCAACTTGACCATGGCTGAGCTGGCCGATAAAATAGGAATGAGCCAGGTGCCTCTGGGACGTATTGAACGTGGGGTAAACGCTCCGTCCGCATCCGTGATCTATCGGCTAAGAAAAGCATTGGGCGTTTCAGTAGACACTCTGTTCGCCGAAGATGAACACGAATTTAAATCGTTTCAGTATGAAAGTGCACAAAACCCCTTTCCGGTTCCCCTCGACGATCCTGATAAAGAACTCCCTGTTAGCATTAAGACCATGGCCCATGAAATCATCAATGCATTCTGGGCCCTGGAAGATATCTGCAACGCACAAAAAAGAGCCGGGATCCCTCTGTTTATTCCTTTTGAGCCCACTGAATCCGGTATGGAAGCGCTGGCAGTATCGGTTCGGCGATATACCGGGATTGAACACGGGGTTGTGTTCGACTATTTTGAACTTTTTGAGAATCAGGGATTCCGGGTTATTGTCGTGCCCATGCTTAAAACGTTAGACAGCTTTTCCTATTATGACCCGTTATATCAAAACGCTTTTTTCTTCCTCAATGCACGTCATAATCCCGAACGGCAGCTTTTCCGCCTGGCATATGAATTGGGCAAAGTCCTGATCCTGACATGCGCCATGAACCGGGGCGAAAACGTGTTCAAGGACCCGGACGATTCATCCCCCTCAGCCGAAAAACCCTTTACCGCACACCGGGCAGCCCGGCGTTTTGCCGCAACATTTTTAATGCCTGCAAATGCCGTATGCGATACGGTTTCGCAACTGGGCATCCGGAAAAAGCACTGGTCCTATGAACTTTTGCTGCGCATCAAACACCGTTTCGGTGTTTCTGCGGAAGCCTTTTTATACCGGTTGGATGAACTGAACTTGATAGATCTCTCCCTGGTTCAACCGCTTAAAGCCAAAATCCATAAACATTATGGAAAAACAGATTTTGGCGAACCCGACCTTTCCAGAAGGCTTTTAACCCCCAACGGACGGCTATGGGATCTGGTATTAACGGGAAAAGAATCGGAAGAAGGACGTGAGGAAGCGCTTGAAATTGAGAAAGTATTGAAAAAGTGGAAAGCGGTGAAAAAATGAAAAAAACGTATTGCATTACATTAATCATAATATTATAATAGTATTGCATTACGATTAGATTATATTTA
>JAFDBA010000180.1 GCA_019313505.1 Deltaproteobacteria bacterium
TTTCGCGTCAACTCGCGTGCTAGTTGCCAAGCCTCAATATCTTCAAACCGTTCAATCTTCATCTCTCTTCAACCTTGAACCGTGAACACTTGAACCGTGAACCTGAGCAGTTACGAAATAAAAACAGTTTAACGGTAGAGAGGGTAGATATGAAACCAATTATTTATAAGAAATTTCTTTGGATTTTGGCAGCCGTATCTTTCATTTTTTCTATTAATAAGGTATAAAGTGCGGGTCAGGCATTTTTGGTCTGACGCAGATATTGGCGGAAAGGACAGTTTTCGTTCAGGCACTAACTACGCTTTTAATAAAAGAACTTGACAATATAGACCCACATAGGAGCAGTTGACCCCGCTAATGACCCTTGCAAGAAAAATTGTACCTCTCATGTCTTTTCTCTATGTCTTCCCCTGCCCTATTCTTTCCTGAGATAAATATTTCACTTAACACTTTCCAGGTGTATTGACCTATATCAAGACAGGGGAAAGGTGCCATAAGCGCTAATTTATTTTTTGCGCCGGAAGGACTGTGGAAGGTTTACTGGAAAAGATGAACATCGAACATCGAACGTCCAACATCAAATGTCGAATGAGAAAAAAGATGACGAAGCAAGCGTATCATATTGAAAAAAGGCTGCTTAAGAAACCCAATATTCCATCATTCCACTGTTGCATTTTTCTCGCACCGATAGGCGGGATGAGCTAACCAAACTAAGTTCGATATCTGTGACGAGTATCAAAACGGCCTCCGGCCCCGTTTCCAGCCCGGAGGGCTGAAAAGAAAAGAAATAGTCATTCAAACTTCGACATTGGTTTTTTTTATTCGATTTTAAAATAATTTGAGGAGCGGAGCGACATCATTATTCGACGTTGGACGTTGGACGTTCGATGTTGGACGTTCATCTTTTAATATGTTCGACGTTTATCTTTCAAAACAACCCTGTACGACATAAATGTAACCTGTGAATGTTTACAAAACAACTTAGCGCTTATGGGGAAAGGTGCGGTGCGGTCTTTTCCGGAAAGCGAAAAGTCGGCCATATATAATTATAATATCTAAAATAGATATAATAACTAAATATATTTCTTGATTTTTAACCTTTATAAATATAGATATTATATTTATTTTAGTTTTTTTAGTTTTTTTTCTTGACATTCTTTTTTAGCCGGGTATACTGATTATAACAAAAAGAGGGGGTTTCCTTTCAGCCGTCGCGATTTTCTCTCTGAAGTTGTGGAAAAACAGACCAAGACCGTCGTTTATGAAGGTATTTAAAGGTTCAAGGAGGGTAGGACTATGGATGATACATTTACCGTTTTCAAAGCGAGCAAGCATTGTAATGTTTCTTCAAAAACCATCATCAACTGGATAGATGCCGGCCATATAAATGCATACAAGACTGTCGGAGGGCACCGGCGGATAAAAAAGCCGGATCTGGAGAAATTCATGAGAAAGCAGGGAATTCCAATTCCAAACGTGGAGATAAAAGATAAAAGGAAAAGGATCCTTGTCGTGGATGACGATCCTATTATCGTGGAAACAATCGTTCAGGCCCTTGAAGAGGATGAACGCGATTACGATGTGATTTCCGCTTCCGACGGTTTCGAGGCAGGGCTTCAGGTCAATCACTTTCACCCCCATCTGATGATTCTGGATATAATGATGCCCGATATCAAAGGGAATGAAGTTTGCCGGAAAGTCAAGTCAAATGAGCACACCCGGGATACAAAAATTATAGTTTTGTCTGCTTATTTGGACGAGGAAAAATTTAAGGAGATGAAGGCTCATGGCGCCGATATCTGCTTTTCCAAACCTTTGCCCCTCCCTCAACTGAAGGATGAGGTTGCCCGGTTACTGGAGCTCAAATAGCAACCCGAGTCTCGGACCGCTGTGAAAGGAGGCGAACTGTGAAACTTAAAGACGCACTGAAAAGAAAGAAATTTGTTATTACTTCCGAAATCCAGGCGCCGATGGAGGATGATGACCCTAAAAAGCTGGTTGAGAATCTAAAACGAATAAAAGGGCGCGTGGACGGTGTATCGGTAATGGAAGTTGAGCTTGAAGGGATTGTGGGAGACAGTATTAAAACATGTGAAATCCTTCAGAATAACAGGTTTAACGCCATTTACCAGACCACAACCCGCGATAAGAATCGAATTCAGCTTCAAAAGGACCTTACAAATGCCCATGAGACCGGCATTGAAAATCTTCTTGTCTTTACAGAAGATTATCGCATCACCGGTGACAGTCTTCAGGAAACCATGTTCTTTCATGTGGATTCAGGTAAGCTGGCATCGGTACTCGAGCATATAAAGGAAGGCCATTCCATTGATGGTAATAAGTTGGCTTCAAAAATCGAATTTGTCCTCGGATCGGGCGTGGAGACCCCCTGGGGTAAAAATGTTCCGAAACAGGGGATGCAGGAGATGGAAACCATGGGAAATGTGGGGACCCAATATTTTCTCACGACTCCCATTTTCGACCTCGAACAGTTTGAAAGGTTTATCAAGCAGGTGAAACCCTTTCAAATTCCCGTAATCGCAGAAGTGATGATCTTAAGAACCGCCGGAATGGCCAGGTTCATCAATCGTCACTTCAAATCAGGACTGGTACCTGACTGGGTCATTAAGAAACTGTCGGGGGCTTGGGACCTGGAAAAGGCAAGCATTGATCTTTTTGCCGATACGGTAAATGGCTTGAAGGATCTTTGTCAGGGAGTTCACATCATTACATTCGGAGGAGTGGACAAACTAAAGCTTTACATGGATGCAGCTAAGCTTAAATAGTGCCTGAACAAAAACTGTCTTTTTTGCCAATATCTGCAGCAATATAAGGAGGCCAATGAGATGACATCACCGATCGAATTGGATGAACTGGATTGTGATTTTAAGGAGAGTGTTCAGGAAAGTACTCCCGAGGCCAATCTGGATTTATGTCTGACCTGCGGGGCTTGCACAGGAGGATGCCCCGCATCGGAACTGTTGGACATGGACCCGAGGAAGCTTTTGAGAATGGTGTTGTTAGGGATGGACGATGAAGTCAGGAAAACACCATGGGCATGGGTATGTACCATGTGTGCCAGGTGTTTCAAAGCATGCCCGATGAAAATCAATATTCCAAAGCTTGTCTATAGCATTAGGAAATCATGGCCCAGGGACAAAGCTCCCAAAGGTATCAGAGGGTCCTGTGACCAGCATATCAGGACGGGAAATGCCATGGGGGTTCCTTCCAAGGACTTTATATGGGTCGTGGAGGATGTTGCCGAAGAGATAAGGGAAAACGATCCTAAATTCAAGGATCTTCAGGTCACTGTAGACAGGAAAGAGGCCCACTTCGTCATTAATCAGAATTCGCGCGAACCGGTGACGGAGCCGGACGAGTTGGGACCGTTATGGAAGATACTTCACACGGTTGGAGCCGATTGGACCTACCCGTCGGTCATGTGGGCAGGAGAAAATTACTGCCTGTTTCTTGCCGATGAGGAGGGATGGAAGTATATTCTTGAAGAGTTTGTCTACCATATCGATAACAACCTTGGTGCAACGGTTGTTGTCAATACCGAATGAGGGCATTCATTCTTTGCAATCCTGGAAGGATTGCAAAAATTCAATATACCTCACAACTTCGAATTTACAAGTATCATCACCCTGTATGCACAGTGGATAAAGGAAGGAAAACTGAAGGTAAATTCCGACTGGAACAGAGACCTTAAAATTAAATTCACCTTACAGGACCCCTGTAACATCGTCAGAAAGACCTGGGGAGAAAAGATGGCCGACGATCTCCGGTTTGTGATTAAAACAGTTGTCGGAGAGAAAAATTTTGTGGACATGATCCCCTGTGGAACGAATAATTTCTGCTGTGGCGGCGGCGGCGGCGCACTGCAGGCAGGATTACCCGAACAACGGCGGGCATACGGCAAGGTTAAATTTGACCAGATCATGAAAACAGGGGCAAATTATGTGTTCGCACCATGCCACAACTGCCATGGTCAGATGGAAGATATAGGTGAATTTTACGGCGGCAATTACCATGTCGTACATATTTGGACCATAATGTGCCTGGCCATGGGGATGCTGGGGGAAAACGAAAGGTCTTACCTCGGGCCTGACCTTGCGGAGTTTGGGCTTTAGGGTTCACGAAGAAATAAGTTCGCAATCTTTAGGCGTTGAAGCGCCCGGCCGGCAAGGCGCGAAAGCGTGGGAATATCTGGATATTCCGAGTTTTCGCAACGCAGCCAGGCGGGATGCATCAGCGCATAAAATGTGAAGTTATTTTTGAGTGAGCCCTTAGCAGGCTGTTTGCCGATTAACATCCCATACCGGAGAATATAGCAGAGAACTTCCGAGCAAAGGAGGACGTAATAATGTCAAAACAAGCCATAGGTTCTGTTCTGGTCGTTGGGGGCGGAATTGCAGGAATCCAGGCATCCCTGGATCTGGCTGATTCAGGTTACCTTGTCTATCTGGTTGAAAAGAATTCGGCCATCGGTGGAGTAATGTCACAATTGGACAAGACTTTTCCAACCAATGACTGTTCCATGTGCATCATATCACCCAAACTGGTAGAAGCTGGAAGACATCTGAATGTAGAGCTTCTAACCATGACCGAAGTGG
>JAFDBA010000181.1 GCA_019313505.1 Deltaproteobacteria bacterium
ATATATTCCAATCAATGACAACCTCCTCAGCGACGCGCGTGCAGGGCAATACACATCGGATATGGTCAGGGTTGTTGTTGATATTAAATCTTTTAAAACTTACAAGATATTTTCATTAAAGAATCCGTTCAGGATAGTCATAGATGTCTGGGGAAAGGAGGCAAAGGCAACCCGAAGGTTGGTAAAGAGAGATAAAAAAAGCGGCAAGATTGCACCAGGCGCTCTGGCAAAACAACTCGTCCTTGGAGTTAGACGGATTGTTATCGATCCGGGTCATGGAGGGCGCGATTATGGAGCTCCCGGTTATTTAAGGGGTGTTCACGAAAAAAATGTTGCTCTGAAAGTTGCAAGGCGGCTTGCCAAAAAGATCCGCGAAAAATTGCACTGTGAAGTCGTCATGACTCGCACTAAAGATCGGTATATTACCCTTGAAGAACGAACCGCTATTGCCAATACAAATAACGCAGACCTGTTTATATCGATTCATACCAATGCCGCGAGGAATAGAAGGGCATACGGCATCGAGACCTTTTTCCTGAATCTGGCCACAGACAATGATGCCATTTTAGTGGCTGCAAGGGAAAATGCCACTTCAACAAAGAACATCAGCGATCTTCAAACGATTTTAAGCGATCTTATGCAAAATGCCAAGATCAACGAATCGAGTCGTCTGGCGGTTCATGTTCAGAGGTGCATGTGTAAAGATTTGAAAAAGAGCTACAGCAGGATAAAAAATAAAGGCGTAAAACAGGCGCCATTTTATGTTCTTTTGGGAGCCCAGATGCCTGCCATTTTAATAGAAACATCCTTTATCAGCAATTCCAGGGACTGCAAAAGACTGGTCAATTCAAAATATCAGGATCGAATGTGCGATGCGATCGTGAATGGTATCCGGGAGTATATCAAGGAGACAAGCCCAACAGCATTTTTAAAACAAAGCCGCCAAAAGGGTTTGGCCAAATACGGAGGTTAATTGTGGAATACAATAAAATTGTTGTTCAGGTCAAAGAAGGGATTGCGACAATTACGTTTAACAGACCCGAAGTATTGAATGCCTTAGATGGCGAACTAATGAAAGAATTTTCACATGCGCTGGATGAAATTGCCGCGGACGATGGCATCGTGGGGCTTATCCTTACAGGCGCCGGTGAAAAATCTTTTGTTGCCGGAGCGGACATCAGGGAATTTCCCACATTTAATCCCCTTAAAGCAAAATCATTTTCCGAAATGTGGCATTCCTTGATGAATAAGCTCCAGGAGTTGCCGATACCGGTCATAGCAGCGGTAAACGGCTTTGCGCTCGGTGGAGGATGTGAGGTTGCTCTTGCATGTGATTTTATATATGCATCTGAAAACGCAATGTTCGGTCTGCTGGAGATAACTCTGGGAATTATTCCCGGCTCCGGGGGTACCCAGAGGCTGCCGAGACTTGTCGGCATGAGCATGGCCAAAGAAATGATATTTACCGGTAAGATGATCTCCGCTGCAGAAGCAAAAGACATGGGACTGGTAAACAGAGTATGCTCTCAAGAACAGCTCATGGATGAAGTGGTCAAGACGGCAAAAACCATTGCATCACGGGGGAAAGTCTCTATTCGAGCGGCAAAACAGGCCATTAATAACGGTATGAATGTCGATCTTGCGACAGGTTGCAGCATAGAAATTGATGCCTTTGCTTTCTGCTTCACAAGTCCGGATGCAAAAGAAGGAGCATTAGCCTTTCTGGAAAAGCGAAAGGCTGATTTTAAGGGAAGTTTAAAAGAGTAAATCTTTTTTACTTGACATATATTTTTTTATTCATTATAGAGCGCTGAGGTTAACTATTGGTTATTTTACACAAATATTGAGGGTTCCATAGATGAGGTCTCGGTTTTTTTACTTTGGTTTTTTTAGCTTCCTGGAGGGCTTCTTTTTTAGGAAGTCTATCCATGGGCTGGCAAGGTAAAAAATGCCGAACTTGACATAACACAGAACCATGGGTAGACGAAATAAAATGGAACTCATGGTTTTTTAAATGGCTGTGAGTTTCACTCGCGGCCATTTTTATTTTTTAAAAGGAGTGTTGGAATGATTCTCGACATCGGATTTGAAACCATGCCAAGGGAAGATCTGGAGGCAATCATACTGAGACGGCTTAAGGCTACCATTGATCGTGTTTATGCAAATGTTCCTTTTTACAGGAAAAGATTTGAAGAAAATCATATAACGCCTAACGATATTCAGTCATTGGATGATTTAAAACGAATTCCTTTCACTACAAAAGAAGATTTGCGTGATAATTATCCCTTTGGAATGTTTGCGGTTCCCATGGAAAATGTCGTTCGCATTCATGCCTCATCCGGGACCACCGGAAAGCCGACCGTTGTGGGGTATACGGCTCGGGATATTAATACCTGGGCCGAGCTTATGGCCCGTGCTCTTGCTGCAGGCGGGGCAACTCGCGGAGACATAATTCACAATGCATACGGTTATGGACTTTTTACAGGAGGCCTGGGCATCCACTACGGTGCGGAGAAACTCGGTGCTTCCGTTATTCCGGTTTCAGGAGGAAATACAAAGAGACAGGTTGTGATCATGACGGATTTCGGACCCACAATATTGACGGCAACTCCTTCATATGCACTTCACCTGTCGGAAGTTGCAGAGGAGGTGGGGGTTTCTTTTGAAGATTTAAAATTTAAATTCGGAATATTCGGAGCCGAACCCTGGTCTGAGAAGATGCGGGAGGAAATAGAAAGGAAGCTGAATTTAACCGCGGTAGATATTTATGGGTTAAGCGAAGTCATGGGGCCCGGTGTTGCCATTGAATGTCATGAAGGACAAAAAGGTCTTCACATATTTGAAGATCACTTCATTCCTGAAATTATCGATCCGGGAACTGGAGAAGTTCTTCCTTACGGTGAGACAGGTGAACTTGTTTTTACAACCATAGCCAAGGAAGCGTTCCCGGTGATACGGTATAGAACTCGTGACATAACATCACTGAATCCGGAGCCGTGTATATGCGGCCGGACCCATATACGCATGAACAGGGTCACCGGTCGTACTGACGATATGCTGATTATCCGTGGTGTCAATGTGTTTCCGTCGCAGATTGAAAGTGTTCTCATGGAAATGGATGAAGTTGAACCTTACTACCAGCTCATAGTTGACAGAAAGGACAATCTTGACACTCTCACTGTTCTGCTTGAAGTGGGTGAACGTCTTTTTTCCGATGAAGTAAGACACCTGCAGGACCGGGAAAGAAAGATATCAAAGAATATAAAAGATTATCTTGGTGTTTCAGCAAAAGTAAAGCTGGTGGAACCAAAGGTGATTGCCCGCAGCCAAGGAAAGGCTGTGCGGGTGATTGACAATCGGAAGATATAAGGAAAGGGTTCTGGGTTCAAGGTTCAGGAAATAATGGTTAATAATTAATGGTTAACAATTAACAATTAACAATTAACAATTAACAATTAATTATTAATTATTAGATCGGGGTTCAAGGTTCAGGAAATAATGGTTAATAATTAATGGTTAACAATTAACAATTAACAATTAACAATTGATTATTGATTATTAGATCGGGGTTCAAGGTTGAATAAATAATGGTTAATAAACAACGGTTAACAATTAACAATTAACAATTGATTATTGATTATTAGATCGGGGTTCAAGGTTCAGGAAATAATGGTTAATAATTAATGGTTAACAATTAACAATTAATTATTAATTATTAGATCGGGGTTCAGGGTTGAATAAATAATGGTTAATAAACAACGGTTAACAATTAACAATTAACAATTAACAATTGATTATTGATTATTAGATCGGGGTTCAAGGTTCAGGAAATAATAGTTAATAAACAACGGTTAACAATTAACAATTAACAATTAACAATTAATTATTAATTATTAATTATTAGATCGGGGTTCAAGGTTGAATAAATAATGGTTAATAATCAATGGTTAACAATTAACAATTGATTATTGATTATTAGATTGGGGTTCGGGGAGAAGTGACGAATGACAATTGAAGATTTTCAATCCTTCAATCCAAACAATCAACAATCATCAATCATCAATCAACAATCATCAATCAACAATCCAAAGGGGGTAGGCAAGATATGCGGGCGGAACAGATATCAGTATTTTTGGAAAACAAGGCCGGACGTCTGGCTGAAGTTGCAGCTATTCTTGCAGAAGCGGATGTGAATATCAGGGCGCTGGCCCTGGCCGATACATCCGATTTTGGCGTGCTTCGTCTGATCGTAAATGACAATCAAAAGGCCATACACGCATTAAAAAACCGTGGGTTTACCGTGAGCAAAACCGATGTGGTGGCAGTAGAAGTGGAAGACAAGCCCGGAGGCCTGAATAGAATACTCGATATTTTGAACCGGGCCGGAATTAATGTGGAATATATGTATGCGTTTGTGCAGCATAGCGGGGAAAATGCGGTAATGATCTTTAGAATCGATCCCATCGATGAGGCCATAACCTTACTTCAAAAGAACAACCTCACGGTGATTGAGGGAAGCAAAGTGTATACCATGTAACGGATTTTAAAACCTTTTAAACCGGCGAATAGAGGACAATGATTAATCTTAACACCAGAAAAAAAGGGAGGAGAA
>JAFDBA010000182.1 GCA_019313505.1 Deltaproteobacteria bacterium
CTCCTGTCGCTGGTGGTCTGACCGGGTTCGAGTTCATACCGGGAAGTGATCGCCTTTAAAATGTTTCTGGAGCCTTTGACATAACAGGCCGTTCCCAGGCATACATTTACCCGGTGCCTGCCCGGAGGAAACAACCGGAAGAAATTATAGAAACTCAGTATGCCATAAATCTGGCTCATGGGCGCATTAATTTTCCTGGCAATGAGTCTCTGGGCGCTTTCCGGTACATAGCCGAGTTCCGTTTGTATTTCCTGAAGAATTTTTACTAAATGGTTGGGGCCGTACTCGCTGTTTTCGATAATTTCAAGGGCTTTTGACGATTCATCTTCCGGTGGGGCGGCAACCTGTTGCATGGAATTCTCCTTAGTTTGCAGGATAAAAATTGCCTTTTCTGAGGCGGAACAAAGAAAAATACCAGATACCGGACTTGTTGTCAATAAGGCATCAGCAATTCTAATTAAGGTGCCGGAGATCTTATAATCTACTGTAAATAATGAAGTTATTTAGGAGTGGTAGGGTTTAAATCAAGACTGTTGGCTATTGAAATATCCGTATCCAATAATCAAAATCGTTTGTTATTTGTTATTGGGAATTTTCAACACTCCAGTACTCCAGCCCGAATTACTGTGACCATATCCAAGATTTAGAAATCTCAAATTATGACCATTTTAAGTTTATTTTTAAGT
The DNA here is from genome assembly GCA_019313505.1 of Deltaproteobacteria bacterium. Taxonomy (GTDB): domain Bacteria; phylum Desulfobacterota; class Desulfobacteria; order Desulfobacterales; family UBA11574; genus S5133MH16. The sequence continues at coordinate 687 of JAFDBA010000182.1, forward strand.
GACCACTTAGTGCAATGCCTCCAGCGCACAACCCTTTTCCTCCTCATAAAGGACCAGAATCCGGTCAGAGTCTTGAGTGAAAGTAAAATCCAGGATGTTTTTCGAAAGCTCTTTGGATTTCCAGGTCTCAACGATTTGTTGTCCCGCCCATTTCACGCCGACCACCTGATCTACCCCATGGGAACCGCTCCAGACCTTTTTAACGGCGCTTTTCAGCATACCGTTACCAGTACGTTCCTTGTAGACAATGAAGCTTTGCCCGTCAAATGCAGGTCTTAGCTCAAAACGGCGGGGTGTATAGATTTCCTTGTATGTCTTTGTGTCAAACCCGCCGATGATTTCGGCTTTTTCTAATTTGATAGGGTAAGCCAGTTCGTGAAAGTCGCCGTAATTCCGGATACCGGTGGCTTCCAGAATCTCCTCCGGGGCAAAATAGCCGTTGAGAGCATTATTCGGCTCAAGGATCATTACCCGTTGAGAATTTTCAGGCACCAGATTAAACTGATAAATGGAGTAGATTCCTCGGGCAGGTTTATAAGGCCCGCCCAGTTCGGCCCGTTTGTTGGTTGAGTTCCACCTCAACAGGCGGGTGGGGCCGGCGTAGGGTTCATAGTCACCCTGGGACTGGGTCAGGGCAACGGCCCGGCCTTGTCGATCCCGAATCACTCTCAAATAATACGGCCAGTTTTTTACGAGCGGATGTAAGGTGGTTTTTTTGAGTGTCAGAATTATGGAACAGAGCCGGTTATCCTTTTTGTCCAGGCTTTCAGACGGCTTGGCAAGGGTGACCAACAATTCGTCTCCCTTTCGGTCGTCAATATCCACAACATGAAGGTGGAGCGGGAAATAGTTGTCTTTGTCAAACCGGTAGCTCAGTTTCCGGACAAGCTGATCGTTTTGAAAGCCATAAATCACAACCGCCTTCTGACTCAAAAAAGCCAGTTCACCTTTACCGTCGGCTTCCAGATCACAGCTTTGTACCCGCAGATAAGACTCTGAAAGCCGGTGAAATTCAGCCTTTTCAAGGGGTTTGGGGGTTTGAAAGCTTGGCCCGGCGGGTTCAGAACGAGGCACTTCAGGAACCGGTGGCGGTTGTACGGGAGCCGCCGTGGGCGCAGGGACCGGTATCGCAAGGGGCTTCGGGGTCTGAACGCGTGGCTCAGCAGTTGCTAGGCGGGATGCTTCAGGCACTGGTGAAGGTTGTGCTGAGGGTGTCCCGGGGGTGCGGGCCGGCATGTAAACGGTCTGTCCTAAAAGATGGCCGGAGGGAAACTGTGTGCGGACCACCTCGGGATAGGCAATGACTTCAGAATAAAGGAGTCTGCCGCCGTCGAGACGTGTCAAGCCGCAGATAAGCTGTCCCGCTTCCCATTCCAGGCGGAGCAGGAGATCGGACGATTCAGGCTCTCCGGCAATCACATCACTGGAAACTTCCTTTACCTGTAATCGGGCGTCAAGGAGTGCCGTGAGGAGCTGCCGGTAATGAGAAAAGCTTTGTTTGCCGGTGATATTGGTGTAAAGGTATATCGTGGGGGCAGACGGGGTTAGAATCAGGTCCTGGGGCTTAATGTTCCTTGCTGTCCCATGGGTTATCCGGGCCATGACTTTGTTGGCGAAAAGGGCTTCCACCTGAATCCATGCAACCTGGGATTGGAGTGCGGGGGAAACCCCCTGCTTATGCTCGCAGACTCGGAGCAGTCTGCCGATTTTCAGGGGAAGGTCGGTTTTACTGAAAAGAAGCTTGTCTCCGGAAACTTCATACACTTTGCCGGCTACCTGAAACGGCGAAGCGTATTGCTTTTCGAGAAAGGTCATCAGTCCGGGGAAGGACTCCTTTCCGGCCTGAGCCTGGGGTGTGGCCAGAAAAAACGGCAGCAAGCAGGATAAACATAATATCACGGCTATTTTAAATCTCAATTCAAATACTCCTCAAAAAATCAGGCCCGCCCCGGTTGGGACGGGCCTGGCAGAAAGTTTTTACTAACTTTATACGATCACCGGCAACTTACCATTTCCATATAAGCTCGATGGTGTTTACCAGCGCAGTGTCGTCAAAATCACTACCAAATCGGTCCTGTATGGCATCACCCGGATCAAAGGCGGCAAAACAGTTGGACATGCTGAAATGTTTACTGAAGGTGTAGGTCACACGGAGGTCGAACTCCTGGCCCACTTCGTCATCAGTACGTGTTACTCCATCTAACCCAATAGGTTCCTCATCAAAACTAAAGTCCATATACTGAACTTTATAGGACCATTTATCGTATTTCCCCTTGAAACCAACGCCCCACATGAGCATACCCGGGGCATCACTCCTGGAAGAGTTGCTGATTCCGCCATACCCGTTCTGTGTTCCAATGGTATTGAAGTTGCCGCTGTAAAGATGGGTACCCAGGATCGGGACATAACGGTAGACAATAGCGTTTTCCATACCGAAGGTGGGGGTGTAGCGGGTGATGTCGGTGATCGAGTTGAATGCATTGATATCGTCGTCATTGGGGTCGCTATCCCCTTCTTCAAATTTGATGCCGAAGTAGGGGATAAAGCCCGGACAGATTTCGACGTCCACGGATGCATAAGCCGCCATAGCACCGATGTCGTAGTTCTCTGTTCCTAAATCCATATCTCCGTCGGCATAGGCTATTTCAAAACGGGGGGTAAACATGCCAAGCTTGCCGTAACCTTCGAGGCCGAAGTAGCTGACTTGGGCGTCATGCTCATCATTATCGCTGTAAGCATAAAAGGGGCTGATGACAAAACCTTTGGCAAAGCCGGAAGGTATTTTGTACATCCCTTTTACCGAGTAGACCCTCCAGTCCAGGTTATCCCCGTCCATGGGGTTACCTATGCTAGTAGGCCATACGAAACCTTCGCCATCTGTTTCATCTTGTATGGTATCCCAGACAATGGTATAATCTGTCTCCCATGAAAAGTTTTCACCGATGTTTCCTGTCAGTCCGATGTAGGGATGGTCATCACCGTAAATCAGACCGCCGGTTTTAAGGTCGAGCCACCGGGTTGTCCAACCGGAGTGTATACGAAAGGGACCGAAATTGTATCCGATGTCCAGTTTTTCCACACCGAAGTCCTCACCGGTCATCCCGCTATTATTAGGGGCCTCACCGGAACTACCGCGGTCTCCGTTCGGCTTATTCAGGTTGAAATCGGCCTCCAGGATGATCATGAAATCAAACGTGTCGTTTCCTCCCTTCCAGCCCATTCTGAGCTCATTCCGGATGGTGTGATCGGCCATAACGCCGTTTTCGTCGAGCATCCAGTTCTTTACATTACTGTCGCTGTTAAAGTTCAGGTCGGACATCCATGTAGGATAGGTCTTCATGCTGCCGAAGAACTTGACATTGATGTCATTGCTTGCGGGCGACATCTGGCCCATGGTCCCGAAGGCGGTCAGGGGAAAGGCCAGGAATGCTGCTAACATCGCAAATACGATCAACTTTTTCATTAATTTCTCCTCCTTAATGACTTTAAATTTTGATTTCCAATTACCCAATAATTTTCCTCTTTACTTTTTTCCGATTCATCTCCTTTCCCAGCGCAATTGAAACCTAAATAAATATGATCTTAACGCGCCGATATAATATTAAAATCAAACATATAGGCCAACAAGCACAAAAATGTAACCTCTGTAACAGTTAGATTTAAAAATGTCAAGCAGATTTAAAAATATCATGCAAAACTATATATAATTAATATATAAATAAGCTGAACTATAATATATTAGATATTAATAACCCAACTTAACATAAATTATGTGTCTGAAATAAAGATATTCTTTAAATTCGGGATGTTATGTAATAATTCCTGTTTTAGCACCTTTTGACACCATAATT
>JAFDBA010000183.1 GCA_019313505.1 Deltaproteobacteria bacterium
GACAACTTCAAGTTCAAGTTCTTCCCAGCCCAGAACGGATTCTTCCACCAGAACCTGATGGACGATACTTGCCGAGAGACCCCGGGCGGCGACTGTCCGAAGCTCCTCAACATTGTACACCAGACCTCCGCCCGTACCACCCATACAGTAGGCCGGACGAATTACAACAGGATAGCCCAATTCTTCGGCAACTTTTTCAGCGTCCTCGACGCTGTTCACCGTCTGGCTTTTCGGCATTTCAATTCCAAGTCGATTCATGGTCTCCTTGAAGGCGGTCCGATCTTCTCCGCGCTCAATGGCATCTATGTTCACGCCGATGACCTGGACACCGTATTTTTCGAGCACGCCGGCTTTGGCCAACTCGGAGGACAGGTTCAATCCGGTCTGGCCGCCCAGATTGGGAAGCAGGGCGTCCGGCTGCTCGGCTTCAATAATATCGGTAATGGCACGAAGGTTGAGTGGTTCAATATAGGTCACGTCAGCCGTGCCCGGATCCGTCATAATCGTAGCCGGATTAGAATTTACCAGTACGATTTCGTAGCCCAGACTGCGCAATGCCTTACAGGCCTGGGTGCCTGAATAATCGAATTCGCAAGCCTGGCCGATAATAATAGGTCCTGATCCGATAATTAAAACTTTATGAATATCTTCACGTTTTGCCATAATGATTCCTTCTTGTTTTTCTCCCGATGACATGAAGTTCTACCGGGAGCATTACCCGTTTGTTAATGTTATGATAATTCATATTCAGGATGGGATGTATTTTAGATTAGGTTAAAAATGATGAACTCGTAAAAAGTCCGATTTAGACGGTTTCGAAAAAAGTTTAAATTCAAGGCGTGCAAATTTTATAATCATGATGCGTACTTATCGTACGTTGAATGATTATAAAATGCAGCACAACGCAGAAGTTGGACTTTTTACGAGACCGTCAAAAATAACTGCTCCCATCCCAACAGTGGGTACATAATTTTTCTTTTGGCAGACCGATTGCTTCTACCAGGTTTTCCAGTTTTTGATATTTTAACGAAGTAAGTCGTAACCTTTGTCTTATTCTCTTGACCATGGCCGTATTTTTTTTCGAATTTGAGATTGCATATTCATCTAAAAATTTGGTCTCCATACCCTCCAGTTCTTTGATTGATCTTCGCCCCGCAAGATCCAAAGTTGACCGGGACGTCGAAAAATTGAGAAACTCACATGGATAAATCAATGTTGGGCAGGCAGGCCGCATATGAACTTCCCGGGCGCCATAGTCAAATAATATCTGTATATTATCCTGCAGTTGCGTCCCCCTGACAATTGAATCTTCACAGAATAGGATTCTATTGCCCTCTATCAATGTCTTGATGGGAATGAGTTTCATCTTTGCAACCAGATCTCTTATGCTTTGATCCTGAGGCATAAAACTTCGCGGCCATGTCGGTGTGTATTTAACAAAGGGTCTTATATAGGGGATATGTCTCTCATTCGCGTAACCAATTGCATGTCCGGTTCCTGAATCCGGAATCCCGGCAACATAGTCGATTTCAACATCGTCTTCGCTTCCAAGGGTTCGGCCGCATCTGTTGCGTACCAATTCTACATTAATTCCCTCGTAAGCTGAGGCGGGGTAACCATAATAAACCCATAAGAAAGCACAAATCTGCATTTTTTCCCCGGGCTTCTTTTTCTGTTCGTATCCGTCCGCAGTCATAAAAACGATTTCACCCGGGCCTAAATATTTATCAGTCTCAAACCCAAGGTTGGGGAAGGCGCAGGTTTCTGAAGAGGCTGCATAAGCCCCCTCTTTTTTGCCAATAATAATGGGTGTCCTTCCCAATTTATCTCGTGCGGCATAAATCCCATCTTCGGTCAACACAAGTATCGAGCATGAACCTTTAATCGTTTCCTGGGCATTTTGGATGCCGTCCTCAAAAGATTCCTCTTCACAGATCAGGGTTGCAATGATTTCGGTGGGGCTTAAGGCCTCATCGCTATTTTCAGATAAACGGATTTTTTTTCGGAAGGCTCTATTGATAATTTCTTCGATATTATAGATTTTCCCAACTGAAACGACACCGAACCTCCCTAAGTGTGATCCAAAAATCAGTGGCTGCGAATCATTATCGCTGATGACGCCAATACCTTTGGTGCCTTCTAGTTGGGGTAATTCAGATTCGAATTTCGATCGGAAATAGTTATTTTCGATATTATGAATTGAGCGTGAAAATCCTTTAGAACTTAAGGTAGCCATCCCTGCTCGTTTTGTCCCCAGGTGAGAATGATAATCCGTTCCGTAAAACAGATCGTGAACGCAATCATTTTTAGCAACCGTTCCGAACAGTCCTCCCATAAACACCCCCCCTTGTACCCCTTCTTTTGTAAAATTTTTGTCCCAATCGCTATAATTGTTCTTAAAAAAAAATTCAACAGGTAAGTAAAACTAATTTATCTTGGTGTACACTACGGCCTATTTAGTGTCTGTTTGGTTCCGGTTGTTCCGGGGTAGGATAGCTACAAACGACAAAGACTCCCACACCTATCATCATTATGAGTGATCCAAAAGGAAACGCCTGGCGAAGCTGAAAAATATCCATTGTAACGCCGGCCAGAAGAGATCCAATCAGCATTCCCAAACTGTGTGCCATTGTCAAAAGGGCCATGACCGAGCCCATGGCTTCGGTTTTATTTCCTTTTGAAACGGCCAATGCCATAAGGGCGGGCATCGCAACTCCGCCGCCAAGACCAAATAGCACATTGGCCAGGAACAGGTCCCAGAAGCCCCTTGCCCATCCGAAGGAAAGAATTGCAGCGCTGGTCATGACTCCGCCGATCGCAACCATTGCGACTCGATTCAACCGGTCCGCCAGGATGCCCATGGGCGTATGGATCAAACCGCTGATAAATACCGCCAGCATCACCAGAACACCTATGGAGGAACTGGAGAGTGAAAATTCTGAATCCGCAAAAATCGGAAGAAAACCCCATAAGATTCCGATACAGGCGGTATAGGTGAACCGAAAAAAAAAAAGTCCGGCAATCGCCCTGTCTTTAAGAATGTGTTGCCATCCTATTGGTTTTTTTTCCCGGTTGACAACCCGTTCTGACTTTGTGGGGGGAAGAAAAAAAAGACTTAATAAAAAACCTAAAAAAGCAAGAACACCCATGCATGCAAAAGCGCCTTGAAGGCTGAAGCGGTCTTTTATTACGCCACCCATCAGCGGGCCGATACTCAACCCGATGAAGACCGACATATTAAACAACCCCATGGAAAAACCCTCACGGCCGACCGGTGTAATATCACCCACATAGGCTAAAGACACGGGCATAATCATGGCGGATGCGATGCCTTGTAAAAATCGCAGCAAAATAAGGGTTTCGACTGTTTCGGAGAAAATGAAAGCGATTGAAACCAGGGCATAGGCAAAAAGACCGGTAACAATTATTGGTTTGCGACCTTTTTGGTCCGACAGCCTGCCGAAATAGGGCAGAAGAAATGTTCTTGACAGGGAAAACGCTCCAAAAATCAATCCGATGTAAACCCCGCTGGCACCCAGATCATGAGCATAAACCGGCAACAGGGGAACCACGATCCCCACTCCCATAACAGCTGCAAGAATTGAAAAGAACAGGGTGGTAAAAATTTTCTTATCCGGTTTTTCCATATCCGTTTTCCTTTTAACCCCGATCCCATAACATCCAGGATATTTAGGCACAAGATACTTTTAAAAAGGCTATTTTGTGACTACTCACGTAGTCAGGCTGAAGCTGTTTAGACTGAAGGCTGAAGGGGTCAGAAAAGCACAATTGCCGTACTTTGGCGGAAATTTCTGATTCTTGCATCAAACATGGCTTTAAAATGCGCTTTTTCCTAACAGTCTTCAGCCTTCAGCCTTCAGCCTATCCACCTGAGTAGTTACGTTATTTTTATTGCAGCAAAATAGCGATGTGGTGGAAGGGGATAAAAGCGTTTAAGTTGGAATGATGACGAAAATAATATAACGGATCCATTGTTGTTGTAAATTTTTTAATTTTTCAGAATGCGAAAACTAATCATAATATATGAATTGTCACTCTATAACTTTTTCATTTTTCATGGGTCGGGGAATCGAGAGAGGAAAGCCAAGTAGCGTCCCAATAAGATACCATGCTGAATCTTTCAATTGGAATCCTTTTTTAAAAACCAACTGCTTAACCTGTCACGATCATCTGTTATCGGAATAGGTTCTATAGGGCCGGCACCTCCTGGTTTGCGAATCCCTAAACATTTCCCATGTTCGCTGTCACCCAAAAAACATATTTTTGCGATGAAGGTGAACACATTGCCCGGACCGAATGTTTTTCCAGCTTTAAGTGTTGCTTGAAATTCCTTGTCATTAAAGCGTTCATAAATGAAAATCCTATCATATACATGTATGCTAGGCCCATGGCTAAAAACGACGCCGTCTCCCATATAGAGTTCAAACTCGGGTAAAGGGGAAAAATTTGTTTCAGAAGAGATCAAAGGATGA
>JAFDBA010000184.1 GCA_019313505.1 Deltaproteobacteria bacterium
CATTGCGGTGGCTTGGATCTTTTTCCACGGTCTCCTGCTCGACCAAGTTTAAGTTTTAAAGCACTGTGTGCACAACATGTTGGGGGTACCCACTAGAATGTCGGAAGAGCCAAAAATAATAAGCACTGTTAGAGCTTAGAACAAGGTCATCCATCCCTTTTCTGTTCCTTAATTCTTTAAATAGAATTTATTGTGATGTTGAAAACAGCAAGAAAACGATATAAAATAAAAAGAATATGCAAAAGCCGGGTGGCCATGACCAAAAACACACCAACCGAGCTTTAGTACTGAAAAAATTAAACTCAAAATATTTGCGATTTACAATGGAAATGTGCTATTAATCCATTTAAATTTTAAGATAACTTTGAATACAAATTTTACGCTAAAAAGGAGGCGTTTCATGGTGAAACAGACCAAAGAACAAAGGAGAAAAAAGGTTATTGAAGTCTTGAACAAAGCCCGCAGTATGGAGCTGAAGGCCATTACCCAGTACATGAACCAGCACTACAATTTGGACGATATGGATTATGGCGAAATGGCCGCGAAGGTCAAGCTTATCGCCATCGATGAGATGCGCCACGCTGAGATATTTGCAGAGCGAATCAAGGAGTTGGGGGGAGAACCCACCACAGAACCCGACGACAAAACGGCAAAAGGCCAGAAAGTCCAGACCATTTTCTCATTTGACGCAAAACTCGAGGACGATACCATCGACGCGTATAACCAATTCCTGTTGGTGTGCAGAGAAAACGGCGACAGCACCAGCGTGAAAATTTTTGAAGCGATCATCGATGAAGAACAGGTGCATTTCAATTATTTTGATAATGTCAACAGTCACATTGAAAAACTCGGGGAAACGTATCTTTCTCAAATCGCCGGGACTTCGTCTGCCACCGGTTTGCAGACCCAGGGCTTTGTAGCAAGACAAAGCTTTCTAACACCTCAGGACAATGCATAACGATTAAATCGTACGGATTCAATGGGTAAACAGAATTAGGATGCGAAATCCCCAAAGCACGCCGCGATGCCAAGGTCCAGGTCGCTTTTTAAACTAAAGTGTGGTTTGCTTTTCACTTCTTTCAGAAAGGAATTTTCTCCACGGGTCGTCGTTCCGGAACATATTCGTGAGGGATTTTGCCATCATTCCATTCTTTTGAAACATAAAGATTGCAGTAACAACTGCCATATTCTTCAATATCCGGTACACTGTAAATGCATGGACAGATGATATCCCGGTCGGCATTCCTGTCCCCTGACAGCAACCGGCAGGGACACCCCATGTACCCGTAACGTTCTTTATTAGTAATTAGGGATTCTAAAAGCTCAAAGGTTCTTTCTTTATTTTTATTAAAATAATATCCTTTGGGCTCTTGAACTTTTTTCATCATTTCATAAAGTTTTTCAGCATCCATGGTATTTCCAGGGCCTCCTTTATTGTCTTTTTCGCACAACGTTGATCAGGCTTCCTTCCAGAACCATTTCAATCTGACGCTCGCTCAAGATGTGTTCCGTTTCATAAGTTTCATTTTTGGATTTGTTCGTAATTAGGATACGCTTACCCTGACATAGAGTCTGACGAATACCGACAGTTTCGAGTTCATCTTCCTGTTCAATTTTATCGTAATCTGCAGGATCAACAAAGGTAAGTGGCAATATTCCAAAATTAATTAAATTTTGCCAATGGATACGAGCAAAACTTTTGACAATAACGATTTTAAGACCAAGATAACGGGGGGCCAGGGCAGCGTGTTCACGGCTGGACCCTTGTCCGTAATTGTTTCCTCCTACCACTACAAAGCCCTTTTGCTGGTATTTTATGGCCCGATCGTAAAAATTTTCATCTATCCGGCTAAAGGCGTATCTGCTAATTTCCGGAATATTGCTGCGGTAAGGTAGAATTTGAGCGCCTGCAGGCATGATCTCATCAGTGGAAATATTATCTCCGACTTTAAGCAGAACCCTAGCGGAAATGATGTTGGATAGCGGATCGAACAGCGGTAGGGGTTTGATGTTTGGACCTTTTTCAAGCTTGATGTCTTTTCCTGAATCCGGAGGAGCTATCAACATCTGGGTATTGATTCGAATCACCCGGGGCTCTATATAGTGAGGATATGGCATGTCCAGTGTGCGAGGGTCGGTGATGACACCGGTTAATGCCGAAGCGGTCGCCGTTTCCGGACTGCACAAATAGACTTGATCCTCTTTTGTGCCGGATCTACCGGGAAAATTGCGAGGTACCGTTCGCAGGCTGATTTTTCCGGTAGCCGGTGCCTGTCCCATGCCGATGCACCCATTACATCCGGCCTGATGAATGCGCCCTCCGGAACGGATCAATTTTTCCAGTAACCCCCTTGCCGCCAAACTTTCCAGTATTTGTCGTGAGGTGGGGTTGATGTCAAAAGAAACACGACCATGAACTTGCCTGCCGTCTACCATAAGTGAAGGTATGGCAAAATCTCGAAACCCCGGATTGGCGGATGAACCGATATAGGACTGGTAAATCTCGCGGCCGGCGACTTCCTTTACCGAGACTACATTGCCGGGACTGCTCGGTAGCGCAATCAACGGCTCTAAACCGGACAAATCGATTTCATCGGTTTCGTCATAGGTGGCATCTTCATCAGGCAGAATGGAGGTCCAAACTTTTTCTCGACCCTGGGTTTGTAAAAATCTTCGTACGGCCTCATCTGATGGGAAAACGGTGGTGGTTGCGCCCAACTCGGTTCCCATATTGGCAATCACGTGTCGGTCCATTGTCGACAGACAATTTAATCCCGAACCGTAGTATTCAATAATTTTGCCGAAGCCGCCATTAACGCCATGCCTCCTCAACATTTCCAAAATCACGTCTTTGGCACTGACCCAGTCGGGCAGACTGCCGGTCAACCGAACCCCCATGATTTCGGGCATTTTAATATAAATAGGTTCCCCTGCCATGGCCATGGCCACTTCCAGCCCCCCTGCCCCAATGGCCAGCATGCCCAATGACCCGGCTGCCGTGGTATGACTGTCCGAACCCAGCAAAGTTTTCCCCGGGACCCCGAACCGTTCCATATGAACCGGATGGCTTACCCCGTTTCCTGGACGACTGTACCAGACACCGAACTTTTGGCAAGCACTCCATAAAAACAAGTGATCGTCGGCATTTTTAAAATCGGTCTGCAGCAAATTGTGATCGACGTATTGAGCCGAAACGTCTGTTTTCACTCGCTGAACCTGCATCGCTTCAAATTCCAGCATAACCATGGTTCCGGTTGCATCTTGGGTTAGGGTTTGATCGATTTTAAGGCCGATCTCTTTTCCCGGTTCCATGCTCCCATCGACCAAGTGGGCTTCTATCAGTTTTTGGGCCACATTGTTTCCCATGAATATCCCTCCATTAATCGGTCTATACCGATTTTACGGCGATCCTTGGTCAGCATCGGTTCAGCAATCGATCGAGCCGTTACTGCCCCTTGTTTTAGAATTCGTTCTATGGCGGACTTATCGCCCAGCAAAGCCTCATGGGTCCGACGGCCTTCTCCGGATCGAACCGTAGGGCCAACCACGTAGCAATGACTTCGTATACCTGGAGATTCAGTTCTTCGGGACCTCGTTCGGTTATCAGAGCATGGTAATCGGCAATAAAATACAATACCCGGTAGCTTTGAACCAGTTCGAGGGCCGGCTTGATCATTCCCGAATAGTTACGGTAATGTTAACAAATTTGTATGTTCACTTACAATCAAAAAAAAATAAAGGATGCGAACTTGAGTTATTCACCTACAATACATTTTTTGGAACGACGGCCGCTTCTCCTTGCGGCAACGCGGTAACACCGGTGTCGTTCAGCTGGATTTTTAAACTGGCTGTCGCAGGTGGAAAGATTCTCCACCAGTCGATCATGCTCATGTGAACAACACTGCTTTGCCTTTTTTAACAATTCACTTTTCATAATTCAACCTCCTTGATGGTAAGTTGGAAATAAGAGACCACCTGTGCAAAAACTAACGCCTGGTTTGGAATTGTCCATCGACAGGTTGCGGCCCGGCGCCACCATGAAAGGGGCAAAAGATATAAATTTTTCGCCACTCGGTGAACCCTTGCTCATATATCTCCTATAACATTGGGGGCTTTGGAAATCGCTTCTCGATGATTGACTTCAGATAGAGAATGTTTATATTTCCGATTAGCAGCGAGGAAAACTCGCTGCACTGTGAAGGAGGTGATTAAAATGATGAGGATGTTAAATGTTGTACCGAGATTAGACGTCGCTTTCAGACCACAGACGAGGCTAATGGATACCCTTTTTAACAATTGGGTAATGCCATCCACCAATCTTGACGAGTGTGATTGGACACCGGCTTCCGATATAGCGGAGACAGACACAAAATATCATGTTACCATGGAACTTCCTGGCATCGACATGAAGGAACTCGATATCTCTTTTTCTGAAGGAGTTC
>JAFDBA010000185.1 GCA_019313505.1 Deltaproteobacteria bacterium
TAGTGGCGGGTGGATTTGCCTGCAAGTAAACACTTGATGGCGTCGTAAAAAGTCCCATCTACTGCGTTGTAGTATTTTTGCAGAAACTCGGCATACTACTTGTATAGCCTCGTTTCTGAAAAAATACTGCGCCTTGTATATGAACCTTTTTCCTTAGCCATCCATAGTTGAATTCGTAAAAAGTCCGATTTTTACGAAAACGTCAAGGCGTCTGTTATCCAACTTTCAACGCCACCTTTCTTGCTGAGACCTGTGCTTACGAATTGTTATTGCTAAATTAGAGGTACTATGCAGGATAAAACTTCCCAAAATATTATTTTGTGGTTTTTTTTAGTCCTTTTTTTGGTCTCAGCTTTTTTGCTTGGCCGTCTTTTCTGGCCTTTTATTTCTGTTCTTGTTCTTGCTGCTGTGGTAACCAGTATTTTTAAACCGCTTTATATATTTTTAAACAGAAAAATAAGTCCTCTTTTTGCATCCCTTCTAACCTGTGCTTTTATATTTTTTATCCTGTTTATCCCGATAATCTTTTTTGTGGGCATTTTGTCAAAAGAGGCCTATGGCCTGTATCTTATGGGAAAGGGTGCTGTAATAAGCGATCAAATCAAGAATATTCTTGCAAGCAGCAGGATTTTAGAAAAAATAAATCTTGTCCTTTCAAATTTAAATTTAGAAATTACGGGTGAACAACTCAATAAAGGGGCGTCTGAGCTGGGTAAAGTTGTCGGCCTTTTTTTATATCAGCAAGCCAGTTCTATTGCATCGAATGCGTTCAATTTTTTTGTTTACTTCTTTTTTATGCTCCTTGTTATCTATTATCTTTTAATTGACGGGGACAAACTTGTTGAGTTCATCATTGATCTTTCTCCACTCCCAAAGGAACAGGACCAAAAACTGATTCAAAAATTTAAGGACATGGCCGGTGCTATTCTTATCGGAAATGGACTGGGCGGTCTGATTCAGGGCGTGGCCGGCGGCATCATGTTTTCACTCTTTGGTTTAAGTTCGCCGTTTTTATGGGGTGTTATTATGGGATTGCTTGCGTTTCTTCCCATCATAGGAATAGGAATTGTGTTTATCCCTGCAGCTCTTTATCTAATCGTAAAAGGAAGAATTGCATCAGGTATATTTTTTGTTGTTTTTTACATTATACTTTCCGGTGGAATCGAATATCTGTTAAAACCGAAACTTGTGGGCCAACGGGTTAAAATGCATACGCTCCTTGTCTTTTTCTCAATCATCGGGGGATTGAAGATGTTCGGGATTCTGGGTATCATTTACGGCCCTTTGGTTGCCACTGCTTTTTTAACATTAACAGATATTTATTATACCAGCTATCAACAATTGGTTGATCCTGTTAAGGAAGGTTCAGGAAATAATGGTTAATAATCAATTGTCAATAATTAATAATTAACGATTGATTGTTGATTATTAGTTTGGGTTCAGGGTTCAAGGTTCAGGAAATAATGGTTAATAAATAACGGTTAATAATTAACAATTAACAATTGATTATTGATTATTAGAGCTGGGTTCAGAGGTAGAAATAACGGTTAATAATTAATTGTCAATAATTAATAATTAACGATTGATTGTTGATTATTAGTTTGGGTTCAGGGTTCAAGGTTCAGGAAATAATGGTTAATAAATAACGGTTAATAATTAATTGTCAATAATTAATAATTAACGATTGATTGTTGATTATTAGTTTGGGTTCAAGGTTCAGGAAATAATGGTTAATAAATAACGGTTAATAATTAACAATTAACAATTAACAATTGATTATTGATTATTAGAGCTGGGTTCAGGTGGGTGTTTAATATGTTTAATACAGAAAAGTTAGCACAGATCAGCATCGAGAGCGAGATGAAAAAGTCGTATCTCGATTATGCCATGAGTGTGATCATCGGGAGGGCACTCCCGGAAGTTCGGGACGGCCTGAAACCTGTCCACCGGCGCGTACTATTTGCAATGCGAGAGCTGAAAAACGATTGGAACAAAGCCTATAAAAAATCCGCCCGTATAGTCGGTGATGTTATAGGTAAATATCATCCCCATGGTGACACTGCGGTTTATGATACTATTGTGAGGATGGCCCAGGATTTTTCTTTAAGGTATCCCCTTGTAGACGGCCAGGGCAATTTTGGTTCCGTGGATGGCGACCCTCCGGCTGCAATGAGATATACCGAAATCAGAATGACGCGTATGGCCCATGAGATGATGGAGGACCTGGACAAGGAAACAGTTGGGTTTACGCCTAATTATGATGATTCTTTAACAGAGCCTTCTGTACTTCCGGCCAAAGTCCCAAACCTTTTAATAAACGGTTCTGCCGGTATTGCCGTTGGTATGGCCACAAACATTCCGCCCCATAATCTTTTTGAAGTAATTGAAGCCACAAAGGCTGTCATAGACGATCCTGATCTAACATTTCGGGATCTTCTGGAATATATCCCGGGCCCTGATTTTCCCACGGCCGGTATTATTTACGGCACTACAGGAATTTATGACGCATATTCAACCGGCCGGGGCATAATACGGATCAGAGCCAGGGTCATGATCGAAAAAGACAAAAAGACAGGAAGAGAGACAATCGTTGTCACGGAGCTTCCTTATCAGGTTAACAAGGCAAAACTTATCGAAAATATTGCAATCATGATAAGAAAAAAGAAGCTCGAAGGGGTGCGATATATAAGGGATGAGTCGGACCGGGAAGGTATGCGGATCGCGGTGGGGCTGAAAAAAGATCAGTTTGCGGAGGTGATAATCAATCAGCTTTACAAGCACACGCGGATGGAGAACAGCTTCGGCATCATCTTTCTTGCCATTGTGAACAATCAACCACAACAACTTCCTTTGAAAAAGATTATTGAGCATTTCATTCTTCACCGCAGGGAGATCATTATCAGGCGGACCAGGTATGACCTGAAAAAGGCCGAGGCGCGTGCCCATATCCTGGAGGGCTTGAAAATTGCCCTTGAAAATCTTGATGATGTCGTTTTCCTGATTCGCGAATCAAAATCGCCTAGCCAAGCCAAAGAAAACCTGGTCCGGACCTACGACCTGACTGTGATACAGGCCCAGGCCATACTCGATATGCGTCTCCAGCGGCTTACCGGTTTGGAGCAGGAAAAAATCCTGGAAGAATATAAGGATATTCTCAAAAATATCGCCTGGTACGAAGAGATTTTAGGGAGTGAGCGTATTGTGAAAAATATTATCAAGGATGAGCTCACAGAAATACAGCAAGAGTACGGTGATCATCGCCGGAGTGAGATTGTTGAATCAACAAAAGAGATAACCATTGAGGATATGATTGTTGAAGAGGACATGGTCGTCACCATTTCCAAGAGCGGTTATATAAAACGGAATCCGATTACCCTTTATCGGAAACAGCTCCGCGGCGGCAAAGGAAAGACAGCCATGGGAGTTAAAGATGACGATTTTATCTCAAGTCTCTTTGTAGCTTCCACCCACCATACTTTCCTGTTTTTCACAAATAAGGGAAGGGTTTACTGGTGCAAGGTGTACGACATTCCCCGGGCCGGCCGCATGAGCCGAGGAAAAGCTATTGTTAATCTTCTTAATCTGGAAAAGGATGAAAAACTTGCAACAGTGCTTGCTGTTCCGGTATTTGAACCTGGATATTACGTTATTATGGCAACCAGAAGTGGACTGGTCAAAAAGACCGATCTTATGGCGTTTTCCAGACCCAGATCTGGCGGTATCATTGCCTTGAATCTGGTTCCGGGTGACGAATTGATTGAGACAAGGATAACAGACGGGACCCAGAATATCTTTTTGGGTTCCGCCATGGGCAAATCCATACGTTTTCACGAGTCTGACGTTCGAGCGATCGGCCGTGTCGCAAGGGGCGTTCGCGGGTTGAGGCTTGCCAAAGAGGACCGAATTGTTGGCATGGAAGTTCTTAGCCATGGCCAGAATCTGTTTACGGCAACGGAGAACGGATACGGGAAGAGAACCTCGATTGATGAGTATCCTCCCCAGAGGCGTGGGGGCAAAGGTGTCATTACCATTAAGACAAGTGAGCGAAACGGACAGGTTGTGGCAATACTTCTTGTTGATGATGATGACGATCTGATGATAATGGCCGATACAGGGAAGCTGATACGCATGTCTGTCAGCCAAATTTCTGTGATCAGCCGTAACACCCAGGGGGTAAAGATTATCGGGCTGTCAGAGGAAGAAAAGGTTGCGGGTGTTGCAAGGCTCGTGGAAAAGGAAGATCATTTGTAACCGTTCACGGTTCAAAGGTTCAGGGGTTCAAGGTTCCATTCTTGTCCACGGGCTACATTTGGGATGTGTATTTACGAGAAAAGCGTCAGTTTCGTTAGGCCTAATCCAAAATTTGAAGCCAAATTGGCCAATACTTGGAAAAATGAACATTTGTAACGAGGACTTCGGATCTTCAGCGCCT
>JAFDBA010000186.1 GCA_019313505.1 Deltaproteobacteria bacterium
GGCATAACACTTGGATATTTTGGAGAAAAGCGTATCGTTCGGCCACCTTCCACAACGATCCTGCCCAATCCCAGAGCAATATGGACAATCCCCTCTTCAGGTTTCATCTTGGAAATCGGATAAAAATTATGAGACTGGACCACTCCGGAAATGGCTGGGTAGAAATAATCTCCATATTCTTCTCCGGTAAGTTGCTGGATGATAACACCCATGACCTCTTCCTGGGGCTGGTTTGATGTACTGCGGGAGAATGCCTTAGCCTCTTCATAATAGGTAGAAGCATACACCAGTTTTATGGCGGTAATAAGATGTTCAAGTCGCTTCGAGAGTTTGGGATGGTTATTGGGAATCATATACGTTTCGTAAATTCCGGCATACGGTTGGAACTGCGCATCTTCAAGCAAACTCGAAGAGCGCACCGACAGGGGGAATTTCACTTGGGCGAGATAAGCTTCCAAATCTTTTACCAGCCACCCGGGCATTTCTGCCTTTAAAAATGCGTCCGTAATTTCTTCATTCTTAAAGGTCTGGGTGGCTAAGTATTTTAGGCCGTTCAGCGTAATAAAAGAATCAAATCCATCCGTGCTCACAACCAGGGTTTTTGGAATTTTGATGTTTATTTCGGGATAATTTTCGTAAATTATCGGATTCTGATGGAGCAAGGCGGACATAAAAGCCAAGCTCCGGGCCTTGCCTCCCAATGATCCTTGGCCGATTTTAACAAAGTCCATAATATCTGCATCGAAATTATGGCTCTTGAACTGAGCGACCACACCTTTTTGACGCCATTTCCGTAACGCATGGACATTGGCGATAATATAACTCCGCATGTCGTGGGCGCTTGAAAAATCAGAGGCTTTGACCTTACGGAACTTGGAAGCAAGGGGGATTTCCGAACGAGACATAATCCAGTTGGAAAAGTGATTGCGCTTGGCATGATAACAAAGCGATTCATCCGGTATCTTGGCAACCTTTGCCTCAAGAGCACGAAGGTCAGACGCTCGATCAATTTCCGTACCGTCCGGCATGCGGAAAACAAAATCGCCAAATCCTAAATTGTTGAGAAAAAAATTGTGTAACTCTTCAAGAAGGTTTGGAGAATTTTTGTCCAGAAAAACAGCCGGGATTTGATCTGCTTTTGTTTTATTGGATGATTTCGAACTCATCAAAAGAAGGGGAAGATCAGGAATTTCCTTTCTCATTTGTGAAAGTAACACAAACCCTGCATCATCGACCATCTTTCCATTTCTAGGAATGCGGGTATCCGAAATAACGCCGAACAGAAATGACCGGTACTTCTGGCACAGCTCCATGGCCTCTTCATAGTTTTCCGCTAACAGGATTTTGGGCCTGGCTCGCATTGTGAGCAACCGATGTTCCTCATTGATACCCATTTCAAGGACAGCCTGGGTTTGCTTAACAACTTCTTTGTAAATCAGAGGCAGAAAAGAGGAGAAATAAACGGGAGAATCCTCAACCAGGATCAGTACTCGGACCATTGCTTTCTGGGTGTCGCGTTCAACATTCAGTCGGTCTTCCACGTTTTTAACCAGCGCGAGCAACAGATCGGAATTGCCGGACCAGATAAAACTTTTGTCAATCCCTTTAAGATCTTCGTTTTTTGTTAAGGGATAAATTTCCCTGGGGTTGTGAGCCATTAGAATAACAGGAAGACTCGGATTAATTTTCTTGATTTCCAGGCCCAATGAAAAAGCATCCATGTCACCTACATTCGGCATGGTTAAAACCATGTCGAATTTTTTCTTATTTAGGTGAGACAATGCTTCCATGGCGGAAGACGCCCGAGTCACCCTGGGCGGCAGGCTAAGATTTAATCCACTGTATTCATTTATAATTCTTGATGCAGGGCTGCCATCTTCTTCCAATATGAACACATCATAGGGACTGGAAACAAATAAGATCTCACGCACCTTGATTGACATCAACTCGTGAAAAATTTTTAAATGTGAATAAAATTCACTGGGTATTTGGTTGTATTTTTGAAGCATCCTTTTTTCCGATTTGATGTTGATCAGGATAGCAGCGAGAAAAATATTTCCAGGGGTAAATAGGAGCCACCAGAGACAATTTTAAAACGTCTCTGGTGGCAGACTATCGCAATTTAAATATTTTTTCAAGAATCGATTATCTTGAGGGCTTCCTCCCTGTAAGCGTCCATTACGTATTGGGTGCCTGTGATTTTGGCACATTCTTCGGTCAGTGAAAATATGTCATCTCGGCTGATGTATTTGACGGCCCAGTTTCTGGACCCGGCCATTATTTGTTGAAGTCCAACCTTGATTTTATCAACGGCGCTGAAAATTCCGACTGCACCCAAAGGAAGGCGTTCGGCTTCCGAACCGTATTTTTCTTTTAAGACTTCATAATTCATGAATATTTCTTCTTTGGTGGTTCCAAATTTCGATACCGTCGAAGGAAGTCCACCGTCTTCTCCTCGCAGCCATTTTTCGGCGTTTTTACCCACCATGCCCGGGATCATTAACGCACGGCCCATGCAGACGGCCTTACAAAAAGGTGCACCCAAGGCCAGAGCCTTAAACACATGATCCTCTGAAGAAAAACCACCGGCGAATGCGATGTCCGGGGGCCGTTTTCCGCTTTGGGCCAAGCGTTCACACAACTCATAGGCCATGGAGTGAAGATATATCGATGGAATCCCCCATTCGGTCATCATTCGCCAGGGGCTCATTCCGGTTCCTCCGGGAGCACCATCAATGGTCAAAAGGTCAATGTCGGCATCGCTGGACCAGCGTATGGCCATTGCGAGCTCTCTCATCGGATATGCGCCTGTTTTCAGGGTGATACGTTTGGCACCGAGCTTTCGCATCCTTTCAACCTCATTCATGAAGCCTTCCTGGTCAATGAATCCGAGACGCGAGTGTCTCTCAAATTGCTTCAGAGGACCGGCTTTAAAAGCGGCTTGAAAAGCGGGTTTTTCCGGGTCCGGTGTGACAATATAGCCACGTTTTTTCAATTCCAGCGCCCGGCTTAAAGAGTTGACCTTAATTTCACCACCAATACACTTGGCACCTTGTCCCCATTTCAGTTCGATGGTTTCGACCCCATGCTTGTCAATGACATATTCTGCGACGCCATTACGGGTATCCTCAACATTCATCTGTACAAGGATATCTCCATAGCCTTCATGATATCGACGATATTCTAGTATACGTCGGTCCATTTCCGGAGATTTTGTAACCTTGCCGTTACCGTTGAGTTCCAACTCAGGATCAATTCCGCATACATTCTCTCCGCACACCAGGGTGATACCGCTAATTGCAGCACCTATGGCAAAATGTTCCCAGTTTCTGCGGGCAATATCCGTACTGCCGAGGGCGCCGGTAAAAATAGGCACTTTCATCTTCACTTTGTCTTTGACACCAAAAGATGTTTCGGTATCTACTGCCGGGAATGTCGCTTTATCTGGATCGGGGTCCACGCCTTTCGCCCCAAATGCGTATCCCATAATATTAAGGTGAGAGTAATCAACTGGATAGTCTTTATCAGCACCGGCAGTTACTCTTCCGAAAGGCTCCGGATAAAGGAGCTCGCGTCCACGAAAGGTAGCCCTGAACAGATCGCAATTGCCCTTGCAACCATCAATGCATCGGCTGCAGATACCGGATTGGGGAGCAACGTTTCTGGATCGGTTTTTTGTTTGTAAAGCTTCATTGGCATTTGGTTGATGTAAATTCATAACTATCCTCCTTATAGAGTTTTAATTGAAAGACAAAGGCGTCTTTCCCGCCGGGAAAGACGCCTTTGTCTTTCATATTCTATTCAAATAATTTAGCACACCATTGTGCAAACTTTAAACGATACTAAAATTACAGTTAGAGTTTTTAGCAATACTTATTAATTTGTCAAGTATTTTTTATTTGCAATAAAAAATAACCCTTATATGTAATTCTGACTAAATTGATGCTCGCTCAATTGAGGTTGAAAAAAATTTATGCTTTAAAATAATATTATATCAATAAAACAATAAGTTATACCATTGGCCAGACTATTTTATAAAAGGATAGAGTCGGGTGGATTGAATCATAGGCTGGGGGAAGGGATCGGATGCCGGTTAAATACAGATTTAACCGGCTCCGAAATCGGATTTGTTTCGAATTTTGAGCTTCGTATTTCCGATTTGTCCGGCTCAGGTGATGGGCAAATATTTTTCGATTTCGTATTTGCTGACGTGGGTTCGATACATATCCCATTTCTTCAGCCATGCCGGTTTCCAGCTCGGACGGCGTTATTGCAAAACTTTTCAGCATTCCAAGGACATCTGTGAACCAAAACTGAACAAAGCTGACATCTTTTTCTCTAACGATTTACGATTTTCAAAACATACGGAAACGTGTCGTAAAATCACCAAAGCTATACTTTTCTGATACAGGTCTTGCAGCTTTTCTATTGGGTATCAGAACTGCCGAACAAGCCGGCAGGGATCCTTTGCGCGGTGGATTATATGAAAACCTGATCGTTCTTGAAATACTAAAATATTTTTTAAACAGAGGGAAACGTCCGGACTTTTATTTTTTTCGAGATCATCATGGGAATGAAGTCGATTTGCTTATTCGCCGGCAGGGGAAGCTTTTCCCGGTTGAAATCAAATCATCTGCTACCTTTTCTAAAAACTTTCTTAAGGGAATTGATAAATTTCGAAGCTTGACGCCTGTCTGCCACCCTGATGGTGCTGTCCTGTATAATGGTGACCAGCAGTTCGAGATAAATAACATCCGTATTTTCAACCTGTTAAAAGATCAAACAGGGCTGAAATCTCTGTGTTTTCCGGCCACATAAAAACCCATTAAATTCAGCTGCCAATTTTGTGTTGATGAGAAAAATAAAAATGGATAATATCCTTTTAGAGCCAATGGAAGTCCATGTTTCCGATTTAACCTGGGACCAGTTTATCTACCCCAGAGAAAAAAAGAGCGAGAAGACCATCGACACGTATGTTGAAGCCCTTGCGATTGGTGCGCAATTCCCACCAATTAAGATTCAAAAGGTTTTTAACTATGCAGATGGTAATGGAACAACCGACCTGCCTGCCGGTAGGCATGGAGCGACTATAATTTTAGATGGTATCCACCGCTGGTCTGCGTTTAAAGAAAGTGGAATCGCAAAGATTGCGGCCGTTGAATGTAAGGATAAACCTCTTGATTACGAAAAAAACAAAGTAGCGCTTCTCCTTGAATCAGCAAAATATAACATCAGCCATGGAGACCGATTAAGTCCCGGCGATAAAAAGCGGATCGCCCGTGATATTGCATCAACAGATCCGGAATGTAAATGGACAGAATCGGCTCTCGCAGAAAAACTCGGCGTTATCCAGCAAACAGTCAATACCTGGATTTCGGATATAAGAGCACGACATAAGGCATGTCGAAAAACCGTTATCCTTCGTTTGAGCCGCCTTGGATGGACACAGGAAAAGATTTCGGAAACAGTGAAGTTGAGCCAGAATCGTGTATCAGAAATTATCGGAAATACCAATTTTGGTAATATCGATATTTTGCTTTCCCAAGGCCATGACATGGATTATATTTCAAGGCATTACCAAATGGATCTTGCGCTTGCATGGGCATTACGGCTGGAAGTAATGACAGATCAGGGAAAATTCAAAGAGCTTGGCTGGGGATTGCGTACATGGGATCAATGGAATTTCAACAAATGTGATGAACGATTCGGAGACGATTGGCCTGGGCGGATACCGGCGCAGTTAATTGCTCACACACTGTTCTATTTCACAAAACCTGGTAATCTTGTCCTTGATCCCATGGCCGGTGGCGGTGTTGTTCCTGATGTATGTCTCCTCTTTGAGCGAAAATGTCAATCCTTTGATCTTGCACTTAGGGATAACCGACCGGAGATACAGCGCTACTATTGGGACCCTCAAAATTGGACATGGCCTGTAACAAAAAAGCCGGACCTTATCTTTTTCGACCCGCCCTATTTCAGGAAAAAAGAGAGGGAGTATGAAAAAAAAACTAATGCAGAATGCCCCTCCATTTCATCTTTTACAAAGGAGGAGTACGAGAGTTTCCTTGAAGGTTTCTTACTGCTATCCAAGAGAAAATCAAAAGCAATCACCAGGATGGCCTTCTTAAATGCTGATTGGCGGGATTTTGAATCCACATCAGCTTCAAAAGAAAACCCCGTTAATTCAATCACAATATTTGATTACCACAGGATATTAACAAAAACAGGATGGAAAGTAACCCATCGAATAGAGTGTCCCCTGTCCTCAGAGCGTATCAGCGGAAACCAGGTGCAGAAAATGCAGGACAGACGTATTTTAGGAACTGTTGGAAGAACCCTGTTAATCGCGAAAAGATCATAATGGTCGTTCCCGCTACCGGATGTATTTACCAATAAAATAGTTAATGGGGTAAAGTCTGCTTATGACTCTTTTGTGCAGTGGTGTCACATCTTGTATCTACAAGTGCACTTTTAATATGAAGAGCATCAAACCTTATGGCGCACGATTCCCCTCTATTCACAATACAAGATGTGACCAATAATTAAAGGCGTTGCTGGAACGAATTGACGATAGAGGCAGTTCGAAAGATATGTGGTCCGCAAAACAAAAAAAAGAGATCCAGATGATTCGCTCGATAATGGTGGAATTGAGGATGAGCCCACTGGTGATATTTGTGATGATGATTCGAAGCAAAAGAAATAACCATTCATAAGCTTGATTTGATATTCCTATAATCAGACATATCATAGGTTTCCCGGTCGGCTGATATCCTGGGAGTCCCACAAACGATCAAAGGTTTTAACAAGCCGGACTTTTATGAGGTAGTCTCAATTTATCCCAAAAAATGCCATGGCTGAGGTAACAAATGGATATCTCAAAAACGATTTCCACTTGATATTTACAGTCCGAGTTTGATATCTATTAGTTTTAATGAATTCAAGGTCTCTCAATATATCGGTACTTGGATGATATTTAGTTTTCTGGTACGATAACCTATGGAATTTGAGGACGGACAACATTACAATGGTAATGATATCCAGATCCGTATAATCACTTTCAAACAAGGAGAAACAGATATGGGTGATAAGGGGAAAAAAGACAAAGGCAAAAGGGAGGAAC
>JAFDBA010000036.1 GCA_019313505.1 Deltaproteobacteria bacterium
TGTCGGTTCGATTCCGACCTCCGGCACCAGTCATAAGTCAACTGTTATCAGTTGGTTACATGGAAGCCTCTTGGGTACCGCCAAGGGGCTTTTTTATGCCAAAGTTTACGATGTTTTGATCAGATTGTTATCCGCATCCATCCAGACAGGAAAGGATTCCCTTGATTTTTGCAGCGTTTCATAGGACAGCTCGGCTGTATATGTGATTGCTTTATTCTGCTTGTGAAAAACAATATTACCCCAGGGATCGATGACTGAAGAATCACCGCTGTAAAGGTGGCCATTTCCGTCTGTTCCAACGCGATTTACCCCTATAACATAACACTGGTTTTCAACGGCTCGAGCCTGCAGTAATAACTTCCAGTGCCGTGAGCGTCTTGCAGGCCAGTTGGCGATAAATATGGCTGCATCATACCGGTTTTCGATATTTCGCGTCCAGACCGGGAAGCGCAAATCATAACAGATAAAAGGTCTGATTTTCCAGCCTCGCAGTTCAACAGTAATATTTTGATGACCGGCACTGTATACTTTTTCTTCACCGGCCATGCGAAACAGGTGTCTTTTATCGTAAGTGAAGATCTCGCCCCGGGACTTTGACCATATCAATCGATTAAAAATTTTGCCGTCTTCCCTGACTATAATACTTCCAACGATATCAACATTTTTTTGCCGTGATTTTTCTCGCAGCCATTTTACCGCAGAACCTGTCATGTCTTGGGCGAGGGAGGCGACATTCATACTGAAGCCGGTTGTAAACATTTCCGGCAAAATGATAAGGTGTGTATCATCCTTGATAGTGTCAATCTTATCATCAAATCCGGCCAGATTAGCTTCTATATCTTCCCAGACTAATTCGGTCTGGATAATAGTTGTTTTTAAATCTTGCATAATTTCTCCACAGTTTTGTCCGGGGTTTCATCCTTTTTTGCAAAATAGAATCACAAAACATTATGATTGTTTTTTTGATGATAAATGGTTTTTACCGGCATCAGTTAATATATTGATAAGTCGATTTAAAAAAAATATTGTCTTCCTCATTATCTTTAAATATATTCATACTGAAAATTTGTATTAACTTTTTTCGGAAGCGATAAATTTGCTATCAATACAATGCGGTATCAATACATTTTTGTCAATATCCACATATTGATAACAGGCAAAATAAAATGAACTTTAGTCAACTTATAATCGTTTAAGCCTTCTTAATTATTGGAAAGGAAAATGAATATGACCAAAAGCGGACTTGTATATGATGATTTGTATCTACAGCATGACACCGGTCCCAACCACCCGGAACGGGCTCAAAGACTTACTGCCATAATTGAGGCCCTCAAAGCATCGGGACTCCTCGATAAACTTCTTCCCATAGAACCTATACCCGCGGAGAGAAGCATTGTAGAACTATGCCATGAATCCAGTTACATAGGCAGATTTAAGAGTGGGGTGGAAAGTTCTCTTCCTTTTTTGGATACTCCGGAATGTCCTTTAAGCCCCGGCACCTTTGAAGCGGCCATTTGTGCTGCCGGGGGTATACTGAGGGGATTAGACAGCGTGATGCAGGGAAATGTAAAAAACTGCTTTTGTGCGGTAAGACCCCCTGGCCACCACGCAGAACGATCCAGGGCCATGGGTTTTTGTTACTTCAACAACATAGCCATTGGGGCAAGATATCTCCAAAAACAATATTCCATAGAACGTATTTTGATCATAGACTGGGATGTGCACCACGGCAACGGTACCCAGCATGCCTTCGAACAAGACCCGACTGTATTTTACATAAGCTTTCACCAGGATCCATCCACCTGCTACCCTGGTACGGGAAGCGCTTCAGAAACAGGAACCGGTAACGGGAAAGGATACACTTTAAACTTCCCCATGAGCCCTGGAGCAGGCAACCAAGAGTATTTCGATGCCATGGAAATAGTTGAGCAAAAGATGGGGGTTTTCAGACCTCAGTTTGTCCTTATCTCTGCAGGTTTCGACGCCCATATTGATGATCCTCTGGCACAGATCAAGCTCACTAAAAAAGGATATGAAGAGCTGACTCGAAAAGTTAAGGGAATAGCCGAGGACCATGCAGGGGGCAGGCTTGTTTCCATGCTTGAGGGCGGTTACAACCTGCAGGCACTGGGAGAGTCGGTAGAAACGCATATACAGGTCCTTTTGGAAGGGTAAATCTTGATGGCTTCGTAAAAAATCCAACTTCTGCGTTGCGCTGCATTCCTCGTCACTGCGACGTACTATAAGTACGTCTCGTTCCTCGGAATTTGCGCGCCTTGAATTTGGAGCTTTTTACTTTGCCATCAAAATTTGACTTTTTACTAAACCGTCTAAATCAGACTCCCGAACGGTTATCTTGTTTTAACACTTTCTGTCAAAACTTTGTCAGTATATTGCCTTTCTTTTCATCACTTTTCCTCCACAAGCTGAAAATTTTTCACGCTGCTTTTTTTCTAAAGACCATATCCCCTTGAAATTAAATGCCTTGTAACTTTTTTGGGCTGCAGATAATAATCTGTTCCATATGGCACATCTATTGCAAAGAGTAATTAAGGATAAATTTGTGATCGGGATGTCGGCTTGAACTTTTTACGAATTCAATAAATTTATGTTAGACACAGTCATTCAAAACGAACATTTAAATAAATATGTCACATCGTTCGACAAAGGGAAGGAAATTTTTCTCGAGGGCGACGACACGCAGGATCTATTTATTTTAGTATCCGGCCATATAGATATCCTCAAAGGAAACAAGAAGATAGTAGAAATCACCGAAAAGGGGTCTCTGTTTGGAGAGATGTCTTTTTTGCTCGGAACAAAAAGAACGGCTACGGTAAAGGCATCAAATGATGTAAAAACCATCCAAATACCCAAAGCAGAGGTTAACTCCTTTCTTCATGAATTTCCCGACGTAGCCAGAGCAATTACAAAACTTCTTGCCAAACGTCTTGATGAGACAAACCAGGTGCTTTACGGTCTTAAGGAATTTTGCGACCAACTTCCGGATGCTGTTATTACAACCGACGGGGAAGGGAAAATCATCACCTGGAACTCTGCTTCGGAAAAACTATATGGCCGATCCTGGAATCAGATGTGCAACAAATCCGTAGAAGAGATATACGAAGAACCTGAAGTGTACCAAAAATTCCTCAAAAAGGTAAGAAAAAAATGCTCTGTCAAAGAAAAGATCCTCAGGATAATACATCCTAAAAAGGGCATACGGTTTATATCGACCAGCACCACTCTTCTTTATGACGATCATAAGAAATTTCAGGGGATCCTTTCATTGGGCCGGGATGTCACATCAGTTACTAAATCAGCAAAGCAGCATCGACGAACTTACTATCGGTTCCTTCCTTTGCTGATTCTGTTTGTGCTTTTATTCGGGGGTGCTTTCCTGGGCCATTCCTACTTTTCAAAAAATCCTCATGCTATAAATTTTAAAAATCAGGAATTGAGAAAACAATTAAACAAAGATTATCTTTTTTTGAAATCGACATTAGCAAATCATTTTGCGACAGGAGACAGATCGAAAACTCATCAATTGATGAGTAATTTTCTTTATATTCACCCGGTTACTAAGACACCTTATTCCGGCCTGGTGTTGCTCGACAAAAATAAAATTGTTTTTGATGCCTGTTCGCTCAAGGAAGACACAACTATTTCACAAATATTAGGTAGCAGTTATGCGGGGATAGAGTTTCAAGGTGGTGAAGACTCGATCCACAAAGTCCTCTCTCTTTATCGGGCGGATAAGGATCATCCTATGGGACAAAAAGGTGTTGAGGTGGCCTTTGAAATAAAGAGGGCCGATAGGTTGTTGGGTTGGTTGATTTTTCAGATGGATCTGGATCGGTTGGAGAATACATACGGTTTCAATGAAGCAAGTTTAAAGCAATTCTATTTTAATGATTCCTGACACCAAATCTCGTTAAGTAGTTGCGAGGACAAAGTTCTATATGAAATCTATTGAAGATATTCAGTCCTGCCAATATGAAATTGCAGAAACCGAAGATGGGGATATCACCATTTATGTCCAGGGCAGGATGGATTCATCAAATGCTTCTCGAATAATCGAGATTTTCGGCTCTCTAATAAAGGATAGGCAGCCCCTTTCTATGGCCGTGGATCTAAAAAAAGTCACTTATATTGATGATTTCGGGGCACTTGTCCTTGTTGAATTAAAAGATATGATGACCCGTGCAAACGGTCTTTTTGATTTGCAAAATGCGAGGGAAGAGGTTCTCTTTATGCTCGATTCCGAAACCCTGGCAGACACAACCTCCTTTATCAAAATTCGTCCTCCCAATATGTTTATCAGGTTCGGTGACGCCATTATCCAGTATGCAGCAGATGTTAAATACCTTATATCATTTGTCGGTTCTGTTTGCATAGCTTTTGTTTATTCATTTTTACACCCTAAATCGTTACGCATGGAAGAGACCTTCCTATACATGCAAAAAACAGGTGTTGATGCCCTTCCTGTTGTTGCAATGATCAGTTTCCTTCTCGGTCTTATCGTAGCCTTTATGTCGTCCGTTCAGCTCCAGTTATTTGGTGCCAATATTTATGTGGCCTCATTAGTAAGCCTTGCCATGTCCCGAGAATTGGGGCCCATCATGACCGCTATTATTGTCGCGGGAAGATCCGGTTCATCCTTTGCCGCAGAAATAGGAACCATGAAAATATCTGAAGAGGTGGACGCCCTGTTTACCATGGGCTTTGACCCTACACGGTATCTGGTTCTCCCCAAGATCCTGGCATCTGTTATTGTGGTTCCAATTCTAACTCTTTTCTCCGATGTTTTTGCCATATTCGGAGGGCTTGTGGTCGGGGTTTTTATGCTTGATCTGACTGCAAACGCATATATTTCAGAGACGATTAAAACCTTGACCGTTTTTGACGTGTTTTGGGGGGTCTTTAAAAGTGCTGTTTTCGCTCTCCTTATATCCTGGATCGGTTGCCTGAGGGGATTTCAGGTCAAGGGTGGGGCTGCCTCTGTTGGTCATGCCACAACCTCAGCTGTTGTAAGCAGTATTTTTTTGATTATAGTGTCTGACGCAATCTTTACGGTCATTATCCGTTACTTGCGTTAAAATAGTGTGCCCTACTTTGTCCTTTAAGCAAGTAGGCTTTACAAAAGGCTTATGAAAAAACGAAACATTGTCCAGGTAAAAGATCTTATTGCCGGTTATGATGGGGAGATAATCCTTGATCATATATCATTTGACGTTCTTGAAGGAGAGATATTTATTATTTTAGGAGGAAGCGGGTGTGGAAAGAGCACATTACTAAAACACCTTATTGGACTTATGAAACCTCTCTCAGGACAGGTAATCATTGATGGCAATGACATCTCTAATTGTGATGAAATAACATTTAAAAACATATTAAGAAAAATCGGGGTTCTTTATCAGAGTTCTGCCCTCTTCGGTTCCATGACACTGGCTGAAAATGTATCCCTGCCCATTCAGGAATATACAGATTTGCCTAAAAAATTGGTTGATACCCTGGTCAAGATAAAATTAAATTTGGTTAATCTAAATGGTTATGAAAATCATCTCCCTTCTGAAATCAGTGGAGGAATGAAAAAGAGGGCGGGATTAGCAAGAGCAATGGCCCTCAACCCAAAAATTCTGTTTTTTGACGAGCCTTCAGCAGGTCTTGATCCCGTAACATCAGTTGAACTTGACAACCTCATTCTTAGTCTTAACAAAAACTTGGGAACCACCATGGTTATAGTAACCCACGAGTTGCCCAGTATCTTTAATGTGGCTCACAGGATAATAATGCTGGACAGACAAACCAAGGGGATTATCGCCGAAGGTGATCCCAACTACCTGAAAGATCACAGCAAGAATCGTTTCGTAAGGAATTTTTTCAACCGCCAGTCACAAAATTACGAAAGAATTTCTGAAAGTTTAAAAAAAAATAGGAATTGAATTGTTTAGGATATAGCAATGGCTTCCCAAAGAACCAAATTTACTCTTGGATTGTTTATAACCTGCGGAATCGGCATCGCCTTCTTTGCCATTATATGGTTAGGTATGTCCAGGTTCTTTGAGAAAGGTCAGTATTACGCCACCTATTTCAATGAGTCTGTGCAAGGCCTTGATGTAGAATCTCCCGTGACATACAGGGGAGTATCAATAGGCCGGGTGAATCGTATTGCTGTTGCCCCTGATGCACATTTAATACAAGTGATATTAAAAATTGAGTCCGGTCAGACTCTTGATAATAATATCGTAGCCCAATTAAAAGCCGTCGGTATCACCGGAAGTATGTTCATCGAACTAGACCACAAGAAAGATGGTGAACCTGATCTGTCTCCTAGTTTCAGTTTTCCTTCAAAATTTCCCATCATAGCCTCAAAACCATCAAATATCAATAAGCTGATTCAAAGCATTGATGATGCTCTGAATCAGATAGGAGGAATGGACCTCAAAGGAATTTCCGGAAAAATTCAACTGGTTCTCGACAACTTAAACCAAACGATTGATGATGCCAATGTGAAAGGTGTTTCCAAAAATATTGCAACATCCTTTGAGAAAGTCGGTCAATCTCTCAATAAGCTAATGGATAAGGCCAGCAGCAGCCTGGATCGCATGGAAAATACCATCGGCCTGCTGGAAGGAATAACCATTGAAAAGCAAAAAACTATTAAAAACGCCATAGAAGATTTTAGAAAGGCTATGGAAAATGCCAACGTACTGTCAAAACAAGGGGTTTCATTAGTAAGCGGCACACATGATTCACTCTTTCGTCTCAGTCAACATCTTTTAAGTATTGCTCAAAATCTTGAAAATGCTAGTGAAAACTTGAACAGATTCATCGAACTTGTTTCTGAACATCCATCTCAATTAATCTTTGGCACAGCGCCCATTCCCAGAAAGGTGGAACAGGATAATAATTAAAAATGAAATGGTGTAAAAAAATTTTTTTTTTAGTCGGTTTTCCTATGCTCTTTGTTGGTTGTATGAATCTAAATCAGCCGATGAAGAAAATCGAGTACTACACGCTGGAATATACGCCTCCAACAATAACTGACCTAAAGCCCCTTTCCCATGTGATTAGATTTGAGCATTTTACAGCATCACCTACATATAATACCAGTCGAATCATCTATAAGAATCGATCATTTAAAAGAGATTCTTATATCTATTATAGATGGAGGACCAACCCCGGAGCCCTTGTAACCCATTTCTTAAGCCGAGATATCAGGCATTCCGGTCTTTTTAAAGCCATTTTATCTCCTGATAGCCAATTTGTTTCTTCATATATACTGGAAGGAACTGTGGATGAATTTCTTGAATGGGATATGGAAGAGACATGGAAAGCCATCTTATCCCTCTCTATTATTTTAATTGACAAGAATAAAATGGATGTCGGAGAAAAAATCCTTTTTCAGAAAACCTATCGGAAAGAGTCGTTGTGTAAACGGAAAACTCCGAGATCATTGGCTGAAGCAATGAGCTGTGCCATGTCAGAGATTTCCAAACAAATCATTAAGGATGTCTATTATTGTCTTAAAGATCGTGACCAGGCTAAACCTTTTTAACAGTCTTTTTCTTCCCATTGACACCCGCCAAGGGCTATTCTATATTGCAAGTATTAAAATCGTGGTGTAAATTATTGCAGATGAAAAACGATCATGGTTAAGAAAATAGTTTCCGGCGGTCAAACAGGTGCTGACCAGGCTGCGCTCGATATCCTGAAAATAGCTTTATGCCAAGCCGACTTATCTATGAGACCTTTAAAAAAAGGTCTCTCTATAAACACCCTTTAAAATGTGTATAATATGTTAAATGTTGTTTTTGTGTGTACGGGAAATATCTGTCGAAGCCCCATGGCAGAAGGTCTTTTGCAATATAAGTGGCACCAAACAGAACGTGATGATATACATGTTTCATCCATGGGTATTTACGGATTGAATGATTCTCCGGCCACTGAATATGCCCAGGCTGTCTGCAAAAAAAACGGCTTTGATATTTCATCCCACAGAGCCCGATCACTGGTAGGAGAAGAGTTGATGAAGGCAGATCTGATTCTATGTATGGAACCGGCCCACAAAAAATTTGTTCGGGTTTTCTTTCCATGGCATCGAGACAAAGTTGCTCTCCTCGGAGCCTGGCCCGACAAACAAACCAGAAAAAGTTCCATTGAAGATCCAATGGGAGGTTCCTATAAAAAATACCAGAAAATATTTAGTATAATCAAAATGCACATTGAACGAATCTTGCCGTTGTTGTTATCAAGGTACAATCTATGATTGCTCAAAATATAGCTGGTTTGATAGTGAAAACATGTTTTAAAGAGGGTCTGTTTTAAGGTTGGTTAAAAAGAGCGGTCCGGTGCCGGTAAGAAAAAAATTTGTCCAGTCAAAACCAAATTTCATTAGTTCAACATCCGATTTCTTCAACTTTTCAATTCTTTTCCGGGGCAAATTAAACCGGGATAAAAAAGTGCTTTTAAAAATAAATTTTTTAAACTCATCTACATTAAAACAGGCCATAAATGCCATCTTTAACCCTGGGTTTTTGACACCTTGAAGGCCCCACGAGTTTGCCCGGAATATGGAATCGATGTCAACCCATAAATCATTCATTTCGTTATATAATTGTATCTGTTGGTCTTTTATCCACTCCTTTATTGTCCATTTGCGAGATTCTTTATGCCCGAGGCAGTGATCGTGACGCATAATGAAGTATAAGACCTTACGCCCATTTTTATCACCTCTTCTCGCGACTGCACGTTCCAGTGGATAGGCCCGGCATGAGAATGGTCTGTCCTTGTATATAGTACATCCTTTGGCAGACAGAAATTGGCATGACTTGTCTTCATCATCTGACATCTTCAACATCAGGCTGGGAAAATAAGGATTGTCTCTAAATGCTTGGAAAGTATATAATTCAAGGAGTCGATCCGAAGAAATACCAAGTCTTTTTTTCATGCGAATAATATCATAGGGATAAAGATACATGTCCGCATCCTTGCAGCAACGGGTAAAACACGAAACTCCCGGATGGCAATCAAACCGTATCTTATCTTCCGCATAAATCTCCTTTCTGCCGCTTGTTTGTCCATAGAAAACATTATCTTTCATAAATTACAACTCACCTTTTAAGCTTTTTGTGTTTTAATGAATAATCGCAATATGTTATCTTTATAAAAC
Source organism: Deltaproteobacteria bacterium (assembly GCA_019313505.1). Classification (GTDB taxonomy): domain Bacteria; phylum Desulfobacterota; class Desulfobacteria; order Desulfobacterales; family UBA11574; genus S5133MH16. The sequence goes on from JAFDBA010000036.1 coordinate 9,173, forward strand.
AATCATATTATACTCTTTTATTAGCCTGGGGCAATAACAAAAGCACTTTTTTTATTTTTTCACTTTTCCTTAAAAAAATCTTGAATCATAACCCAATTCAATATAAAGTATAGACATAATGGCAGATTTTTATTATTATATATTTATGGTTCTCGACTCTAAATATTTGGCTTTGTGTCTTCAACCTTTTATCTTGTAAATCAAAAAGAGCTATTATGAAAAAAAACACCTCCACAGACAACCCTGAAGAAAAACGATCTGAATTAAGAACAGTGCTAAATAGATTCTACAGCGTGGAGTTTAAGTTAAAAGGGACCGGAAATCTTTATCAATTCAAACTAAGGGATATTTCATCAAAGGGCCAGGGTATTCTGGTAAATGAAGATTCTGCGGTATTACAACATTTAAAGGTGAAGGATATGTTGGGTATGAAATATTATCCACCGGAAGCTTCGAGTCCGTCTGAATTCTTAAAAACACAAGTCATACATATCTCAAAAAAGGAAGATGAACCATTTAAGGGGCATTTCTTGATCGGCTTGTCAATCATAGAAAAACAGCCCATAGAGAATAAAGCCTCTTTAATTACGTAAAACCATCTATATGCTCTATCTTTTACCCGTTTTTCATAGGTCTCGTTCGTTGTGTGTCTGATTTGATCCAGTTTTTACCTTCATTCTTTATTCAACCATACTTTTTTATGTGCCGCGTTCCTCATATCTTTTTGTCTAAGTAGTTTTTTTGCGTTCTTGATGATTAAAGATTTTTATTTTTCCAAATACTCCGTCATATCCTGGAGAAATAACTATCTTGTTTTGCCTCATTCTTAAGATAGCTTCTCCAAGCAAAGGAACACCTACCGAGTTGATTTCCTCTTTTTCTTTGTCATGGAGAATTTTAAATTCAGGCCCTAACTTTTCGATTAAAGTTATATAATTTCTCATCACCTTCTTTGATCCTGAACCAATTCCTAAAACATTAGATAATATTTCCGTAAGTGGAATAATATTAAAGAAAGGAAGAACCTTTTCGGGTTTCTCACCTTCCGGTCGATCCGACAGTTCCTCTACCCTGTACAAAACACCAATTGTCAGTGGTTTTCCACAAACAGGACATTTACCATCATGTTTTCGGGTCTGTTCCGGCCAAAAACTAATATTACACTTTCTGTGTCCATCTATATAATATTTTCCCTCTTCAGGATAAAATTCGTAAGTTCCTATAAAACTTTCAGGATCGCCTTTCTTGATAGTTTTTTTTATGGATGAATAAGAAAGTTTTGTATTAAGAATATTGGCTTCCCTTCCAATTTTTAATGGCGAGTGAGCATCAGAATTTGAGACCAAGGTTAGTCCGTCCAAAAATGATACCTTTCGATTCATGGCTGGATCGGACGAAAGACCGGTTTCAACTGCAAATATATAAGATGAAAGATCTTCAAAACATTCTTCAACTGAATCAAAACCCGACCTTGAACCAAGGAGTGAAAACCACGGAGTCCATATATGAGCAGGTATCAGAAATGCCCTATCGGAAGTCTCAAGAAGAATTTCAAGGAGGTCTCTTGCGTCAAGGCCGAGAATTGGCCTGCCGTCAGATTTAATATTCCCAATTTTATCTAATTTTACATTGAATTTTTCTACCAGTTTAAAGTTTGATAGAAATACAAGATTATGATTTTTACGGGGTTTTTTGTTTTTTTGTATATATTACTTATTTCAGAAACCAGTATAAAACGTACTTTCCCGCGACATGACAGGGGAACCCGTTGATCACACATTTTCGCTATGTTGTTCTTTAACTTGAAAAGTCCGGGTTCAGCCGGAATAAGTTTTTCTTTCATTTCTGCAAACCATCCAGGATGGGTAAAATCGCCTGTTCCTACAACCGTTATACCCTTTAATTGTGATGCTATATATATATTTTCAAGATTAAGATTTTTCGCCGTTGACCTTGAAAAATGTGAATGAATATGAAAATCAGCTATAAATCTTATATTATATAAAAACTCTTGTAAAATTATTATAAACAGTATATGTATATTATTCTATATACTATATATAGTATGTTTTATATTATCAATATTAATAATTTTTAATAAACTGCAAACTTATTAATATTTAAAAATGTGTGCCCTTTTACATTGATATTTTTTTAATAACTTATTACTTATGAACAATTGTTTTTACACTCTCTAAAAGTCGTTATTTTTAATTATTTTTTATAATCTTTTCTTTATGGTTGTTTTTTTATTTTTTTTTATAAAATAAATAAGTTAAAAAGGTTGTTATACTTATTAACAACCTTTAATATTATTATTATTAATAGACATATAATATTATGAGGTATCGATAAATGAAATTTAAAATTAAAAAAAAAGATATACTCGATGTATTGTCAAAAGTTCAAGGATTAACAGGTAAAAAAAGCAATCTGGGAATAACAGCAAATATTTTAATAAGTACAACAGATTCTGGTATAAATATTGTGGTTACTGACCTTGAAACAGGATTTGAAGGAAAATATCCAGCGAAGATTGAATCTCATGGAACAATAGTAATTAATTCCAGAAAGTTCTACGAGATAGTAAAGGAATTTCCAAGTGAAGAAATACAGGTAGAAGAGGTTGAAAACTACTGGATTAAAATAGGAAATGAACAAGTTGAGTATAATATTGTTGGAATGAATTCCGAAGATTTTCCTGAAATTCCGTATATAGATAACGTTGAATTTTTTAGTATAGATTCAGGTGTCTTTAAAAATATGTTAGAAAAAATGATTATTATTACAGGTGCTTCTGATGAAAAAAGAGCTCATATTACAGGAATGTATTTTGAAATTATTCATATTGATGATAAAAATATAGTCAGATTGGTATCAACTGATGGCAACAGGCTTTCAAAGATCGACTATGTTTATGAAAAGGATTATAAACTCCCGCAAGAAAAGGGCATAATTATACCAAAAAAGGGAATATATGAGGTTGTTAAGTTTCTTGAGCCTGTCGGAATGGTTCAATTAGGGATTAAAAATAATAATTTTATAATAAAAAAAGATACAGAAAAAATAATAATAAGACTCCTTGAAGGCGACTTTCCAGAATACGGGGATATAATAAAAAAAGGTGCTTCTCATGCTATACATATAAATAGAAATATATTTTTAATGATGCTGAAAAGAATGACTATTTTATCTTCTGATGATTACAAAGGAGTTGTTTTTAATTTTACGGAGGGAAAACTTTTAATAAAAACAACCAATCCCGATATCGGTGAATCAAAAGAAGAAATAAATATAGATTTTAAGGGCGATCCCATTGAAGTTGCTTTTAACCCAAGATACTTTATAGACACACTAAGTGTTATGGATTCTAAAAAAGTTATTATTAATATAATTGATGAAGAAAAACCGTGTTTATTTGAAGAAGAAAACAACGATACATATATAAGTGTTAATATGCCGATGAGAATAGAAAAAGGCCTGCAATGTATATAGGAAACGTTAATATCGAAGGACTTCATCGTCTTGTGTATGAAGTTGTGGATAACAGTATTGATGAGGCCATGGCAGGATATTGTGATCAGATCAATATTAAAATACATACAGATAATAGTGTAAGCGTTGAAGATAACGGCAGAGGAATACCCGTAGGAATTCAAAAATCAGAGAATATGCCCGCCGTTGAAGTTGTGATGACAAAACTTCATTCGGGAGGTAAATTTGATGATCATTCATATAAAGTTTCCGGGGGTTTACACGGTGTAGGTGTTTCAGTGGTAAACGCACTTTCAAAATTAATGGAGGTAGAAGTTTATACGGACGGAAATATTTATTATCAGACCTATGAAAAAGGTAAAAAAACAAGAGAATTAAATATCATAGGTAAAACAAAGAAACGAGGCACAAAAATACATTTTATTCCTGATACAACGATTTTAGAGACAGACAATTTTAGTTATGAAATATTGATTCGTAGGTTAAGGGAACTTGCTTTTTTAAATAAAGGGGTAAAATTAAAAATAGAGGATGAACGGGCGGATAAAAAAGAGGAGTTTTTTTATAAAGGTGGTATTGTTTCGTTTGTTGAGTATCTTAACAAACGAAATATAGCACTTCACAAACCTATTTTTATAGATGGAATAAAAAATGAAGTCCAGATAGAAGTTGCAATACAATATAATGACACATTTACGGAAAAACTATTTTCTTTTGCTAATAATATTAACACAATAGAAGGTGGATTTCATCTTATAGGTTTCAAAGCGGCGTTAACCCGTACAATAAATCAATACGCAAGCAATGGAAATCTTCCAAAAAATCTTCAAGTAAAAATTAGTGGTGAAGATGTAAGAGAAGGTTTAACCGCAGTTATAAGTATCAGAATAAAATCCCCACAGTTTGAAGGTCAAACAAAAACAAAACTCGGAAATAGCGAGGTCAAAGGTCTTGTTGAATCCTTAATAAACGAAAAATTAAATATTTTTTTAGAAGAAAATCCGGCAGTTGCCAGAAAAATCATTACTAAAGCTACTGATGCTTCCAGGGCAAGGGATGCAGCAAAACGTGCCAGAGATCTAGCCAGAAAACAGGGCTCTCTGATAGATTCTACTCTTCCGGGCAAACTATCCGAATGCCAGAATTCAGATCCTTCCGACAGGGAACTTTTCCTTGTGGAGGGAGATTCAGCAGGTGGAAGCGCTAAACAGGGTAGGGATAGAAAATTTCAGGCCATTTTACCTTTAAAAGGTAAAATATTAAACGTTGAGAAATCACGTTTCGATAAAGTACTGCGTAGTGAGGAAATTAAAAACATAATCACAGTACTTGGCACAGGTGTGGGTGAAGAAGAATACGATATTGAAAAAATCAGGTATTACAAAACCATTATAATGACAGATGCTGATGTTGATGGGTCTCATATAAGAACACTTCTGCTAACATTTTTTTACAGACATATGCGAGAGATGATTAATAAAGGCTATCTATACATTGCGCAACCCCCTTTATTTAAAGTAGGTAAAGGAAAAAAAGCGATGTATCTAAAAAATGAAAGTGAATTCAATGATTATGTTTTAAAGAGGGTTAGTGATAAAAAAAATATTAAAATTGGAAAGGACGAAACAATACTTTCAGAACACAAACTATACCTTTTTATATCTAATCTTTCAGAATATTATTTAACTTTATCGAGAATGAAGAAACGCGGCATTCAGAATGATCTTATAGAGTTACTTATAAAAGAGGGTGTAGAAAAGAAAGATTTTCTGCAAAACGAACAAAAAATGTTGCAATTAAAGACAGTGTTGAGCGAAAAAGATTTTGATGTCAGCGATTTAACATGGAATGATGAACGAAACATTTATGAGTTGATCATAAAGCCATCCTGTAACGAAAAACAAAGACGATTTTTAATGGATATGGTCGGCAAAGATGTTAAACCTATAAAGATAGGCCGTGGTCTTGTTTATTCAAGTGATTTTCAAAAAAGTATTGTCCTTGGTAAAAATATTTTTAAATATGATAAGCCGCCATTTCTTGTTTTTGATAAAGACAATCCAACAGATTCGGTTGTTATACAAGACAAAAGAAAGCTTCTATCTTTTATGATAGAGGAAGGAAAAAGAGGGTTAGGTATTCAGCGATATAAAGGTCTGGGTGAAATGAATCCCGATCAGTTATGGGAAACAACAATGAATCCCCAAAATAGAATCCTTTTGCAGGTTCATATTGATGATGCGGTTGAATCGGATGAAATTTTTACAATTCTCATGGGCGAACGGGTTGAACCCAGAAGAGAATTTATAAACAACAATGCCCTTGAAGTAAGTATGTTAGATATTTAAAAATGTATATTCATAAGATTCAAGCAAGAGATTTGCCAGACCTCTGGTTTCAGGCTGTTCATGATATTCTTGATCATGGACGACGGTTTAAAATAGATCGAGGCAGTTACGCCGGCCAGACAAGGCTGGAATATGATTATTTTTTCGGTCATGTCATGCATCCATCTTCAGAGCCACTTCTGCCGGACATCCCCCCGGCCTGCGGGATCCCCAATCCGGTAGAACAGGAATACATCTATGGTGGTGAAGGGCATGCAAGATCGTACATAGAATACCTTATGACGGACCAAAAAGAACCCGGGGAATCGTACACATACGGTGAACGTCTCACAAGAGCGCCCCTTACGGGTGAAAAACTTGCGTGGTGGGAACAGGGTAAATCCGAGATAATAGATAAAAGAGAGGTCGATGGTAAATCTGTTTTTGAAGAAAACGGGAACCTTTATTTGAATCAGATAGAGTGGATTATTCAGACATATAAAGAGTACGGAAGCAGAAATAATCAAATGGTATTACAGGTTGCACATCCTTCTGATCTTACTCTTTTAGACCCCCCGTGCCTGCGATCCATTGATACACGCATACAGGATGAAACCCTTCATTTTATTATATATTTTCGATCATGGGATCTGTGGGGAGGTATGCCTGCGAATCTTGCCGGAATTCAAAATCTAAAAAGCTATATAGCCGGGGAGATAGGCGTGAAAGACGGCGAAATGATTGTTGAAAGCAAAGGGTTACACTTATACGGCTATGCCGAAGATCTTGCAAAATTAAGATGTATGAAAACCTGACCCGGAAAAGTGCTAAAGCCCCTACGATCAAAATTCAATGCTATTCGGTGTTCTTGGAAAAGGAATAACATCCCTGATATTGGATATACCGGTCATCAGCATCAATAAACGTTCGAATCCCAGACCAAAACCACTATGCTCTACACTTCCGAACCGGCGGGAGTCTATGTACCACCAGTAAGCGTCTTTTGACATTTTCGTCTCGTCCATCCGTTTTTCAAGTATTTCTATTCGTTCTTCGCGCTGGCTTCCGCCTATGATTTCTCCAATTTTCGGTACCAGAACATCCATAGCCGCCACGGTCTTGTTGTCATGGTTTAAACGCATGTAAAATGGTTTTATGGTTTTAGGGTAATCAAAGATAATCAAAGGTTTTTTAAAGTGATGTTCCGTAAGGTAACGTTCATGCTCGGTCTGGAGATCCATTCCGAATTCAATATCATATACAAATTTTCCACTCGATTTTTTTAAAATTTCAACAGCCAAACTGTATGGAATTCGCTCAAAATTTGATGATGCAATATTTTCAAGGGTTGACAAAAGACTTTTATCTACAAAATTTGCAAATAGTTCGAGATCATCGATGGATTTGTTGAGAATAAAAGTAGTGAGATATTTAATGATTTCCTCGGCAAGGTTCATGTTTCCTTCAAGGTTGCAGAACGCCATTTCCGGTTCCACCATCCAGAACTCGGCAACATGTCGGCTGGTGTGAGAGTTTTCAGCCCTGAACGTGGGGCCAAAGGTGTAAACATCACCCAAAGCTAGGGCAAACATTTCGGCGGACAGCTGACCGGAGACCGTAAGATTGGCCTCGGCGCCAAAAAAATCCTGGGCATAGTCGGTTATTCCGTTTTTTTTGGGCAGATTTTCCAGAGCCAGAGTTGTAACCCGGAACAATTCTCCCGCGCCTTCACAGTCGGAACCGGTTATGATCGGAGAATGAATATATTGAAAACCCCTGTCCCTGAAAAAATTATGTATGGCATATGAAAGTTCGGATCTTATCCTAAATACGGCGCCATACTTATTGGTCCTGGGTCTTAAATGGGCAATTGTTCTTAAAAATTCGTCAGTATGACGTTTTTTCTGCAGAGGATATGAATCAGGAGCAAGACTGACAATCTCAAATCGATCAGCCAGAACTTCCCATCGCTGTCCGGTGCCCATCGATTCCACAAGTTTACCGCTGATAATTACCGCTGATCCTGTTGAAAGTCTGGCGATATTCATGTAATTATTTAAGGAGCTATTAGCAACGATCTGGATATTCTTGAGGCATGAGCCGTCGTTGACTTCGACAAATGAAAAACCTTTTGAGTTACGACGGGTTCTAACCCATCCTTTTACAAGCACGTTATCCATTTGGGCATCTGATTTTAATAGTTGTATTATTTTGGTACGTTTCATACATCATCTCCATTTATAATTTTACGGTAACATTATAGAGTTGATCTTCTCGCTGCAAAACTATTACAAGAGATTCTTTTTGGCGGTATTTTATAATGGCCTGCTCAAAATCTTTAATGTTTTTAATGGTTATACCCTCTATTTGCCGTATAACGTCTCCTGGTCTTGCGCCGATACGGGCCAGGAAAGATTGACTATTAATATCTGAAATAAGCACGCCCTGTTTTGCAAAAGTTTTATGGGAATAACGGTTTTTAGTTGAAAGATTTTCAACAGCGATTCCCAGCAGGTTATAACCGAGATTCAGAGCCAGTTCTTTCGGAAATACCGATGTCTTTACCGAAACAGTTTTGGTTTTGCCGTCTCGCCAGATAGTTATATTTATTTTTTCTCCGGCTGCGATACCGTTCATTACACCATGGAAATCTTTTTCAGAAAGAATGTCCCCTGTTTTAATCGAAACAATAATATCTCCCTCACGAATGCCGGATTTTCGGGCAGGGCCGATCTTTTCAGCTTTTTTGACCAGGACCCCTTTGATAGCCGATGATTTTAGATATCGTGCAAGGTCTGAATCAATGTTCTGTACGGTGATACCGATCCATGCCGGAATAACCTCTCCGAATTGTATAAGATCAGAAACTATTCGTTTTGCAGTATTAATCGGTATGGCAAAGCCTATGCCCTGAGCTTTGGCATAGATTGCAGTATTTATACCTATAAGTTCTCCGTTTATGTTAAGCAGCGGTCCACCGCTATTGCCGGGATTAATTGAGGCATCGGTCTGTATAAAATTGTGGTAGACCATGTCTTCAGTCCTTACGCTTCTGTTTATAGCACTGATAACACCGGTTGTGACAGTGTTCGAAAAACCGAAAGGGTTGCCGATAGCAATTACCGTTTCGCCGATCATCAGATCAGTTGAATTGCTCATTATAATGTCTGGTAGGGCTTTTGGGGAAGAAATACGCAGAACCGCCAAGTCAGAATCGGGATCTGCTCCCACAATCCGTGCCTTGAATTCTCGCCCGTCTTTAAGACCGACAGTGATTGTTTTGCTTTTGACAATAACATGTTCATTGGTTAGGATAAAACCACGCTTGCCGTCGATAATAACTCCGGAGCCTAGACTGGTTCGTTTATATCGTTGTTCAAACCCAGGATCGAAAAAGTTATTAAAAAAATTTTCGAAAGAAGGATCAATACCGAATCCAGGAAAAGGGTTAGCCCGCTTGCGAACTTCAACCTCCGAGCTTATATTAACGACAACGGGACTGACTTTTCTAACAGCGATCACAACAGCGCTTTCCCGCAGCTTCTCAGCGGCAAGACTGTCAGGGGGTTTAAAAAAAAGCATAATAGAAACAATAAAAAAGGCAATCACCGAAATTAACAGTTTGTTATTGCTTTGTGTTTTTATCTTTGGCATTTTAGACACCGTTATAATAATATTAAAATTTCCGTGACACGACAGCTTATTTTAAAAAACCAAACTCGCACTAAAAACATATATCATGAGTATAACAACCATTCAAGATATCTTACCCCTGGTAGAACAGCCCAGCCGTTATTTAGGCTCGGAAATAAATACGATTAAAAAAGACCACAGCAATGTCAACCTATGTTTTGCTCTTGCTTTTCCAGACCTCTATGAAATAGGCACATCGCATTTTGGCCTTCAGATTCTTTATCATATCCTGAACCGTAATCCTGAGATAGCTGCTGAACGGGTTTTTACTCCCGGGGTCGATATGGAACTTTACCTCAGATCATCCGGCATTCCGATTATGTCCATGGAATCTCATAAACCCCTGGACCAATTTGATATCATTGGTTTTAGTCTGCTTTATGAACTTAACTATACAAATATACTTACCATGCTAGAGTTAGCACATATCCCCTTTTTTACAAGACAAAGAGACGATGCACACCCTTTTATTATTGCAGGCGGTCCCTGCACTTGTAATCCGGAACCGGTTGCAGATTTTTTCGATGCTATTGTGGTTGGAGACGGGGAAAATGTGATCATGGAGATGTCCCGCGCCTGGATTACATGGCAAGAGAGGGGCAAGAGCGATAAGAAAACTCTTTTGAGAAACTGGTCCCATATTGAAGGTGTCTATGTCCCTTTGTTTTTTAAACCCAAATATGATGAAAAAGGTTTTCAGTTCCTTGTACCCGAATTCTCAGCATATAAGACGGTTAAAAGAGCAATTGTTGATGATCTTGACAATGCACCGTTTCCGGATGCACCGATAATTCCTTACGGCAAACCGGTGCATGATCGTCTTCGGATTGAATTAGCTAGAGGATGCACCAGGGGTTGCCGATTCTGTCAGGCCGGAATGATATATCGTCCAGTCCGTGAACGATCCTTAAAAACCCTATTGTCTCTTTCGGATGCTTGTATTGCTTCAACCGGTTATGAGGACATGTCTCTTTTATCATTAAGTACAGGGGATTATGAATGTATATTGCCGCTCATGGAAAGTCTGATGAACCGTTATAAGTCCCGCCGTATAGCGGTTTCATTACCGTCACTTCGTGTTGGCACATTAACACCGAAGCTCATGCAGCTTGTGAAAAGGGTTAGGAAAACAGGTTTTACCATAGCACCGGAAGCCGGCAGCCAGCGGCTCCGGGATGTTATTAATAAAAACATAACGCAAGAAGAGATTGAAAATACAGTTAAAAATGCATTTAGCCTTGACTGGCAGGTGATAAAACTCTATTTTATGGTCGGTCTTCCCACCGAAACCAATGATGATTTACAGGCAATTGTTGATCTTGTAAAAAAACTGCGTAAGATCAAAGGACCTAACGGACGAAGGGGTAAACTCAATGTAAGTGTGACAACATTTATTCCAAAACCCCACACCCCTTTTCAATGGACTTCTCAGATTTCTTTGGCTGATTCCCAGCAGAAGATACGATGGTTAAAAAGGAACCTTAAAATGTCCGGTGTTCAGTTTAAATGGCAAAATCCTGAAGTCAGTATAATTGAAGGTCTTTGGGCTCGTGGTGACAGGCGCCTTAGCCGATTACTGGTGAATGCATACAAAAAAGGGTGTAAATTCGATGGCTGGAGCGACAAGTTTAAGTATCAATTATGGCAAGATGCTTTATGCGACGAGGGTGTGGATATCGATTTTTATACAACGCATTTCAGAGATACGGCTGAACCGTTGCCATGGGATTATATTGATACAAAAGTTACAAAAGATTTTTTAAAGAGCGAATTAAAAAAAGCCGAAAAGGGCGAACATACTGTGGATTGTCGCGGTGGTGATTGTAACAGCTGCGGTGTTTGTGACTTTAAAATTATTGAGCCCAAGGTATTTGACAACTATGAAGAAGGGGTCTTAAAAAAATTTGTGGCAGACGATATTAAAGAAACGTTTCATAAAAAGCTAAAGATATCATTTTCAAAACAGGGCCAGGCAAAATATTTTGGACATCTTGAACTGGTTAAAATTTTTTTGCGTGCTATCAATCGCGTAGGAATACCGATTAAATATTCAGAAGGTTTTCATCCAAAGCCGAAAATTTCATTTGAAGATCCGCTTCCTGTTGGTTTGGAAAGCCTGAACGAATCTTTTTATTTATCATTGCGTGGGGATGTTAAAGCACAGAGTATTGTAGATCGATTAAATAAACATCTTCCCAAAGGTCTTGCTGTTTTTAACTGTCAGATTGTCCGGGCAAAGTCTGTTTCTAAGGTGTCGTCGTCAGCAACCTATGTGGTTACAAAAAAAGATGGTTTTTTTGATGAACAAGGCTTAAAATGTTTTGTAAACAGCCAAGAGTTTATTGTTATGCGAACCAGATCAAAAGGGAAAACAAAAAAAATAGATTTAAAAGAGATGGTTTTAAAAATAGAGTTGTCTGCTCCAAATGAACTAAAGATGATACTAAGAACAGAACCGGGCAAAACTGTACGACCTTTTGAGGTTATGGAAAAAATATTCTGTATGCCCATGGAAGAAATGAAACAGGCTGCTATTGTTAAATTGTTTTAGAATATCAAGGTTTGGTTAATTTTGACGGTCTCGTAAAAAGTCACGAATTCAACTATAGATGGCTAAGTAAAAAGGATGTATAAAAAAATAATCATAAATATGGCAGAACATGAAACACGGGTTGCTCTTCTTGAAGATGGGAATATAGCGGAACTCTTTATCGAGCGTGGAGATGTTTCAGACATTGCCGGTAATATTTACAAGGGAAAGGTGCAGCGAGTGCTACCGGGTATGCAGGCCGCTTTTGTGGACATTGGACTTGAGCAGGCCGCTTTTATATATGTAAGTGATATAAATGACGGAAGATATAGTAAAGTTGAAAACTTCCTGATAGAAAAGAAGGAAGATGAAGTCGATTCCTTGAACATCAATAGCCCCGGCCTTTCTCCGTCCTTGATTAACTACGAATATCATATAGAGGAAATGATTACAGAAGGTCAGGATATAATGGTTCAGGCCGCCAAAGCGCCTTTAGGCTCTAAAGGGGCTCGTGTAACAACGCATATATCTCTTCCCGGCCGCTTTCTTGTGCTTGTGCCAACATCTGATCATATAGGAATATCACGTAAAATAGAGGATGAAACAGAACGGAATCGGTTAAAGGAAATCGTTGAATCTTTACGTAGAGACAATTTCGGTTATATTGTCAGAACCGCTGCAGAAGATGTCCAAAAAGAAAAAATCGCATATGAAATGGGGTTTTTAAAAAATTTGTGGGACAACATACAAAACAAATACCAGACAGCTCCGGCGCCTTCTCTTTTACATAAAGAAGTTACAATTAGCCTTCGTGCCGTACGGGATTTGCTGCTGAACGAAGCTGAAAAACTTATCATCGATTCCCGTTCCGGTTATGAGTCTATTCTTTCGTTTCTCGACTCGTTTGTTCCCAGTCTAAAAGATTCTGTGGAGTTTTATGAGGGTCTTGAGCCGATTTTTGATGCCTATAATTTAGAGGGCGATATTTCACGTGCTCTAACAAAGAAGGTGTGGCTAAAATCAGGTGGTTACATCGTAATAGAACATACAGAGGCACTTATCGCAATCGATGTAAATACCGGACGCTTTGTCGGCAAGTATAACCTGGAAGAAACAATTTTAAAGACCAATTTAGAAGCAGTGAAGGAAATTGCATATCAAATCCGCCTCCGGGATATCGGTGGTATTATAATTATCGATTTTATCGATATGAAAAAGAAGTCTAATCAGGAGAAAGTTTTTAATGCGTTAAAGCAGGTTCTTTTGAAGGATAAAAGTAAAACCCATATCCTTCCCATATCGGAGATGGGTCTGATACAGATGACGAGAAAGCGGATCAGGAAGTCCCTTACCAGGATTCTATGTGAGCCGTGCTTTTATTGTGATGGGGAAGGGTATTTGATATCAGGGCAGACAATATGTTATAATATATACAGGGAAATACTCCGTGAATCACGAGACATGATGGGAGTCAAGGTGAGCTTGAGAGTAAATCCTGCCATTGCCGAACTGCTTCATGGCGAGGAAAACCATCTTATCGTCTCCCTTGAAAGAATTATAGGAAAACAGATTGTAATATATCCCAACTCACAGCTTCATATGGAAGAATTTGATGTTTTAGAAATGCTAAAAGATTAATGGCGCTTTAACGTTTTAATTATTTCAAATTTATCTCTTCGAAAAAAGTTAATGCAGATTTTAGGCGCCATGTTTTTTTTGGGTATTGACAATATAAAAAGGTTGTGTTTTCATAGTAGGGTTTCAGTTAATCAATTTCGGCCTGTTCGACCGGCAGGAAAAGACTTTGTTTCTTTTTGGGCAATTATCCAGGCCGAGCATTATAGTTAAGGATGTTACATTATGAAAAGAACTTATCAACCAAGCAGAATAAAACGTGCACGAACACACGGGTTTTTAAAAAGAATGTCAACCAAGCAGGGGAGAAGGGTTATTAACAGGAGAAGGTCTAAAGGGAGAACCCGTTTGTCGGTATAACAAGCATCGTTTTTGGTCTAAATAATACAATAAACACATAAATAGCAATAGGTTGCAGAGGATAACGCCTTTTGCGCTTTTTTTTTACCAAGGCATACAGAATTCTGAAACGTTCCGAGTTCCTTCGATTGGCCAAAACCGGCAAGAAAACTCAAAATGAACACTTTGTGGCTATATTTTCTCCGGGTCGATTTCAAAGTACACGTCTTGGTGTGACAGTAGCGAGAAAGGTGGGAAACGCAACAATACGAAACAGGATTAAACGGTTTACTCGCGAAATTTTTCGGCTGAACAGGCACATTATTACAGGTTACTGGGATATAAATATCATAGCAAAGAAAAAGGCTGCCAACCTATCATCAAAACAAGCATTTTTATCCCTGCAAAACATTTTTAACAGTATATCAAGGAGTCGTGGCAATTAATCGAATCTTTCGGATAATTCCCTTATTTTTGATAAGGGCATATCAATTAATATTGTCCCCGGTTTTGGCTCCCTCGTGTCGTTTTTATCCAACCTGTTCTGAATATGCCTATCAGGCTATTTCGCGTTATGGACTACTTAAAGGGTTTTCCCTTGCCTTAAAGAGAATTTTGAAGTGCCATCCCTTTAATCCAGGGGGAATCGATTCTGTTCCTTAAAGCGCAATATACTACAACCTTGATAGAACAGTATTGGTATACATAATGCCGGTTTTAAACGGGAACATGTATGCCAACCTTCTATCAATCCCACAAAGATATTTACTCCTCTGCACCCAAAGGATAAAAACCATTCATTTTTGTCTGACCGGAAATTATTTCTGGCCATTACTGAATATTGGAGAAGAGAATGGAACAAGCTCGACTATTTATTGCCATAGCGCTTTCTTTACTTGTTTTTATAATTTATAATTTTTTCTTTGCTGAAAAGAAAATTGACCAGCCACCCAAACAGGTTCAGCAAAAAGAGCAACAAACAGATAAAAAACCGGCGATATTGCCGGCGGTGTTAAAAGACGGGACGATTGTAGCAGAAAAATCTCCTTTATCCAGAAAGATTTCTGCTCTGCCGGTTAAACCATCAAGGACCGTCACGGTAAAAACGCCCTTATATAAGGTTAAGATTTCAGAAAAAGGGGCTGTGTTTAAAAGTTATGTCCTTAATAATTACCGAAAAACCATGGATGCTGATTCACCGTTACTTGAAATGATATCGCCGGACATACCCGACGGAACCATCCACCTGGGATTTTCAGAGAATAGTCTTAGCGGGCTCGATGATGCAGTGTTTTCAGCAGACTTAGACGAAGATTCGGTTGACATCTACAAAAAATCTAAAGCGATCTCTTTTATTTGGACATCTCCTCAGGGCGTGGTTGTTGAAAAGAAATATTTATTTTCCCCAGAAAACTATATGATCGATCTTAGTGTTACTATCAAAAACTTTTCCAGCGAGACCCTTAAGGACAGTCTCATCCTTTCCTTAGTGCTACCGGCAAAAATCGAAAAGAGCCGGTACGGCTTTGCGGGTCCGAGCGCACTGATAAATGATAAACTCAAACAGATTAAGACGAAAAAAATAAAGGATAAAAACCTATATACAGGAAAAGTGAAATGGGTAGCGGTTCAAAGCCGTTATTTTATGTCCGCCATCATACCGGATGAACCGGTAGATGCAGGCATGCATCTTTACATCGATAACAATATACTGAAAAACCAGTACGTGCAGCCTGAAAGCGTGATTGATTCCGGTGTTAAGCATGTTTTTAAATACAAACTGTTTTTTGGGCCAAAGAGCATGAAGGTCTTAAAAGGTCTGGATTACGACTTGGTCAAAGCCGTTAATTTCGGTATGTTTGATATAATTGCCAAACCATGTGTCTGGATAATGAATTTTATATATGATCATTTTATTCCTAATTATGGTGTTGCCATTATACTTTTAACATTATTTACCAAGGTTATTCTGTGGCCGCTTGGAAATAAGAGTTATAAATCAATGGCTGAAATGAAAAAAATTCAGCCGCTTATGGCAGAAATCAAGGCAAAACATAAAGATGACAAGAAAAAAATGAATGAAGAGGTTATGGGGTTGTACAAAACATACAAAGTAAATCCAATGGGTGGCTGTCTTCCCATGGTTGCGCAGATTCCCATCTTCTTTGCCCTATATCGGATGTTGTACGAAGCCATAGAATTGAGGCACGCCCCATTTTTCTGGTGGATTAATGATCTTTCCGCTCCGGATCGTCTTTTTAGGTTTGATGTTTCCATTCCTTTTATGCAGCCCCCGTACGGCATCCCGGTTTTAACCATAATTATGGGTGCCTCCATGTTTATACAGCAGAAAATGTCGCCACCCATGGGTGATGCCACTCAAGCCAAAATGATGATGTTGATGCCGTTAGTTTTTACGGTTATGTTTATCAACTTTTCTTCGGGACTGGTTTTATACTGGCTTGTAAATAATATAATATCAATGGCTCAACAGTACTATATTCAAAAGAAACAAGCTTAACACGGAGGTTATATAATGTCGCATCGTGTGGAATTTGAAGATAAAAATGTCGAAATGGCTGTCAAAAAAGCCAGTGAAGAACTAAATATACCCCCGGAAAAACTTAAACATGATATTATTTCATATGGTTCCACCGGCATTTTTGGACTGGTTGGGACCAAGAAAGCACGAATTCGCGTTACATTACCAGAGCCATGCCCTAAAGTTGTTTTGGAAACAACAGATGAAGAGCAGGAAAATAAAAGTTCAACAAAAAGTGTGGATTCAGAAATAGAAATATCACATGATGAAAGCTCGGGCCACGGTGTTGTCGATGATCCAAAGGAACTTGGCCGGGAAGCTTTGCAAAAAATAATCGATTTAATAACTACTGACACAACAATATCGATTGAAGAGGATTTTAAAAGAATTGTTTTCAATGTGCATGGTGGAAACTCTGCTGTTCTAATAGGCAAACGCGGGCAAACCCTTGAGGCGATTCAATATATAGTTGAGAAAATTGTCAACAAGAACAGAAAAGGGCGGGTCAGTATTCATATAGATGTGGAAGGCTACCTCGAGAAGAGGCGAATTAGCCTTCAAAGGTTGGCTGTGAAGATGGCGGAAAAGGTAAAACGCACCGGAAAATCTGTGGCAATCGGTCAAATGAACGCTTACGACCGAAGAACCGTCCACATCGCCTTGCAGGATGACAACACGGTTAGGACTCAGAGCAAAGGAGAAGGTTTTTTAAAGAAACTTATCATATTTCCCAGAAAAAATTCATCCCGCAAGCAGAAATGAGCTTAGGGTTCGCACAAAAACAACTTCCCCAATAAGGACCTACCCGTTCGTGTCTTGCAACGGCAGGCGGGGTGAAGCTAATCAACTTGTATTGGTTGAATCAACATAACCGGATATTTTAAAAAAGCTTTTGGCAAGCTCGATTCTTGGAATATTCAGGTTGAAAATGGCAACCTGGCGTATCAAAAATGGACAGTGCTACTATCGCTGCAATAGCGACACCGACCGGAAGGGGCGGAATCGGGATTATTAAAGTCTCCGGCAAAGACGCTTTTTCTATTACTGCATCTATTTTTCAAAAATCCGCAACGTTAACCGATGATTCAAAGAAAAAAGGCAGAACACCTTTTTCTTCATTAAAATCCCACCACCTTTATCATGGTCATATAGTGGATAAAGAAAAAGGAAGGGTTCTTGATGAGGTTCTTTTGTCGGTGATGCTCGCCCCGCATACCTATACTAAAGAGAATATTGTTGAAATAAACACCCATTCAGGGCCTGTCGTATTGACGGCGATTCTTGAATTAGTTTTAAAAAATGGTGCAAAACTGGCCGAACCGGGAGAGTTTACAAAAAGAGCCTATCTAAACGGACGAATTGATTTGACACAGGCCGAAGCGGTCATAGATATTATCAATTCAAAGACCGAAAAAGCATTAGAAATAGCAACGTCACATATAAAGGGCGCTTTAAAGAAAAGGATT
>JAFDBA010000187.1 GCA_019313505.1 Deltaproteobacteria bacterium
CGCTACGCTGTTGCTACCACAAATTTAACGGGGCAGGGAAGGTGGGAAAGAAAGATTATAGGGGTTGGGACGCGGATGAACGCTGATCAATGCATTAGTCGTTTAGGGAATATGGGAGAGGTTTGAATGGAAACAGGGATAAATACCCCACTTCTAATTCCTTTCCGTCTCCAATTTATAAAAAAGATCCTTGTTGCACCAGATATTTCTCACCTGTTTAAAATTGGGTTTATTTCTTTAGGCTTTTTCCTGTCTTTCTGGTTGATAAAAGCTCGTCAATGGGTCCCAGGTCGTGCCTTCTTGGTAGCTATTTTTATCGGCATTTCCGTGAGCCTGAGTATTGAAATGTTACAGAGTTACTTTCCTACACGCGATTCGTCCTTAACCGACTTGATCTGTAACACGTTAGGAGCGATCTTGGGGGTGATGTTTTTTGTTCGAGGGCGCAAGGAAGAAGGCTGGGAAGCGAGGATGCACAAAGGCTGGAAGGCGATAAGGCTGGGAGTGCAGGCGAAAACACGAAATTACTTTGGACACCCCAGTACCATCTGCCGGAGCTACGGGGCAGGCCCCAGTACCATCTGCCGGATCTACGGGGCGGGCGGGGCAGGCAGATACACAAGGCTATAGGAGTATAGAGCAAATCTGATAAAGCAGGGAGGTAAGGTCATAGAATAAGGCTTAGAGGAGGGGGGAATAGGATAACTTATACTTCAACGTGATGGCGCTTCATCCATTTCCGAAAGTATGGCATAGTAAAGATCTGGTTTGATCCAGAAATGAGCTTGGGTTCTAAGTTCTTCCAATATTGGCTTGATCTCTTTAACAAGGTTTTTCTTCTTTGCTCTCATTAAGACACCTATAACCCCTGTTTTTGGGAGGCCATAAAACTCAGCGAGATTACGAGCGTCGGTCTCATCCAGCAGAAGGAGATTCGCTTTTCTTTCGATTGCCAACGCAATAGCCGCTGACTCGCCTACATCCAAATCTTTAGATAGTGTCTTGAGAAGACTATCATTCTTTACCTTTGCTACCTTTATCCATTTGGCCTTTTTGATTTCATTTGTTCCGGGTTTACCCTTACCTTCTATAACCAGTTCGTCCCAGACTTCTTTAGGGATGATAATTTCTCCGAATAGCTCCTGAATAAGACGCAGTTGGCCGATTATTGCCAGGCTCATAATTGGGGAAGAATCACTAATAACAAGAAGTCGCTTATCCATTGGCAAATATTAAGTCTTCTTCGAAGTCTTCGCGGGTATAATGCCTCGCAATTTTCTTTGCCCCTAAACGTTGGGCAAACTCCCATTTTGAAAGTGCCGCTAATGCCCTGGATTTTCCAAAAGACAGAAAACCCTCTTTATACAGATGAATAGCCAGCTCTTCCTTTAATTGATCCTTGGCCTTTTCTTTCGGAATTCTTAGCGAAAGTATAATCTCTTTTGGTATCTCTATCACTATATCTTGCATAGAAGCACCACCTTAAAAATGATGTAAAATCGGTTAATTACGGACTGTTGTCAAAGTCCCCGTCTTTCTGTGCTACGAGGTTTTTGAGACTTTCCATGGTTAAGTGTCTCATACGATTTTTCCTATGTATCGCTGTCTGATTTTTAGAATTATCAGAGGTGCCAACAAAAATCAAACATTAATACACAAAATAGGGGACCTCCTATAATCTTTCTGTCCCTCACGAATGAGGGTCAGGCCACAGCAACATATTGAAATAAATTATAAAACGTTAAAATTTTGCGTCAGATAAGGCCTTAAATGGCCCTTTTTAGGGTCAAAAATACACTTTTAAGAAAAGAGCGCGGGCAGATGGCAAGATAGGGATCGGTGTTTTGCTTATTCGTCCCAGATTCTAATTACATTCGAATAAAGGTCAAGTTTCGAATCACTGGAAATGATTCTCATATCTTCACACAATGCTGTAGAAATAATGTATCTATCAAATGGATCTTTGTGTTTTTCGTGGACCTCAAGAGACTGATAATAGAGGATATGAGAGTTGCGAACCGGAATTATTTCGATTCCCGCCTGTTGTGTATGGATTATGACATTCTTAAGGCCTATTGGAATCTTCAACTTGCCGATATTAATTTTTATTGCCATCTCCCAGAAGGAAATTTGGCTGACAAAAATCTTTGACTTCGGGTCTTTATATACGTCAAGGGCTTTTTGTCCAATCCTGTTGTCATAACCGCATCCAAGAAAGATCAAAAAGTGCGTGTCGAGTATGCAGTTCATTCATATTCCTTCATTTCTTCAATTGGGTCATCAAAAGTGGACATGTCTATGTCACAATTAAAGAAACCAATAGATCTTAACTGAGGTTCTTTTTTTTCAACAGGTGCAAACTGAAGAACAGGCTTGCCATTTTTAGCAATAACTATTTTCTCACCATCCAGGAACCTTGCGATTAATTTTGAAAAATTTGTTTTAGCTTCATGAATATTTACAATCATATTAACCTCCGAAAATACGACTAAGTCTATATAACTAAGCTCAATAATATGCTCATATTATAAGGCTGTCAACAAAATTCTTTTTACACGGAAGGACAGCGGGGTCAGGTCCTTGTGAAATGCACTTTGCGCTTCGTTGCACCGAATGCGAATGGGCGACCCCAATTCATAATTCAAATTGGTTTTACCGATAAAAGAAAGCTTTTCATTTTCATGTTGCTATGAGAAGGTAAGGGACAACCCCGCACCCCCATTTTATTTTTTCTAACTTTGAATATACAAGGCGAGGTAAAGAGATCGGAGGCAAAGTCTATTCGATCTCAAGTGCCAGTTTAAGGGCTTCGACAACCTCTTTCATTCGGTGTGGCGGCATGGTTCCAATCATCTGAGGTTGTTTTGTCTTTGGATCGTAAAATCTTTTAGGATCCAGGGAGCGGATTTGAAAACAAAGGAATATTGTATCGTTGGGAAGGCCCGTCTCAACTGATGGCACTCGCACATTTGTGGGGTAGTCTCTTTGCACGTTCCGGGCATCTGTGCCCACCACAACTGAAACAACAAGCGGTTGTTTATTTATGGCGTCGCTTGATATCACGAGGACGGGTCTGCGGCATGCCTGCTCCCGGCCTTTAATCGGATTCAAATTTACCAGATAAATTTCGCCGCGTTTGATCATAATTTACAAACCATCGTTTTCCGCTTCCGTAAACTCCTTGGACAAAACAGAGCACACTTCCCGGATTGCAGGGTCATTGGCCATTTCAGCCATGGCTGTTTCAAATTGACACTTTTTTTGATGTCTTGTGAAATCGATCAAAATAAAGGTGACCAGGCGATTGAAGTTGTCCCGGAGTTCAGGAGGAGCTATAGAGCGTAATTCTTCAACTAATTCAATTGGGAGTGCGATGCTGCGACGGATTGTGTTTTTTGCCGTATTTTTCATTTCAACCTCTTTTTAACCAAAATTATACACACAAAAGGTGTTGATGTCAATCTTAAATTTGTTGTGCTTGGAAATTTTATCCGCATGAGGGATGGTTGGGCAAAGGAAGGATAGAGGGGTCTTCATTCTTCAAAGGACAGCGGGGTAAGGTCCTTGTGAAATGCGCTTCGCACTTCGTTGCACGAATTTCACTGGATAAATCTTCATTCTTCACACAATCAAGTGGGAATGAGGGTCGAATAAGAATACAGTTAGTTTAAAAAAAAATTGACAGGATCGACAGGATTTACAAGATTTTTTATTTTTCTGCCTGCCAGCTGGCAGGTTTTATATCCTGATCATCCTGTATATCCTGTCTAAATATAAATATAATGGCAAAACAAACAACCACAATCCCCATTTCCTCAATCATCCTCGATGAAAACATCTATCCGAGAAAGGGGATCGATCCCAGGCGTGTCGGCATATTCGCCGAAAACATCAGAGACGGCTTCAAATTTGAGCCTATTGAAGTGGAGCCTGACCCCGGCAAGCCCGGCAGATACCGTCTGTTAGATGGGGCTCACAGATGGAGCGCCTACAAGTCAACCGGGGTAGCAGAGGTCGAAGCAGTCATAAAGAA
Source organism: Deltaproteobacteria bacterium (assembly GCA_019313505.1). Taxonomy (GTDB): domain Bacteria; phylum Desulfobacterota; class Desulfobacteria; order Desulfobacterales; family UBA11574; genus S5133MH16. Next base: position 4,034 of record JAFDBA010000187.1, read on the forward strand.
TCTTGATGGGGAAGATCCGCTGCTCTATGCCGCTAAAAAAGCCATTGGCCCGAAACAGTTGACAGAAGATGAGGCAAGAGACACGGCGCGACGCGCATACACCAGAAACTCCAGTCTCAGCTCCGCGGATATCGGAAAGGCCATCGGACGCGCGAGACGAACTGTGGACTCTTACATAGCAGACCTTAAAGCTGCAACCCAGATGGGCATGGACATCAAGATATTCCGCATGAATCGCCTCGGTATTCCCCAAGACAGGATCGCAAAGAGATTGGG
>JAFDBA010000037.1 GCA_019313505.1 Deltaproteobacteria bacterium
GACGTTTATCTTTCAAAAAAACCCTGTACGGCATAAATGTAACCTGTGAATGTTTACAAAACAACTCAGCGCTTATGAGGGGTCAGCCATTAACGGCCCCTTACCGTTCGATGCCGTCTCTTGCTAAAATGCCCTGATTATAATAATGTTTCACTTCTTTTATCTCACTAACCAGGTCGGCATGTTCGATTAGCTCTTGTGGTGCATTACGTCCGGTAAGGATGATTTCCACGCTTTCGGGCCGCTGGTCTAAAAACTCCATAACCTGTTTTACGGTAAGCAGACCAAACCAGACTGTCACATTGATCTCATCAAGTATAACAATGTTATATTGTCCCGAGAGCATTGCATTGCGAGCCTTGATAAGTCCCTGTTCAGCCTGATCCATATGCTTTTGAGTTACTTGATCCCGATGAATGCACTGTATGTCCCCATACTGCTCAATTGTGATGCAGGGGATATCGCGCAATGCCGTGAGTTCCCCATAATGTTGCCCCTTCATGAACTGACCGATGTATGTTTTCAGTCCATGACCTGCGGCTCTGATTGAAAGGCCTAAAGCGGCAGTTGTTTTGCCCTTACCGTCTCCGGTGTATACCTGAATGTATCTTTTTGTATCTGTTGCCATCATTCAATGATGATGAATTCATAAAAACTTAAATTCGTCAAGGGTTCGGCGCTTATTATTTTTTGACTTTTTACAAGGTCATTACAAGAGGTTAGAAAAAAAGGGTTATGAAATAATATCATAACCCATTGTTATTTGGCTGAGGGACCAGGGTTCGAACCTGGGTTAACGGGGCCAGAACCCGTCGTCCTGCCACTAGACGATCCCTCAATGGATTTTAATTTTCAAATACACAAAAATGGAATGTGAGTCAAGGTAAAACTGCCTCCCGAATTTCGGGATAATTTCTTTTTGTAAGGATACCAAAGATATTACTTACGGCAATAGAATTAGTATTAGTCATAAGTAAAAGAGACCTTTGCAAAACGCCCCCTTTTTCCCAATTCCTGCGTCAGGCTCAAATTTTAATCCTCAAAATACTCAATGTATTCCTGTGGTTAAAATTTTCGCCTTCCTTGGCCTTGAACAAAATTGGACATTTTTCAAAGGTCTCTAAAACAGTTCAAATATATTTTAGCCTGCATGGTTACGGTTGAAAATCTAACGATCTTTCAAACCGCCTGATTTTTTCGGCCGGAACAGGAGAAAACGGATTTAAAAATTAATTATATAATGATAACAAATGGTTGAAAAAATATAAATGACTTTTTACCGGCAAGAAATCGTAACGATTGAACATAGAAACAAAATAGAAAAATGTTTATGAAAATCCTTGACAATCCTTTTTGTTTAAATTACTTAAATCGAGATTTCTAATCATGACTATTGTGTTATAATTAATAATTAATATAATCAAACGGTTAAAGTTGGATATTACTAAAGGCCGTACTAAAACGCAAGAAATCTAAGTCAAATCGAAATAGCCGAAAAATTCACCATAGATTTGCAATTCCGAATCGTATAGCCTGTCCGCAATTTGGAGATGCAATGCTTTCTCACCATGTATGCCCTAATTGCGGTATTTATAAAGGCCGCACTGTAATTTTGATGGCGTCGTAAAAAGTCCGACTTCTGCGTTGCGTTGTATCCTTCGTCATTGCCGCTTACTAGTAAGTATGCCTTGTCACGAAAAAAGCTATAAGGAAAAAAGATGACCCTACATACAAACGAAGCAGAACCTGAATTAAGAGGATTGGATTCCGAGTCGATGCAGATGGTCATAGAGACGGTCAGGCAGCTTAAGAATCGTCTTTTAACCCGTGAAAAAATTCTTGAATATGACAAAAATGAGTTTTTTCCTGAAGAGACAATCCGCGAAATCATGGGACCTGACATTGGTCTCCAGCTCCTTTTTATCTCTGAAGATTATGGTGGAATGGGAGGTGGTACCAGAGACGGTTGCGCGGTGATTCGTGAATTGTGTAAGATATGTTTGGGGATAGGCACAGCTTTTTTTGCCATCCAGCTCGGCGCTGAACCGATAATTGTAGGGGGTACCGAAGAACAGAAAGCAAAATGGCTCGGCGCCATTGCCGAGGGGAATTCCCTTGTGGCTTATGCCGTGACTGAACCGGAGGCAGGCAGCAATCTTGCGTCCCTCAAGACCAAAGCTGAGCCGGTAATAAATGATACACATTTTTTATCGTGGAAAAAGGAACTCCGGGATTTGTTCAGGGTAAGGGTGAAGATAAACACGGTATCCGGGCTTCGAACACGTCTCCACTTTCTTTTACGGATGTTTTTGTCCCGGCTGAAAATCTTGTCGGCTTAGTGCCCGGTAATGGTATGAAACAAGCCAGCAAGGTTTTTGGATATACCAGGCTGATGGTTGCTGCCATGGCCCTGGGACCATGTGAAGCAGCTCTTGAGATTGTGATTCCCTATGCCAAAGAGCGGATTCAGTTCGGGTCTTCGCTTTCGGAAAAACAGGGGTACACTCACAAGCTTGTTGTTCCCCATGCCGTGAGACTCCAGGCTGCAACCGCCTATATGGACGAAATCGCTCTCAGACTCGATTCAGGCGAATCCGACCTTCATACGGAAGGCTCTATTAGCAAACTGTTTGCCACCGAGGCCGCCAACAAGGCCGCCGATGATGCCATTCAGGCATTGGGGGGGTATGGGTATATTTCCGAGTTTGAAGTGGAAAAGATCAAGCGGGATGTGAAGATCACCTGCATCTATGAAGGGACCAGCGAAATCCAGCAGAGCATTATCAGTACATTTCGCTGGAAAATAACACGCAAAACAAAGGGCGGGTTTTATAAAGCCATCTGCCAGGAAATGGAAAAGCTGGATAGTGATGTAAACGATGCCGGATGCCGGTTTTACGGTCTCGCTGCCGAAGTCTTGAATAATACCATTATGTTGGTTCATGACAACCGGCTGACCCGCAAGCAGCATGTCATGTTTTCCCTGGCTGATATGATGACCCATGTGGAGATCGGGGCCAGCCTGGCGCGCAAGGCCGTGTCCCTTTCAAAAGCCGGTGACTCGGAAGCTGAAAAAGTCAAAGCCATGTCCAGGATTTTTGCCGATGAGGTTGCGCAACTTGTTTCCCGGAACGCTCTGAATATCCTGATGGGTTCCGGTGTATTTGATCAAAAGGCGGCCCGTGATTTTATGGAAACAAATTCTTACAACCAACTGGTTTGCAGCAGCCTGAATGTCATAAATGACATGGATCTGGTTGCAGACATACTGTTTGCGAGGTAATCATGACGGAACAAAAACAACGCACTATTGTAGTTACAGGTGGTTCGAGAGGTATTGGCAGGGCTATTTGTATCTCACTTGCAGCTCCGGACACCCGTATCTATTTTAATTATTTTTCTCCAAGTGATCCGGATGCTGAAGCTGCCGCTGCTGCTGAAACTGAGAAACTTGTGGCAGATGTCGGAGGATCGGCAGTCAGCAGTAGTGTTAACATTGCCGAAGAAAAAGAAGTGGTAAGCTTTTTCGAAGCAATTTTAGACAAAACCGGTCGCATAGATGTTCTCGTAAATAACGCCGGTATAACCAAAGACGGCCTTTTAGTACGTATGAAGGAAAAGGACTGGGATGTTGTTTTAAATATTAATTTAAAGGGAGCGTTTACATGCACAAGGATTGTTGCAAAAGCCATGATGAAGCAGCGTTATGGCCGTATCATTAATATGGCGTCGGTTGTGGGAGTTACCGGGAATGCGGGACAGGCAAATTATTCGGCATCAAAGGCGGGTTTAATTGGACTTACAAAAACAGTTGCCAAAGAACTTGCACCACGGGGCATTACCGTTAATGCAATCGCTCCGGGTTTTATAGAAACAGATATGACTGCGTTACTTTCAGAAAAGGCAAGGAATGCAATGCTGGATCAGGTTCCGCTGGGACGGGCGGGTCAGCCCGAAGATGTTGCAGCCGTTGTTGCTTTTCTGGCTTCTGAAAGTGCATCTTACTTAACCGGCCAGGTAATTCATGTAAGTGGTGGAATGTACATATAAAAGGGGGGTAACAAAATGTCTATTGAGGATAAAGTAAAAAAAATAATTGCGGAAAAGCTGAGTGTTGATCTTGAAGAGGTTGTTCCTGCGGCGTCCTTTGTGGATGATCTTGGCGCAGATTCACTCGATCTTGTGGAATTGATCATGTCCATGGAAGAGGAATTCGACATTGACATCCCGGATGAGAAAGCAGAGAAATTGATAACGGTCAAAGACGCTTTCGATTTCATTAATGAAAATTAATGTCTCGGAATTATAGCGTATCAGGCGGATTGAAAAATCGGTATAAACATTGTGGCTGGTAAGGAGATTTTTTTGGACAGGCGGGTCGTCATCACAGGTCTGGGCCTTGTAACGCCACTTGGTATTGGCGTTGAAGAGACGTGGACTGCACTTTGTGAAGGCAAATCGGGGATAGCCAAGATAACCCGGTTTGATGCATCCGGATTTGACACTCAGATTGCCGGAGAAGTTAAGGATTTTCACCCTGAGGATTTTCTTCCCAGAAAAGAAGCAAAACGCATTCAATTGTTTATAGCCTATGCTGTTGCAGCATCCCGAATGGCCATAGAAGATTCCGGGTTGAAAATAGACAAAACCAACGAGAACAGGATTGGCGTTCTTACAGGCTGTGGTCTGGGCGGACTTCAGATACTCGAACAAACCAGTAAAATTCTGGAAAAAAAGGGTCCTAAACGGGTAACGCCGTTTTTTATTCCCATGATGATAGGGAATATGGCTCCTGGAATGATTTCCATTTATTTAGGTGCAAAGGGGCCCAATTCTTCAATTGCAACCGCATGTGCTTCAGGCACCCATGCAGTTGGTGATGCATTCAAAATCATCAAGCAAGGTGCTGCTGATGCTATGATAACCGGTGGTGTAGAGTCTGTTATTACACCAACCTGCATTGCCGGTTTCAATGCCATGAAAGCCCTTTCTGTCAGGAACAATGAACCTGAAAAAGCATCCCGTCCCTTTGACCGTGACCGTGATGGTTTTGTCGTGGGTGAAGGATGTGGAATTATCATATTGGAAACACTTGAGGGGGCCTTAAAAAGAGGGGCCAGAATTTATGCTGAAATATGCGGGTATGGTATGAGCGGCGACGGGTTCCATATGGCAGCGCCTGCTCCGAATGGCGAAGGTGCTGCCCGGTGTATGGCTGCAGCAATTGATGATGCGGGAATTTCATATAACACCATCGATTATATCAATGCCCACGGCACTTCAACTCAGCTTAATGATGTTTATGAGACAAAAGCCATCAAGTCTGTATTCAAGGAAAAAGCATTGTCAATAGCAGTAAGTTCGACCAAATCGATGACAGGCCACCTTTTAGGTGGCGCCGGTGGAATTGAAACCGTTTTCACAGCACTTACCATTTATAATGGTATTATTCCGCCGACAATAAATCTTGATAATCCAGACCGGGATTGCGATCTTGATTATGTTCCAAACACCGCCCGAAAGACGGATGTAAACACAGCCATGACCAACTCCTTTGGCTTTGGGGGGACAAACGCAGTACTGATACTAAGTAAATACAGGGATCAAGTTTAATACTTATGAATTTTGCAGCAAGGATCACGGGAACAGGATCAGGCTTTCCAAAAAATCGTGTTAGCAATGCCGATATTGTTAAAAGGCTTGCAAAAATAGGAATCGAAACCAGCGACACCTGGATTCGTGAGAGAACCGGAATTCGAGAGCGGAGGGTTTCAGAGGTTGGAAACCCTGCTGAACATAACTCTTCTCTGGGCTTTTTGGCAGCACAAAAAGCCCTTGAAATGGCGGGAAGATCACCGGAAGATATTGACCAAATTATTTATGCCACCTGTTCACCCGACACACTGCTTCCATCCACTGCATGCTGGCTTCAACATAAGATGGGTGCTAACAGAGCCTGGGCCATGGATATAAATGCGGCCTGTTCGGGATTTATTTACGGGCTGGCAACAGCTGAAAAGTTTATTCAAACAGGACAGGTAAAAACGGCGTTGATTGTGGGTGGCGAAGTCCTTAACCCATTTCTTAACTGGGAAGACCGCAACTCCTGTATTTTGTTCGGAGATGGGGCAGGAGCGGCTATTGTTGAACAGGTTCCGGCGGATTCAACTCAACGGATTCTGTCCAGCCATCTGCTTTCGGACGGAAATCTATGGGAGCTTTTTCATATACCGGCGGGTGGTTCAAATATGGAGGTTACCCCTGAAAGATACTCTCTGAAACTTAATAAATTTCAAATGAAAGGTAAAGAGATCTTCAAAATTGCTGTAAGAACGCTAGCTGATTTCGCCAATTATGCATTAAAGAAAAACCAGATGACAGTCAAGGAGCTGGATTGGTTTGTTCCCCATCAAGCCAATCGTCGGATCATAGAGGCCGTTGCCAATCGCCTTAATCTCCCTATGGAAAAAGTTCTGATTAACGTGGACCGGTATGGCAACACCTCTGCTGCAACGATTCCTACGGCTCTGGATGAGGCCGTAAGAGACGGGATAATTAAAAGCGGGCAAACCGTTCTGCTTGATGCCTTTGGGGCAGGGCTCACTTACGGTTCAACCCTTTTGCGCTGGTAATCAAGCCGAATATTGACGGCTTCGTAAAAAGTCCAACTTCTGCGTTGCGCCGCATCCTTCGTCACTGCAGCGTACTATACGTACGCTTCGTTCCTCAGGATTTGCGCGCCTTGAATTTGAAGCTTTTTACTTTGCCGTCGGATTTTGACTTTTTACGAGTTCATCGAAATTATGGGACGTTAAGGTATCTATATGACAGATTATCTCCACACTTTTCACATTCCTGTTATGGGAACCGGGCACTCGGTTGACACACCTATTCGTGTGGCACCTTTGGGTATTTCCTCCGTTATTTCACTTGTAGATGATCTCTTACTCGAGAAAATTCGCAAATATTATACTTCAAAGCTTGACCTTCCTTATGTCAAAATACCCAGAAATGCGGAAGACGGCCGGGCAAAAAGGATCACTGCCTACCTGAATATGGTTCATGAGATTGTCTGTAAAAAAATGGAAGAAATAAGAAAGCAGCCATTCTTCAAAGACAACGATAAAAGTAAATATTTTGAGTTGCTGCCCGAAGAATCGTTTTTGAGGAAAAAATATGAAGAACTTGTCAAGATGAAGGCCGGCAATGAAAGAGATGACCTTGAAAAGAATTTAACATCGCGCATGAAACCTGGTTCGATAGATGTTAATATCATGGTTACTTTGGATCGGACTCATTTTGACAAAAGTGGCAATCCTCTTGGTAATGAATTTTGCGATGCCCAAGCCGGGCTTAGAGGTTATGCCAATAGTCGTCTTGAGTCCGGCATTGTATGTTCAGCCGGTTTTAACCGGCGCTTGTTCAGTTATATGACCAGATTTAAGGATTTTTACAGGGATAAAATGGGACGGATAAAAAAGCGAATCATTCTCAAGGTCAGCGATTTCCGTTCGGCCCTTGTCCAGGGCAAGTTTTTGGCAAAAAAAGGTCTTGAAGTGCATGAATTCCGCATTGAGTCAGGGCTGAACTGTGGCGGCCATGCCTTTGCTTCCAATGGAATTTTACTGCCGGTTCTTCTGAAGGAATTCAAGGAGAAGCGCAAAAACTTTATGTCGGAGTTTCAACCGCTCATACAAAAATACTACAAAAAAATGGGGTGGAACTATCCGGAGTCTAAATTAAACGACCGCCCGCTGATTACCGTGCAAGGAGGGATAGGGAATCATGGAGAAGTCTGTCGATTAAAAGAATTTAATATAGATCGAACAGGATGGGCCAGTCCTTTTCTGCTGGTCCCTGAAGTTACACGGGTGGATGCCACTACCCGTGAACTGTTACGGCAGGCTCAAGCGGATGATCTTTACATGAGCGATGTCTCCCCGCTGGGAATCCCTTTTAATAATGTCCATAAAACGGGATCCGAAATATGGACCCAAAAAAGGGTGGCGGAAGGCAGACCCGGCTCTTCATGCCCAAAAGGCATTCTTGTCACCAATACAGAGTTTACAGAAAAACCGATTTGCCTTGCCTCACGGGAGTATCAAAAAACAAAACTAAAAGAAATTGAAAATTTGGATATTTCAGATGATGAAAAAGCAAGGCTTTGCCAAAAGGTTGTGGAAAAGACCTGTATCTGCGACTATCTTGAGAACGGTGCTCTAATTACCCTGGGGATTGCAAAAGAAAAAAATTCGCCTCAATCAATATGCCCCGGCCCCAATATTGAATGGTTCCGCAAATTTTATACCCTGAAGGAGATGGTAGACCATATTTATGGAAGGGGTCCATCCCTGGTTCCATCTGGACGCCCCCATATGTTTGCCAAGGAAATTGTGTTGTATGTAGAATATTTTGAAAAGATGGTGGCGGATTCTTCTTTAACACCCAATGCAATTAAAGCGTTGCTGGAATTTAAAAACAATCTGGAAGCGGGTATGAACTTTTGTCTTGAAATTGCGGATAAGAAACCGTACCCGGAGGAAAACCTAAACTCTATTTCAGATTGTGTGGAACGGGAAAGAGTTCGTCTGAGATCCATTTGCAACGGTTTTGAAAAAAAATGAACTTAAAGAGAAGTATGGAGATAGATCAATTCTGGCATATTCTTAAAACCGACTTCGGCTATCAGAGCCCCCGAAAACATCGCTTTCTGGTAGAGAAATTTCCATTTTGTGCTGCATTCATCTATTACATACAGCTTTTTGGTGTCATCTTGATAGAAAGCCTAACCGCATGCAAGGGGGCTTATGAACGAAAGGCCTGGGCACGTGGTTCTTTGGGTGTTTTTAAAATTGTAGAAACTGTGGGCGGGAGATATAATGTATCAGGACTGAAAGGATTGATAGATCATCAGGGGCCTTTAGTCTACGTTGCCAACCACATGAGTCTGCTCGACACCCTTGTTCTTCCATGCATTCTCCTTGCATTTAATAGCGTTACATTTGTAGTTAAGGAAGGACTTTTAAGGTACCCGGTTCTCGGTTCGATCATTAGAGCAACTCATCCCATTGCCGTTACACGGCAAAATCCTCGAGAAGATTTGAAATTGGTCTTGAACAAAGGACAAACATCGATTTCTCAAGGCTGTTCGGTTGTAATATTTCCCCAGGCCACCAGAAGCGCCGTGTTTGATGCTGCATCTTTTAATTCACTGGGAGTTAAGTTGGCACGAAAAGCTGGGGTACCTGTGGTCCCGATTGTATTAAAAACCGATTTTCAGGGTAATGGAAGAATCATCAAAGATATGGGCCCCGTCGACCCACGCAAAGGTCTTTATATTAAGTTTGGCAAACCGATAAATGTGGATGGGAACGGCAGGGTAACGCATCAGCAAATCGTCAGATTCATTTCGGAAAACCTGACAGCATGGGGTGCAAAGGTTAACCCGAGTGTTTCATGAAGAATATATGTACTAAGTACATGTATTCGTAAATATGGTGATGCATTTATAACTTGGTTTATTCATTCTGTGTATGCAAACTTCAAACTTTCAGACTTCAGCTTATATGTGATAGTTGTACTGACAAAAATACGTCATCGAAATTACGAATTAGAGCACTAAGCGTCAGTATCAGGCACTATCGGCATGGGGATCTTGACAAACTGCACGCCCTCTTCTTTTAATGTCTTTTCTTCCTCCTTTGTACTGACGCCTCTGATGTTTCTCGGATCTGAAACGCCGTAATGCATTTTTAAGGCTTCTTTGGTAAAATCAGATCCCACATCATCAAAATTTTTTTCTACAAAATCGACTATCTTCTGACTAATATCTGCAAGATCCTCCTGATGATTAGAGAAATCTTTTAAAGATGCAGACGATTTTATAGCAAAAGTTGATGGAAGTCTGGCAATGGAAGTGCTGTCACAAATCGGGCATGCAATAAGGCCATTTTTTTTCTGTTCTTCGTATGCCTTTATGTCTTCAAACCAACCCTCAAAGGAATGGCCGTTGATACATTGCAAATCGTATGCTATCATAATATTATATCGCTTTTAAAATAATTGCTTAGTGGTAAATTTTGTGCTTTGTATGGCAAAATTTTTTTCTTTGCAATATTTCTTGGCTCCGGCCCGTCCGGGTTAGGTTTTAGCTGTTTATATTAAAAATATTATCATATCTCACAGTGTTTTTAAAGAAATTATTGACAGATTCGAGTTTTTCAATACAAAATAATATTATGACGCAGATTAATACAGACTTTTTGATAATCGGCAGTGGTGTGGCAGGCCTTAGTTTTGCCCTTAAGGTGGCCAAATTTGGCAGTGTTGCTTTGGTTACCAAGAAAGGGATTATGGACAGCAATACCTCACAGGCCCAAGGTGGTATTGCCTCGGTCTTCGACAAAGTTGATTCATTTGATCTTCACATTCGGGATACACTGGCTTCAGGAGATGGTCTATGCAACCGGGATGTTGTGGAGATGGTAGTTAAAAACGGCCCTGACAGAATTCGCGAGTTAGTCGAACTTGGTGTACATTTCAATTTAAAAAAGAAAGAGGGATCAGATCCCAAATCGCCTGATTTGGATATTGATTTTGATTTAGGACGTGAAGGGGGCCACTCTCAAAAGCGAATTGTTCATGCCCATGACATGACCGGAATTGAGCTTGAAAGTGTTCTGGTAGCCCATGTTAAAAATCACGATCGGATTAATCTGTTTGAAAATCACATTGCCATCGATCTTATTACCATTTCAACACGTATGAAAAGGGGACTGATCACTACGACCCATGAAGACTATTGCTGCGGAGCATATGTTCTTGACAGACAAACAAATCAAGTCAAAACTTTTTGTGCTAAGATTACACTCCTTGCCACAGGTGGCGCGGGCAAGGTTTATCTTTATACAAGCAATCCTGATATTGCCACCGGAGACGGGATTGCCATGGCATACAGGGCCGGCGCCACGGTGGCCGATCTTGAATTTGTCCAGTTTCATCCCACATGTCTGTATCACCCGGATGCCAAGAACTTTCTGATTTCAGAAGCCGTGAGGGGTGAAGGGGCGATTCTAATCGATTCTTCCAACAACGCTTTCATGGAAAAATATGATTCTCAGAAGGATCTTGCATGCCGTGACGTGGTTGCTCGTGCTATTGATGCAGAGCTCAAGAAAAGCGGGGACGATTTCGTATTTCTCGATATATCTACTAAAAAGTCCGATTTCATAAAAGAACGTTTCCCTAATCTGTATGAAAAATGTCTAACCTTTGGTTTTGATATGACAAAGGAACCTATCCCTGTTGTTCCAGCCGCCCACTACCTGTGCGGCGGCATCGCAACCGACATGTTTGGCAGAACAGATTTGCATCGACTGTACGCCGTCGGTGAAACGGCTTGCACCGGACTTCATGGGGCCAACAGACTTGCAAGCAACTCACTGGCCGAGGCCCTGGTTTATGCCCATACGGCCGCCAAACAGGCGGTCAAGGATCTCAATAAATTGGATTTCAGTTCCACTCCTATTCCTCCGCCATGGGATGAAGTTGGTACTATAGACAGTGATGAAGTTATTATGGTTTCACATAACTGGGATGAAATCAGACGATTAATGTGGAACTATGTTGGAATCGTCCGATCGAATAAACGGTTGGCCAGGGCAAAGAGGCGAATTGAAATCATTCAAAAAGAAATCCATGAATATTACTGGAATTTCAGGGTTTCCGCAGATCTTGTTGAGCTTAGAAATATAGCTATCGTGGCTGAACTTATTATAAAGTGTGCCAGCCATAGGAAAGAAAGCCGGGGGCTTCATTGTAACATTGAATATCCTAATCGGGATGACTCACGATGGCAAAAGGATACTGTTATTCGGAGGCCATTTGTGGGATAGTGTGTCCAACGGAAATAAATTTTCAATTAAAAATCCTCTATTCTTAAATCCCCATTCTTCGTTGACAAGACCAATTTTTGTATTACTTTAATAAATTAATAAAAAGTGGTCTTTTCCCCTAACCCGGACAAGTCCGCCCTCCGGCTTGTAGAGCTTATAGCTTGGAGAGAACCAAAAAAGATCGGTTTTATTTTTACCACGAAGATCACGAAGGAAAAGAAGAATAAAACATATAATTTTCGTGTTCTTCGTGTGCTTCGTGGTGTGATCAGGCTTTTTTTGCCACAAAAAGCGCAAAATTCAACTTTAAGGAACTAAATCAGACTACTATAAATGACTACCAAACGAGATTACTACGAGGTTTTAGGCGTAAACCGTGATACGGATGATAACGAATTAAAGGCTCACTACCGAAAGCTTGCCTTAAAATTTCATCCGGATCGAAATCACGGCAATAAAGAGGCTGAAGAAAAATTCAAGGAGGCTTCTGAAGCCTACGAGGTGCTTCGAGACCCTCAAAAACGGAATATTTATAACCAGTTTGGTCATCAGGGCCTTGAAGGATCCGGTTTTTCCGGTTTTAGCGGTTTTGAAGACATTTTTTCTAGTTTCGGAGGAATCTTTGAGGATTTTTTCGGATTCAGCAATGGACGTCGTTCCAGAAGCAGGGCTCAGAAGGGTGCTGATCTTCGTTATGACCTTTCGCTCAGCTTTATGGAAGGTGCCTTTGGAACAGAAACCGAAATAGATTTAGAGAAGATGGAGGTTTGCTCTTCCTGCGAAGGGACTGCTTGCGAGCAGGGTACTCATCCGGAGACCTGTAGCCAGTGTAACGGTACAGGCCAGGTTTCTCGCAACCAGGGATTTTTTACTGTTAGGACTACATGTTATCACTGCCGCGGTAATGGCCAAATCATACCGCATCCATGCACTAAGTGCAAGGGATCCGGGCAAATTAGAGTAAGTAAAAAGGTGGCCGTAAAGATTCCTGCCGGTGTCGATTCCGGATCGAGACTTCGTCTGACAGGTGAAGGGGAGGCAGGTGTTTACGGAGGGCCTCCGGGAGATCTTTATGTTTTTATTCATGTGGAATCCCATGATTTTTTCGAGCGAGACAACACAAACATAATTTGCCAGGTGGAGATTTCCTTTATACAGGCAGCCCTTGGTGACACCATAGCGGTACCCACCTTAAATGGCAAAAAGGAACTTAAAATATCAAAAGGCACCCAGCCCGGTGACCTGTTTCGCTTTCGCGGTGAGGGGATTCCTTCTCTCAGGAGCAGCAAAAGAGGTGATCAGATAATTCAGGCTGTAATAAAAACACCCACCAATCTCAACAAGAAACAGGAAGTGCTTCTTAAAGAATTTACCAATATAGAATCAGGCAAGCTGTCGAACAAATTAAAAAATATTCTTAAAAACAATAAGGCCAGAGCTTCCTGATAAATCTTAACCCAATTTTGATGGCGTCGTAAAAAATCCCATCTATAGTTGAATTCGTGATTTTTTACGAGACCGTTAGGTATTAAGAGGATGGGAAATCATGTTTGAGTTAAAAGTTGTTACCTATTTTGCGGCCGCACATCAGCTCAAGATGGTGGCCAAAAAATGTGAGAACCTGCACGGGCACAACTGGAAAATCGAAATTTGCGTGGCCGGTGAAACTCTTAATAATGCCGGGGTACTAATAGATTTTGGAGAATTAAAACAGCATGTCTTAGAAATCATGACAAGGTTGGATCACAAGTTTTTAAATGAACTGGATTACTTTGATGATAACAATCCACCATCTTCGGAAAATATTTCCTATTATATTGCGAACTCCCTTCAAACTCTATTAAAAGACTCTAACGTAAAAGTTGCCCGTGTAACAGCGTGGGAGTCAGAGGATGCCTGCGCAACATATTTCATGGGAAATCCTTCTTTATCTTTGTAAACGGTTCTCTCCGCAGAAAATGTATAATCCGGAATTTTCGGCAAGACATGCTATGGTCATATTTAATTTGGATGCCAGTTCCGTGGCCAATGATGTGGGTCGCGAAAAAGCTAATATAACAGGGATACGTGCTCGCGCAGCTTTTTGTACAAGCTCGTAACTGATCCTGGAAGAAAGAATTAATAACGAAGCCTGGTCGAGTTTGTGCTCAAGGAAAAGTTTCCCAATGGCTTTATCAAGTGCATTGTGTCTGCCGACATCTTCAGCCACCGATAAAAACTTAAAATCAGAAGTGTAAAGGACGGCTGCATGGGACGCACGGGTCTGATCACGCAAGGGCTGGTGGCTGGAAAGATTTTCGAGGCATTCCAGTGCTAAACCGCTGTCAATCTGATTACTGTTTCTTATGGGTTGAATAATCTGATAAAGATCTTTAACGATCTCCTTGCCACAAATTCCGCAACTGGTCTGGCTGATAAAACCACGTCTGTCTAAGAGCTTGGCTATCTTACTTTGTCTTGATTTGCTGATGGTAACACTGATAACATTTGAGTTAGTGCTGTTACAATAGGATAGAGTGTTAAAATCATCCGGTGTGTCTGCAATTCCTTCTGCAAGGCAGAAACCGGCAGCATGGGCAAGTTCATCACCCGGAGTTCGCATAACAACAGAATAAGGTTTCCCTTGAACACGGATCGACAGCGGTTCTTCACAGATCAGTTTATGTTTGGAAGATGTGTAGCGCTCTTTATCCCAGTGCATGACACGATGATTCAAATATGTTTCCAAAATGAGTCTCCTTCAGCACAATCGATCAAAAGGCTTTTTACGAAACCGTCAAATTTTATCTTGACAAATTCGTATGATAGATTAAAATCAAACATTTTTATACATGAAATTTAAGGTCAGTTATCTGACAGGAGGGGTCAAATATATGTACGCTATCGTTAATACAGGTGGAAAGCAATATAAAATTCATCAGGGCGATATTTTGAGGGTTGAAAAAATTCCTGGGGAGATAGGTAGCCCTGTTTCTTTGGACAAGGTCCTTATGTTTTCAGACGGAGAGAAGGTGAGTATCGGTCGGCCGGTTCTTGACAATGTAGCGGTAAAAGGCCATATAGTTGAGCAGGGCAAGACTAAAAAGATTATTGTTTTCAAGTACAAACGACGAAAAAGATATCGCCGCAAGCTGGGACATCGACAGCAGTATACTGCAATCAAAATAGACAGTATAGAAACTTAAAAAAAGATTATTGCTTTGAACAAGGAGTTTGTATAATGGCACATAAAAAAGCAGGCGGTAGTTCCAGGAACGGTCGTGACAGCCAGGGACAACGCAGGGGCGTAAAACGATATGGAGGTCAAAAAGTAACAGCCGGCAATATTCTGGTGCGCCAGCTGGGAACAAGAATCCACCCCGGAGCCAATGTTGGCATGGGCAGGGATTACACTCTGTTTGCCAAAATTGATGGTATTGTTGCTTATGAAAGGTTGGGTCGTTCCCGGAAAAAAGTAAGCGTTCATGCAGCGTGAAATTCATTGATGAAGTGATTATTACCGTTTGGTCCGGTGATGGCGGCAGAGGTTGTGTGAGTTTCAGACGTGAAAAGTTTATTCCACAGGGAGGACCTGACGGTGGAGACGGGGGCAAGGGCGGTGACATTGTTTTAAAGACAACATCAAGAAAACGGACCCTGTATCAGTTTCGATTCCAGAAAAATTTCAAAGCCAAAAACGGCGCCCATGGCCAGGGTAAGAAAAAGACCGGAAAAAATGGTCAAGATTTGTTCATAGAACTCCCTCCCGGAACCCAAGTAACCGACATCAACACCGGACAGATTATAAAAGACTTGATCAAACCAGGCGAAACCTTTGTGCCGGCAAGAGGCGGCAGAGGCGGTCAAGGCAACGCGCGATTTAAAACATCGACAAACCGGACTCCCCGGTTTGCCCAACCCGGCGAACCTGGTGAAACTAAAACTTTAAAGCTGGAACTCAAACTTCTGGCTGATGTCGGTATCATAGGCCTTCCCAATGCCGGCAAATCTACCCTTATTACCGCAGTTTCTTCCGCGCGTCCCAAGATAGGTAATTACCCCTTCACCACGCTTTTCCCCAGCCTGGGTGTAGTTCAAACCGGCTGGGCGGAACCTTTTGTGGTAGCGGATATCCCCGGTTTAATTAAGGGTGCACATAAGGGAACCGGGCTCGGCATCAGATTTCTGCGCCATATTGAACGCACTCGTATTCTTGTTCACCTTATCGATGTGTCGGCTATCGATATGGATAATCCCCTGGATGCCTATAACATAGTTAATAAAGAGCTTGACATGTATAATCAAAAGTTGACGGAGAAGTCTCAAATTGTGGTCCTTAACAAGATCGATTTGCCGGACGTCAGGGAAGCGGCAAAAAAGTTTCAAAGTGCTCTAAAGGAAAAACAAGTCATATTAATTTCAGCTCTTACAGGTAAGGGCATAGAAAATTTGAACTCTAAAATCATTCAATTATTGGACAGACCAAATGAATGATAACAGAAAATCAATTTTTAATAGCGCCCGGCGAGTTGTGGTTAAGGTAGGCAGCAATGTTCTAACCGAGGACCAGGGATTGAATTTAAAAGCGATCCGATCCATCAGCAGGCAGATATGTCGTCTGATTGACGGTGGACTGGAGGTTATTCTTGTCTCTTCC